>JBAUII010000101.1:0-12476 GCA_049682815.1 Thermodesulfobacteriota bacterium | reverse complement strand
ATAAAACGAGATAAATCCTCAGAAGACGTCTTTCTAACACCCTATGGGATCATGATCCATAATAGAGATATAATCGTCGGATACGCGCCCGTCCATTAATATCCAAAGTTAAAATTCAATATGAATTAAAAACCAATTGCTTTACCTCATCTGTTTCAATTGAAAGATCCATACATATATTTTCATCGAATCCCCTTACCCATGATGCGATCTTGCGATATACATCTACCCTTTGAAACTTAAGGTATCTATACTTTCCATCAACACCCGGGAATAACTCTGCAGTTACCGTAGGGCTATCTGGAAAACGGCTTCTTATTACATCGATTAGCAACTTGTGGAGTTTGATAGTCCCAAGCGAAATATAATCAATTCCTCTAGGATCAAGTTTAACTAATATCTCTTCGACCATCCCACAGTAATCCTCTTCCCATCCTTCATATATTATTATAGGGTCTAATCGTACACCGACCTCATAACCCGCATCCTGGCACCTTCTCGCCGCATCCAGCCTTTCCCTGAGTGAAGGAGTTTTATGCTCTATGGCATTCACAACCCTTTCGGGACTTAGCGTCCACGAAGGAATGATATTTTTTGGATGGTCTTTCAATAATAAAAGGTTATGGACATTTGTACTCTTGGTCCGAAATTCGATCACACCATTTTTGTATTTCGAAAAAAGACCTGAGATTCTCACTGAAAAATCCGTTAGTGGATCAAAAGCGAGCGCATCACAGACTTCGCCGACGTGGAAATAGGGACGGGGATGACTTTTTAAAACTTCCTCCATCTTTAAGAGAACGTCATCCCTATTTACAAAAATTACCGGCACTTTGGTTTGAAAATAATATTGTAGGTAACAATATTCGCAATCATATTTACAATCTATCTCATGGAAAAGGTAGTACTGGCCGCTCTCCATTCTTCCTATGTTCTTTAGAACTTCTCCCTTCTTCTCGGCTAAAGCCAATGAATTCTTATCCTCGGAAGCCCGTATGGGAAAAGGTTTCCCCTCACCGATATTTTTATAATTATCCACAAACTCTACAGGCGCGAAGGGCAGCCTGGAGATTATCTTCTTTGTAAGAGGATGATCCTTTATGTGCCTCTCTATGTATAATCTATTAGGTGTATCCATTTTTTTGTAAGAATTTTGCCTGATTAATAATTCAAACCTTACTTCCTCTCATTCAGTATATCAGATAAACTGAAACTGCATGCAACAAATCGCAGTGTATCATAATGCACACTGAGCGACTCAGGTGTCATTGCGAGAGACTTAAAAAGTCTCGAAGCAATCTCCTTCGGCATTGGCAGAGCGTTTGATTACCCATTACATTATTGGATTAAACTAGTAGATTGCTTCGCTAACGCTCGAAATGACAGGCGGCGGAAGACTCCGTAGCAACAGGGAAATCACTAGTTGAAAAGCAATTGACGGGATGCTAATGAATATTTAAAATCCATCAATCCCAAATTTGTAGCTAAGGACAAGATTATGACAACTTCATATCCAAAATCACATCAGATAATAGTCGTAGGAGCAGGGCACGCAGGCTGTGAGGCCGCGCTGGCCTCCGCCAGAATGGGATGCAGGACACTCTTACTCACAGCCAACATTGACACGATAGGCCTGATGTCATGTAATCCTTCTATTGGGGGAGTTGGAAAGGGGCATCTAGTAAAGGAGATTGACGCCCTTGGGGGCGAAATGGGAAAGGCGGCCGACGCAACAGCCATTCAATTTAGAAGGCTAAATACAAAAAAGGGCCCGGCAGTCCAAGCAACTAGAACTCAAGCGGACAGACAAGCTTATAAAACATACATGAGGAATGTCCTAGAATCCGAAAAGAATATAGATATAAAGCAGAGAATGGTGGAAGGATTTCTTGCCAAGGGTGGAAGGGTTTTAGGGGTTAAAACAAATCTCGGCGAGAATTTCTTCGCAGATGCCGTCATAGTCACTCCTGGAACATTTCCGAACGGTCTCATTCACATAGGGCTTACCAAGATTTCCGCAGGTCGTGCCGGTGAGGCTCCCGCGGTAGGGATAACCGAATCTTTTGAGAACCTTGGGTTCAAAATGGGCAGGTTGAAGACTGGGACACCTCCTAGATTCGACGGAAGAACCATCAATTGGGAAATTCTAGAGATTCAACCAGGAGATCAACATCCGGTTCCTTTTTCATCCTCCAGCAATATTACAGGCAGGAAACAGCTACCGTGTTACATAACCTATACCAACGAAAAGACCCACGATGTGATTAGAAGAAACCTCCACAAATCACCTTTGTATTCAGGCCATATTAAGGGAGTCGGTCCTAGATATTGCCCCTCTATAGAGGATAAGGTCATAAAGTTTGCCGACAAGGACAGACATCAGATATTCCTTGAACCAGAGGGAATAAATACATATGAAATTTATCCAAACGGCATCTCGACCAGCCTCCCGCTGGACGTTCAATACGAGATCGTTCGAACCATAAGAGGTCTCGAAGGAGTAGAGATAATGAGACCCGGTTATGCAGTAGAATATGACTACTTAGACCCAACACAACTGAATAATACACTTGAATCAAAGTATGTCTCTAATTTGTTTTTCGCGGGACAAATAAACGGGACAACCGGTTATGAAGAGGCGGCGTCACAGGGTCTTATCGCTGGTATAAACGCAGCCCTTCTTATAAAAGGAAAAGGACCATTAATTATCGATCGATCGGAGGGTTACATCGGAATCTTAATAGACGATCTTGTTACAAAAGGTGTTGACGAGCCATACAGAATGTTTACATCACGGGCTGAGTATCGTCTCATCCTGAGGGAAGATAACGCAGATTTGAGGCTTAGGGAAAAGGGTCATCAGATTGGTCTAGTCAGGAATGAAGCGTACGATAAGTTCATTGAGAAAAAAGAGAAGATCGAAAATGAACTCACCAGGCTGGAAAGAACAAAGGTGTTCCCAAACAATCAGGTCAATGATCTCCTTACACAAATTGGATCTTCACCTTTGAAGAAACCACACACGTTAAAAGAGTTACTTAGACGACCGGAAATTACCTACACAGAACTCAGTTTGATAGACCCCCTCTCAAGTGACTTTATCGACAGCGACATAACGGCACAGATATGTATGGAGATTAAATACGAAGGCTACATAAAGAGGCAGTTCGAACAGGTGGAAAAATTCAAGAGGATCGAGCAAGTTGGTATTCCAAAGGACTTTTCCTATGAAACCATCCCGGGGCTTTCAAATGAGATTGTCCAGAAGCTCTCGAAGATCCGCCCATCTTCTCTGGGGCAGGCGAGCAGGATTTCAGGTATAACGCCTGCTGCTATTTCTGTCCTTATGGTTTATTTAAAGAAAGATGAGATTAAGAATTTAGAGGGTTATTCTTCCAGATTTTCTTGATCTTCGTCGTCTGAAGCAGATAATTCTTGTTCAAGCATTTCCATGATATCTTCATAGTCTCCACCCACATAGGTGGAACTCTCCGGATCTTCCAGCAGATCTACGAGGTCTTTTATTTTTCTTCCTCCTCTTTTAGACATGCATATTATCCTCCTTTAAATAATTCTAACACAACCTATAAAATAATTACAAATATAGCCTGATAATTCACTGCATCAAGCTACAAGGAAAGATGCTCTTCTTACCTTACATGCGGAAAAAAGAACCATAAACTAACATCAATTTATTAGAAAATCGAATGTCGGTTAATTAGAGATGTAGCGGAGGACTTTAGTCCTTCATAAAATCAATAAGATGGAAACCTATCTGGACAAGAATGTCCCGACTATTCATAACAAGGACCGTCATCAATAACTATAGGAATAGGCGGGGTTTTCCAACCCCGCATTGATAAAACATTAAAAAATGGAGGCCTAACCGGCATCTGAGCCCTGAGCTTGCCGAAGGGCCTGTCCTGAGTTTCATCGAAGGATCAAAGGAAGGTTTCCGCTAGATTTAGGACAAAAGTAGAAGAGTTTATGAAGCCTTTTGCTCTCGGGATTTTTTCACGTTTAATAGTTCCAACATCTTCCCCACATCAGTTGTTGGAAGTTGACATTCATAGTTTAGACACACGTAGGCGGTTGCTTTTCCATTGAGACTTGTGTGATTTTTTGCATATTCGGCAAAGCGGCTTATGTCGGATGCGTTGTTCTCACTTGCACGAAAAAGCACAACCTTGTTCGGTAAGAATTGCTTCCGCAGCGCTTCCAGCATAACAACTGTATCGTCTGCCTTCGAATCGCCCGCAATCACAACTTCGTACGAAGGGCCTATCCCGAATTCCAAAGCGACCAAGAGTTGAGTAAAAGCCGACGGATACTGCTTGATAACTTTTGAAAAAACCTCACCTATTTTTGCGGCTTTTTGTTCCAGGTCCGAATTTGCGGTTATCCTTCCCAGTCTGATGAGGTTAAGCATTGCGACAGAATTGCCTGAAGGCATTGCACCGTCATTTATTTCCTTCTGACGGACAATAAGTTCTTCCACATCGTTTGGGGTAAAGTAAAATCCTCCATTAGCATCATCCCAGAAATTTTTGATCAATTCACCGTTCAGCTCTAAAGCTGTCTTAAGATAGTTAACATCAAAGGTAGCTTCGTATAGCTCCGTCAGTCCCCAAACCAAAAACGCATAATCAGTAAGGTTTGCCCTTATTCCAGATTCTCCATCTCTGTAGCGATGAAGCAAGTTGCCATTCTTATCTCGGAGATTTTTAAGTATAAAATCTACCGCACGACCGGCGGCGACCGCATACTCTGGCTCATTAAACGCCTGCGCTCCTTTAGCCAGGGCAGCGATCATCAACCCATTCCAATCAGTCAGTACCTTATCGTCTTTATGAGGATGGACCCTTTTCTCTCTGACTGTAAACAGCTTTTCTCTTGCCGATTGAATTTTCTTGTCAAGTTCCTCTTCAGAAATATTGAGAGACAGGGCAATTTCAGCTACAGGCTTTTTTAGATGCAGGATGTTGTCTCCAGTCGTCCTTCCGGTTGCCTCCTCACCGAAATTGCCCGCTTCACTTACATTGAAAACCTTTATGAAGAATTCGGCATCATCTTTACCCAATACTTGTTTAATTTCCATTTCACTCCAGAGGTAAAATTTACCTTCTTCTCCCTCGCTATCGGCATCCTCGGCCGAGTAGAAGCCGCCGCCAGGATCAGTCATGTCCCTGAATACATAACTGAATATTTCGCGAGCGGTCCGCTCATAATCCTTTTTGCCGGTTGCTTGATAAGCCTCAATATATGCCATGGCCAGCATCGCCTGATCGTAAAGCATCTTTTCAAAGTGCGGAACAAGCCAACTTCGGTCTGTGGAATAACGATGAAATCCAAATCCAATATGATCGTATATACCACCAAGTCGCATTGATTGAAGAGTCTCTTCTACCATGGCTAACGCATTTTCATTACCGCTTCGCTTCCAGTACCGAAGCAGGAAAAGATAATTATGCGGAGTTGGAAACTTAGGCGCCGTCCCCATTCCCCCGTTAATTGAATCAAAGTTACCTGCGAGCTGATCATACGCTCTATCTAATGAAGATTCATCAAGTTCTTCACCCTCAAGCTGTACTGAACTACCTAGCCCCTGCTGAAGCGCAGAGGTTATTTGATTAGCCGACTTCGTCACCTCATCCCTCTGTGTAGTCCAGAGCTCCTTCACGCGCGGGATCAGATCGAGCATCCCGGCGCGGCCAAAGCGCGCTTCCTTTGGGATGTATGTCGCGGCGAAAAAGGGCTTATTGTCTGGTGTCATTATGATGTTTAGTGGCCATCCGCAATTACCCCTCGATATCATCTGACATACCGTCATATAGATGTTATCTATGTCAGGCCTTTCTTCCCGATCTACCTTTATTGAAACAAAAGTCTCGTTCATGAGCTTTGCAACCTCGGGATCCTCAAACGATTCGTGCTCCATGACATGACACCAATGACATGTTGAGTACCCAATTGAAAGGAGAATTGGCTTATCCTCTTTGCGGGCCTTTTCAAACGCCTCGTCTCCCCAAGGATACCAATCCACAGGATTATCCGCATGCTGAAGCAAGTATGGGCTCTTTTCATTTATCAGCCGATTTGGCTTTCCCATTTTTTTCGATTCCGTCGCGTGAAGTTTTGTTACATTAGTAAATAGTACTGATGAAAACAACACGATTATGACCGCTATAAATCCACGTAAAAGGATAAAGGCTAACCTGTTCATTATTTCAATAAGCTCTTAGGCCACCCTTTTGATTCATCGGACCTCGGTATTCAGCATATCCAAACAGAGTCATACAACCGACTGAAATGCTATTCCCAACCGATATATTTGCTAAAATATGTTTTCCTAATAAGATAGTTTAATGCCATTTATTATTATTCGCAACATTTTAATTGGTTACTGTTAGAATCCCGCCTGAAACGAAGTATTCAAATACCATTTACTAGTGACATTAGTTATAATTGTTGGCTCAAAAAATTTTTAGAACAAAATATGAATATAATTGATAGGAAATACTCTGAGATTATATTAGAGGAAAAGGCGCTGCTAGAATCCCTTGTCCCAGAAATAAAATCGACATCAAACGAAAAACTTGAAAGAAAATTAAACAGCGCCCGCGACAATCTTGAAAACCTCTTCTCAGTAGTTTTCATCGGTGAGTTCAGCACCGGGAAATCGACAATAATAAACGCGCTGCTGGGCAGAGACGTCCTTCCCGAAGGAATCACTCCTACTACGGATGAAATAACCATCATTAAATACGGAGAAACAGACGAGGAATCAAAGTATAATGGCTACCATTATATTTCAATCGACGAAGAAAGGCTTAAAGGGTTTTTCATCGTAGACACTCCCGGAACAAACGTCACAATCGAACAGCATGAAAAGATAACCCAGGACTTCATACCCAACGCCGATATAGTTTTTTTTACAATCGGGGCAGAAAGAGCCGTCACAGGAAGCGAAGCAAAGCTCATAAGATTTATAAAAGAAGACTGGCTTAAAAATATAGTATTCCTCCTGAATAAGATTGATATAGTAGATGACGAGAATGAACTAAATGACCTGATACAGCATACAGAAGGCGAACTACAAAGAATATTCAAGATTAAACCGTTTCTGATACCCATTTCTGCAAGGTTTGCCAATAATGCAAGGGCCTCATCCGATGAAGAACTTTACAGAAGGAGTGGAATCAGGAAGGTTGAAGACTATATGTTCAAGACTCTGGGAGAAGAAGAACGGATCAGGATGAAAATAAAAGGATCTTCCGAATTTGCTATGAGTCTATGTACCGAGACAATAAAAGCGATTGATGACAACATTAAAAAGATATCTACCGACGTGCTAAAGCTCGGGGAGTTCGAAAACAGATTAACAGGAATGAAGGAAGAGATTTTCTATAACTCAAATCAGTTCACGGAGAGGATCAAGACAAGGCTCCTTGAATTTAAAACAAGGGGTATAGAGTTTATCGATGATCTAATCCGATTTGAGAATGTGCTTAAACTATTCAGAAAAGAAAAAATCGCAAAGGAATTTGAGTCCAGAGTATCACTTCAGACCGTAACGGAGTTGGAAAAAGATCTCGATGCTATGGTTAGCTGGACAGAGCGATCCGCGAGGACAATGATGGATACCTCCCTTGAGTTTTATCGCGACTCCATCCAGCCAGAATCCACAAGGGTTCACACGGGCTTCGCCTACGACAGATCTCTTCTCATAGACACCGTCAGGACGGAAATCGACAAGAGACGAAAGCAGATCGACCCTGCCCTGCTCGGAGGCAATCTCGTCGACTCCGCTAGAACCGCGATCGGATCGGTCTTAGGAGTTCAGGTTGGATCCCTCGCCATCGGTGCGGCGGTTATCTCAGCATTCTCGTCCATAATTGTCGACATAACGGGAATAATAGCAACAATTGCAGTGGTCGCTACGGCTTTTGCAATACTTCCCAGAAAACGAAGGAACGCGATGAAGGAGTTTAGCGTTAAAGTAGACACGTTGATTACCGAATTGACCTCTAGCATAAGCTCACAGCTTGAACGAGACCTCGACAGTATAAAAATGCAGATCCTGGATTCGCTGATTCCGCTAAAGAACTTTTATAAAACACACGAAGCAAAACTTCTGCAGTCTAAGACTCGTGTGGAAGACATAGGCGAAAAGTTCACTAAGATCAATAAGACAGTATCGTAGCGAATTGATGATGAAACAAATTTTCACAACTAAAGTTAATAACTATGAATGCTACGCTTACCCAATAAATGTGTATTAATAAGCGAATATCGTTTCCTTCATTCCGGTATCACCTGAAATTGCCCAGGTTTTCAAGGCATTTGGCTTTAATTGTTTCGATGACAATGTATACTATAAGAGTAGCGAAACCTGACTGGAGTACAGAAGTATGAGGGGAACTCTAGGAATAATAATTACACTCTTAGTTTTGTTGTCGCCGACTTATCCGCTACAGGCTCAAAGCGTCAGAGCGGGAAGTTTTGCGAGCCGGGGAATTAGCGGAGGAATTAGAGGAGCGAGAGTTGGGACAATCGGTTCTGGAAGACACCGGATGGTCTCAAATTTCCGACCGGGGTTCAGTCAAGCTGGCTCATCCTCGAGCTTTAGAGGAAATAGCGTCGGGATGAATAATGCGATGGCTAACTCGAGCCTCCGGCAAGCAGGTTTCGGACAAAATATTTCAAACGCCGGACCTACATTCAATTCCAGTTCGAACCTGACAAACGCGACTCTAGGGAAAAACATCTCAAGTCCGCAATTTCAATCAATTTCTGCCTCCAGAAAAAATACTATGCCACCCGTTAATAAGGGCTCTACGGGTTTTGATACTAGAAGGCTAAACAAAGTCGGATCTAGATTTCAAAAGGATACATTACCGACGAAAACAGGCAGAAATTATCCCTCTTCTAATAATAATATCAGCACTATCTCCAGGGGACTAAATAATCCCCTTATTATCGATAAAAGGGCATCCTTGATATCTAAGAGATTGACCTCAAATCGAAATGCGAATCTCAAACGCAGATCGGACGGAAGAGAGGGGAGCGTCAAACCGCTCAACGAAATATCAATAGCATCTGCTCCGAATAGAGATATCGTTCATTGGGTTGATAGAAATAATGGTATTAGACACTATACAAACGATGTAAATTCAATCTCCGAAGAAGCCAGAACAATTACACTCGTGGATGGTCAAAATCCCAGGTCGGTATCGGGCCTGTCAGAGAGAACCATAAACCTTAGAAATTCCCAGTCTCGATTCAGAGAGGCATCCCTTACGAGCCCGGATAAAACTGGAAATCTTGTCATGGAAAAGACCGTCGATTTTCCAGGTCAAGGCCGAGGCTTTGCGATGGGGGGGGATCATGAAGGAAGAAATATTCACAATGCGAACCACGCCAAAGGCTTCAATCATAATAAGGGTTTCGCAGAAACTGACCACCGCAACTTCCGTCATCATGATTTTCATCACGGTCACTTCTTTCCAGTTGATCCATTTTTTTTTGGCAACTCATTTTTCTTTTTCCGGCCATTCTTTCCTCTTTCAAGCTTCTTCTTTGTTAGTAATCCTTTTATATTTCAACCAATCTTTCCGTCTCCGTTCTTCGGTTTTCAGCCTTTCTTTGTTCCTGCGGTACCGATTGTTTTCATTCCGGTTTTCCCCCAATTTACAACATTCACGCCATTTATAGATCCGTTTTTGCTAAACCCCTTCTTCAGCCCTTTTCTGTTCGGGACAGACTTTTTCTTTAACTCAATCGCCTTTAATAATTTCTTTTAAAGCAGTAACAATGTAGCGGAGGGCTTCAGCCCTCCACTGTTCACTTTTTCCTCTCTATCAATGAGAGAGTGTCGCCTATGTCCCCGTTCCAACCTTACAGTTTTTTCTTACTTGATTATTTGATATTGATCACAAAAAAATATAGACTCAGTTTCAGTTATTGATCAGACTAAGATTAGATAGTGGGTCAGTTTGAAAGTAAAGCTAAAATATCTTCAATCTCCCAAAGATGATCTGTTACTTTTGCTCTCATTGCGGGCGTTACTCTTAACGACTGATGAATACGGCAGAAATTATAATACATGAAATGCAGGGCAACGGCATGTCCTAAATTTTCAACCTTCTTAGAAAAAGCATTTGTCAATCTAGTAAATCTCCTCATATTCATACGCATTGTTAAATTTTGCCTCTCTACATAGCTTGTAGAAACATTTTTAGCAATAGGATAGCCAGACACTTCTTTGGCTGTGATTCCGATACAATGGGGAGGACTATAACGGTTTTCATCATCTTGAGCTTTTCCGTAAATCTTTACTAATTGACTATAATCCACATTACGGCCAAATGCGGTAGGAACAGCATCTAAATACATTTTGTGTCCATCGGTTGTTAATTGAACTCTATTAGCTAGACGACTCACTAAATCCTTCATAAAGGTTGTAGCACACTTCAAATCACGACTTCCAATATACCAAGTAGGAACAAGTTTTGTATCCGCACATAAGGCTGTAAACGTCCAAACATCTCCATATCCGAATTGTCCTTTTTTATCATTAGGAACATTTTTATCTTTTGCATGACAGAAAGCCCAAATTTCATCACATTGGATATTTTTACAAGATAAATCTCTTAATACCCTATCCTGATATGCTGAACAAACTTTTCCGATGTTAACCAAGAGCTTAATAACTGTACCTTTAGCTGTCCCAGTCATTCTACATGTGGCTCTAATAGAATTGCCCAAACTAATGCAGATATTATCTGTGTTTGTTTCTTTATGTCTAACTTGTTCATAAGTATATTATACTTGACCGCTCAAGCATTGTCAATAGGTTTTATAAAAAGGTCTAGGATTGAGTTCCAATTCTGGTATAATTATGAAGTCCCCCCGCCCAGGGTCGAACTGGGAACTTACCGATTAGCAATCGGTTCCTCTCGCCATTGAGGTACGGGGGGATTGTTTATCCCCCTTTTCAATTAAAGTTCTTATAGAATATCCGTTGTAGATTAAATTTCAATACCATTACAGAAAATAATATCTTGACTATTGTATTGTTATAGATTACTATTTATGTAACGTTATCTATTAGGGGGTTAGAACATATGGTTGAAACTATAAGTTCACAAAATAGTAGTCAACAAAGTACGAGTAACAAAGCTAGGAAGCGTAGTCCCAATTATCCCGCTTTAAGTCTTCCAGATGCTTTGACACGGGCTGAGCAAATATATAAACATGATGATTTACAGTCAGTTCCTATTGCGTTGTTGCCTAGCAGGTGGAAACTAAAAGAAACTTCAGGATACATAAATCAGATTGTTGCTGCCCTAAGTGCTTATGGATTGATTAATGTTAAAGGACAAAAAGAAAAGAGACACATATCCATCTCTGAACATGCAAAGAGAATTTTTGAAAATGCAGATGATAAACAGAAGTTAATAGAGCGTGCCGCATTAGAACCTAATGTTAATAAAACAATTTGGGATAAATATAAAAACATTGGTTTGCCTAATGATGATATTTTAGAGCGAAATCTTGTTTTAGGAGAGGGTTTTAACTTTAGCTTTAAAAGGAAAGGAGCAAAATTATTAGTAAGAAATCTTAAAGAAACCCTAAAATATGCTCTATTAACTTCTAAAGATAAAAATAATATAATAACACAAGATTCCAAATTAAACGAGAAAGAAATGAATGTTGAGTACAACCTAGAAGTTGACAAAAACGAGGAGAACTTAAGTCAAACAGGTAAGTTGCATGGGTCGGTCATGAAGAGTTTCCACTTCCCTTTGATTGGAGCAGTTGCTACAATTTCAATTCCTCATCCTATGAGCGAGAAAAATTTTAGACTTTTAACGAAGATACTTGATGTGATGAAAGATGCCTTAGTTGAAGAAGTAAATAAAGATTCAACTTCTGAAACCACCTAAGTCTTTCATGCAAAAATTATTTCTTTCCCCATCTTGCTGTCGCAGCTTTTTTAGCAATTGCTTTACGCTTTTTAGCAGATAACTTCTTAGCTCTGGCCTTACCACCCTTAAGACCGCCCAATCTACCAAGAGCTACAGCGGCGGGATTCTTTTCGGGCTTTTCTTTGGAGGGTTCTTTATTATTTGATCCTTGGGTGGCGTCAGCTACCAAACGCTTTGCAATTAGGTTAATATCTTCATTTTGTTTTCTTGACCGCTTAGGCATACAAATAATATTACATAGTAAATAACCCCGTGGCAGAGCCACGGGGCATTTTTTAAAAATTAAAAACTAACTGCTTATGCTCATGATACTCTATGTATTTTCTTATAATATCTGCTGTTACCTCGTCCCCGACACTCCTTACAAAATACCCATCACTCCAAAACTCCCCTCCCCAAAGTTCCTCTCTCACCTCAGGAAATTCTCTAAATACCACTTTGGCACTTTTACTCTTCAATGCCCTCACTATCTCTCCAGGAGAATAC
>JBAUII010000100.1:0-2223 GCA_049682815.1 Thermodesulfobacteriota bacterium | reverse complement strand
CGACCCGGTAGGAGCTTTAACGGTGCATTTAATGAACGGTATATGGGGGACCTTGGCGGTTGGGTTGTTTGCGGAGGAGATAATAATGCCTGGGACAACAGGAGATGGATTGTTATTTGGGGGAGGGGGGAAGCTTCTGTTTGCGCAGTTTGTGGGAGTGGTGGCGGTAGGTGCGTTCACGCTTGGAGTCGGGTTGATAGCGTGGGGGATAATAAAGGTTATTATGGGGGTGCGTGTATCGCCGGAGGAAGAGCATGACGGGCTCGATATAGGAGAGCATGGTATGGAAGCATATCCAGACTTTCAGGGAGTTGCTGAAAGGAGCGAATCGGTTGCGGTGTCATGAACGGTGCGTATTAAGTGAAAGTCAAGCAGGTAAACCCTTAACGATCGCCACTGCCCTAAAATCCGCCTTTCATTAGTGCGGTGGCGATCACGAAAATCGCCAAAATTAGAAGGAGGATAGACAAAATGAAACTTTTTAGATTACGGCTTTTGATGATTGCGTTGCTTCTAATTCCGGTGTCGAATCTAAAGGCGCATGCGCAATCGATGAAGGAGGAGATACAGGAATTAAAAAGAATGATCGAACAAAATCAGAGAGAGAATGAGGAGCTTAAACAAAGGATTCAGCAACTAGAATCACAGAAAGCCACTGATGACAAGAGGGTGGAAGAGCTCTATGTAAAGCAGCAGGAACATGATACAGAGCTCGACGCACTTGTAAAATTATGGAAATCCCTGAAACTCGGATTCTATTTGGACACCACCTATCAGGGTGCTTTTCATCAACCTAATGATCAAGATATTCTATTACGTTCTCTTTATCCGAATCAAAACCAGTTTAGCATCAACGCGTTTACGTTATCGCTTTCGAAAGATCCGGTATTGAGTGATGACGTCTGGGACTTGATAGGCTTTCGCGCCGATGTTTTATTCGGTGAACAAGCTTCCCCACTGTCTGCTGCTGGTTTGGAAAGCGATGTGGTAAGTCCCTATCAATTGTTTATACATGCGATTGCCCCTGTGGGGAACGGCATCGATTTTTATGCCGGTAGATTTGTTACACTCGCTGGTTATGAGGTTATAGAAGCACGGAATGATCCTAACATCAGCCGTTCAATACTCTTTGGTTTTGCGATACCCTTTACGCACACGGGTATTAGAGCCCACTACGGCGCCGGTCCACTTAACTTTTACCTGGGTATGAATAATGGGTGGGATACTGTCAAAAACGATGATGGTAATTTTACACTGGAGTCACAGGTCGCCCTTGGTGCGGAAGATATCGCTCCGTGGCTGAATGCTGCATCGATAGCAGTGACAGGATATTTTGGTAAAGAATCCGAAGATGACCCTGGTGTAATTGTGTTCGATGACTGGCGAAATCTTATATCGATAGTTGGAACTGTGACTTTATTTGACAGGCTCACTTTGGTAGCTAATCCCGACTTTGGGTGGCAGCAGGGGATTACGAGTGCTGAATTAGATCTTAATGATCAACAGGCCTTCTGGTGGGGAGTCGCAGGTTATGCCATCGTTGATCTTTATAAAGATGTGGTAGATTTTACTTTAAGGGGCGAGTTCTTTAAGGATAGGAATCGATTCCGCACATTCGCAAATGATTCTACGGCGAACAAATTTTTCGAGTTAACACCAACACTTGCGGTAAGACCATTCAAGGGTCTCGCGATAGGCGGCAAATACCTGGACAATCTCGAAGTCAGAGGAGAATTCAGGTGGGATTGGGCCAATGAGCCTTACTTCCTGAGGAAGGATGGGGAGTTAAATCAGAATCAATATGAATTATCTGCACAGCTTCTTTATTGGTTTGATACAGGCGAGTTCGAACCGGAAAAAACGGTGGAAGGAGCGCCTGAATTGTAAGGATAAAAACGGAAACCACGTTACTCATCTCTCCATACCTCTTTTGCGTGGGCAAGGGCAGGGCGGCTAGTAATTACTTAGTAGCTTAGTCCTGCTCTTTTTATTTGTTGTAATATTTGTGCCATGTAATATTCAATTGTCATGATTAACGCTTCATTTGGCTTGAAACAAAGATACCGTTTGGGTAAAATAAGGCGCACTTAATAGAATTCTTTTAATGTATTTTGTTCAAGCATTAATCAAATCTTCACTTCATTTGATTTGCCCGGATAGCTCAGTCGGTAGAGCAGAGGACTGAAAATCCTCGTGTCGGCGGTTCAATTCCGTCTCCGGGCA
>JBAUII010000099.1:0-19903 GCA_049682815.1 Thermodesulfobacteriota bacterium | reverse complement strand
AGCTTTTTAGCTTCTTTTATATCGCTAAACTAGTCAAGACCCTTTATTTAATTCTAACCTGAATGCTCGTTCTAGTTTAGCCGCGATGTCGAATCTGGTCAATCAGTAGCTTTATGTTAAAGAAAGAGAAATTTACCAAGCGTAGTCAAAAAACCGTTCATGCTGAGCACTTCGATAGTTCGACATGCTCACTACTCAGCACAGGCTTGTCGAAGCATGAGAAAATGTAGCGCCCGGTCTCTGAACGGGCTTGATTTGGACTGACGAGGCCATCGGTCCCGATAGCCAGGGTTTTCCAACCCCGGATCTAGAGAAAATTATTCCATTGGAATGCGGGACAAGAATATCCCGCCTATCGTGTTAGGTTAAGCAGTTGTAGGCACGAATTTATTCGTGCGACTTTATATATAACCGATTAAAGTACTATCTCTCGAGAGGGGGATAATGGCTCAGATTCGGTGATACGACGAACCCGGTAGTAAGGATTGTAATGTTCAAAAACGCGTTCATACTGAGCTGTGAGTCTAACCGAAGGGTGGAAGTGTGCAAAGACGTAAGACTCAACATCGTTCGATAGAGCTCAGGATGAGCGGGCAGGTTATCCGGTGAATTGGTTGAAGAAAACTAGGTCAAAAATAGAGTGAAATCTTGACATGAAACTAGACTCGTTTTAACATTAGATTGATCAAAGATTTGCAGTATAACATGCCATATAGGAAATCATACTGCATTTCTACAGGCTATTTAGTAGTCATACCGCATGTCGGGTAGTGCTTGGAAATGGACGAGAGATTGGCGAGCGTGACACCAATCGATCTCATCGGCTAACCTGTGCAACCGAAGGCGGGTTTTCGGCGCTACAGTCCGGAGCAAGTCATTTTCAACCAAGGAGAAACAGATATGGGCGATAAGGGAAAAAAAGATAAAGGCAAAAGGGAACAACAGAAAAAGGCCCAGCTTAATCCAAAGGAAAAACGAAAACTGAAAAAGGAAAAGAAGAATAAATAAATGCCCAGTGCTGTCCGGTGACTTTAAATCAAAAAAGGAAGTTGTGTGCCAGTCACTAGAAAGGACAATTCTAACGGTCACAATGGTTGCATAACCAGTTGTTGCACCCAGCCGGAATTGGGGGCAGGATTTAGACCTGAAATCAACGGTGCTCGCCGCCATTCCCTGCGGGCGATGTTGGTCGTCGTGCATACAAGTGACGAAATTTAGGATGCGTTTTTTTTAACTGGTATACGACCTTCTAGAATTCTATTATAAAACTCCGTGTGCATTAACGCTGCGTTCCTCCAGCTATAGGAGTTGGCAGTCCTCAGTCCATTTGTTGCAAGTTTTTCTCGAAGGTCTTTGTCTTCCAAAACACCTATTATCTCTTGAGCTAGAGCTTCATGGTCCATGGGAGGAATAAGAACGGCGTTTTCACTATCTTTTAGATACTCGGTCAGCGGTTCGATATCGGAAGCGATGACTGGAACTCCTGATGCCATGGCTTCAAGCACGACGAGTCCCCATCCTTCTTTGAGGGATGGAAATACGAATACATCTCCCGCGCCGTAAAGGTCTGGCATATTCTCTTCTGGTATATTCCCAAGAACTCTTATGTCTTGATCCATTTTGAGTCCCAGTCTCTCCACTTGAGAAAAAAATTGATCTCGATATGCCCTGTAATCAAAGAGTGTTTCTCCGCCTCCGATTAACCATACCAGCGGCTCACCCTTTTTCATAAAATGGGATTTTGCGATGTTAAATGCCCTAAGCGTGGTTAAGGTATTCTTTCGCGGTTCAATTCCACCTATGCTCAAAATTACCCTGTAACCATTAACCGAAAACCTATTTTTCGCTAACTCTTTTGAATATTCGTCTCCTTTAGCCTTTGTAAATCTGTCCACATCCACGCCATTCTGAGTTAGTATAGTGTTTAAGGAATAATGTGAACGCAGTTCTCTTTCCCAATATCTGCTAACAACCATGACATAATCGGGTTTCAATATACTGTTCGACTGGCACTCGATTAAGGACCTAGAATTGAAATCATCTAGGTGATGGACGGTCCTCACAAACGACTTGATAAATCCGTTATCGCGCAATTCCAATAGTGCGTTTGCTGAGATACAATCCTCAGCGTGGTAGATGTCGTAAAGATCGTTTCCGGACGAGAGATATTCGTAGTAGATTCGGATGTAGCTTTCTATCTTTTCATCAATGCTTGGATAGTCGGCCGCCGGGCAGGGGATAAGCGTATGGGGAACGTCTACATGTCTGTAAAAGCCATTCCCGGTGGATAGGGTATAAACATGTACCTCATGTTTTAGGTCGGTTAATTCCTCGGCCAATCTGAGCGTATGTACGACGCCCCCTCTTGGCTTAGTTGAGTATGTAAATAAGGCTATCTTAAGCGATCTCATCATAGCCTTCTATACCTTCTAATCGCGAAATCAAATAACGTATTCCATAGTAAACTCCAATTGCGATATCGGCGCCCGTCGTTTCTCCGATCTTCAGCACGATCCGAGTACACTTTGCAACTTGATTTGCATCCTTTGTTAGCAGACTGTGCATTAAATCCACAGCTGCATTAGGCCCTTCACCATAGCAAGCACCTTCTAAATTATTTAGGCTGTATATAGTTGTTTTTGATTTTGCGGACCTGTAGATTTGGTTAGAAATCATCTTATAAAACTCCGTTTCCTTCTTAATATCCTTTAGGAGTACTTTGCCCGCGAAGTTTAAACTCATCAGCAAACCCGCCAAAAAGTCATCACATGAGGGCGTTAGTCCCGGACCTAATCCTAGAAGCAACCGGGCATTCGATAGTACCATCTCGGAATCGCCCCAGTAGAGGCCCCACATTAGTCTTTCAATATGAGGCCTTGCTCTTTCGGAAAGGTTTATCTCTTGAGGTTTTAGAAAAAAACTGAGCGGGCCCGTGGTTTCCACCTTTTCCAACACATCGACCAGACCGTCCCGGCTCCTGCATTTATATATTTCATCTCGAAGCACCCTGAGATTCAAACCTATCATAGCTAAACTTTCTAATGATTCCTTTCTTGGGACCTGGGGTTTTGAATATGTGGAGGACCCATCTAGTTTTATAGCTGCTGGCTTGTCTCCGATCACAATATGACGATCGTCTGCGGTAACTTGCATGCCTTCTTTAATATTCAATTGCTTAAAACTCTTCATTTTTGTATTCTTTACGAGAACAGAGGTTGAACTCATGTACGATAAAGTCGTTATTACATTAATCAATTTGTTTTCATCAACCTCAATATAAAAGGCGTGATCGAATACGCTATGTATCTTAGATTTCGTTCGGGAATTCTGTAGGGCCTTCTTGGCCTTATAACCTACGGATTCTGCAATTAATGGCATCGGAATTAAGTAAAACTCTTCCAGTGGGGGCGTTTTCCACCCGGGTATGCGGTAAGAAGGATAATCTTTTTACGAACGCTCCAGGGAATCGAGGTATAGAGTGGAACGAATACCTTCCTCCAAAAAAGGGGACCAAGCCCCTCTTCGCGGTAAGGCTTTGCGCAAAGATCGGGATAGCGGGCTATTAGATCATCGGCCGCAGCCTCCAGCAGGTACTTTTCAGCGTTTTTTCTCAACCATTGACTGAAAGATCTGTTTTCTGCCAATATTATTACCTCTTGACTATGTGCCGGCAAACTCGGGGGCTTCGTATCTTCTCCTGGCCAGCTCTGCCAGTCCAGCCTGGGCTGCGAGCGCTATTGGCTCCATCAGAGCTCCGATTGGGGGTGAATAAACGTTTTCCATCCATGCATAATCATGCAGTGTGGCTCCGCGTTTGATCGTGAATGCGAGGAAGTCCGCTCGTTCCTTGATTCCCTCGCCGCCCGACATCTGCGCACCCATGACTCGAAGTGTTTTCGGGTCAGCGATGAGCTTAACGCGTATTCTGCTAACTCCCGGATAGTATCTGGCCCTGGATATCCCTTGAGCAAAGGCAACGAAGTGAGGAATTCCTAAAGCCTTATGAAGCGTTTCGCCAAGGGAAACACCCCCTAACTGAACGTGTCCTCCTACCATACCCCAGGGTATATAGACCGGATCGTAAGCCCGGTCATCACCCGTGGCATTCGCACCTGCAACCCTTCCCTGGGAATAGGCGTGGCTCCCGGACAGGCCTTGTATCGGTAAATCAGTTACGCCATGGACGACTTCTATGCAGTCCCCCGCTGCATAGACATCTTTGACGGATGTGCGCATATGATCATCTACGAGGATTCCTCCGGTTGCTCCTATGTCTAAACCTGCAGCCTTTGCGAGCCTGTTGTTTGGCACCTTATGAGTGGCAACGATTACAACATCGCAATCGATGTCGCCATTGTTTGTAACTACGGAGGTTACCTTTCCATTCGAGCCTTTAAACTCCAAGACCTTAGTGCCAAAATGGAGTTTTGCACCGAGTTCCTCGAGAGACTGCTGTACTGGTTCGACTATATCAGGATCGGCCACATCAGACATTATCCATGCCCCCTCGTCCACAAGATGGGTCTCGAGGCCCCTCTGGGCGAGAGCCCCGGTCATTTCAATTCCTAGAGGTGTTGCAGACATTACAACAGCCTTCTTTAGCTGATCAAGAATCTTGTCAAATTCCATTGCGCGACGGATGTTCTTAACATAGTGGAGCCCTTCGAGTCCTATACCGGGAATTTCCGGCTTTTCATATTCAAAACCAGTTGCGAGAATCAGCCTATCCCATTCGAAGACATCTGAACCAACGTTGACAGTCCTATTTTTTACATCGATGCCCGTAACAGTCGTTTCGAGTTTCAGATCAATCCCTACCTCTGCATAGTGCTCTGAGGTCTGGAGAAACAGATTTTTGAAATCTGGAATTTCTCTTCCATGTACGAAAGGGATACCGCACGGACTGTAGGCTACATCTTCATATTCTGTGAATAGAGTAACTTTGGAATCCGGGGCGATAACCTTGGAAGTCGAGGCGGAGGAAATCCCACCGGCGCCTCCTCCTACAACGATGATACGTAGCGTGTTTTGAGCCATCATATGGTTACCTCACTCAAATCGGAAATCCAATTTTGATGAATTAAACAGGTAACAGTAGGGAACGCATATATGCGTTCCTTACAATCTTCTGTTACCATGTGTTTACTACCAGATTATGTCTTCAGAATATTTCAGCTAACCTTATTCTTTTTAATAAATCCTTTGAATTTAACTTCACTTTCCTTAAATGTCTTTTCGAAGTCAGGAAGGGCTGAGCACTCGCCACAGCTCACACAACCCGCACCGCTGCTCTTTGACCCCCCATCGTATTTTGCAAGAACCTTCGCGGCTTCTGTGTAAACGTAGTTCATAATTTCTGGCTCTGGGGGTTTTACATTCTCCATCGGCGTTCCAGCAATTGGTCGGAATGGAACGATAAAGGGATACACTCCCAAATCAGCACATAATGCCGCCCCTTCTATTATTGTTTCTAGCTTCTCTCCGAGCCCTACTAAAACATACGTACTTACCTGCCACCTGCCGAAAACATTCACCGCTTCCTTCCATGTCTCCACGTACCTGTCAAATCCAATTCTCGCTTTACCAGGGGTGATTTTTTCAAATACATCGGGGTCAAACGTCTCTATATGAACCCCCAAGGCGTCGACTCCAGATTCCTTTAGTCTTTTAAGCCAGGTCAGATCCTCAGGGGGTATAATTTGAAGCTGTATCGGCAGACCCGTGAATCTCTTCACTTCCGAACATATTTCGGCATACTTTCGTAATGCCTTTTCCTCATCGGGAGCAACTCCGGAGGTAAAAACGATGTTTGAAACTCCATCGAGTTTCTTGGCAAGCAAAATAGTTTCAACAAGGCTTTTTGCATTTTTGAAACCAACTGTGCTCCTATCCTTAAGTGTAAGCTCAATACCACAGAACTTACATCTCCTCTCATCCACCCAGAAGTCGCAGGTCTGAAGAAGGGTGGTCGCAAAGGTTGTCGGGCAGTGCAGTAGACCAATTTTCTGCATCGGAATTCCATTTGATGTTTTGTAATCATAGAAATTAGCGTCCTTCATCAGCTCGACCTGAGCTAGAGCTATATCATTTCGAAACACCCAGTACTCTCCATTAATCTGGTCGAGATAGTAGGGTGAGGAATCCAGGAAACCCCCAACCACCGGAATGTTCGCTTCACTGTCGGGAAGAATCTTTAGATGTATTCCGCCCGTAGGTCCTGCTCCACCCCTCCTTATATCTCTCGTGTCAGGGATTCTCACGCCGTAACTCTGCAACTCCACTTTCAGGGATCTTGGATCCATTTATCACCCCCGGATAAGTTTCGCGATATTACCCAGTCAACCACTCTACCGACCTGGCTTGCAGACCAAAGAATGATCGTTTTGTAGTATCTCTGAAAAATAAATATCAAAAAACCTAACTGTTATCAAATAGATTGTTCTCAAACAGTCCAGGTGCTGAATAACATTGCACCAGCCCTATGGTGTTCGATCACAATGTCAAGAATGTCAGTCGGATGTATCGGTCTTACACCCTCCAGAAAGTCGTCTTCTCTGAGACCGCAAAGCGAAGCAGCCGAAAAGCGACATGCATAGACCGTTATTCCTTCATTAATCAATCTTGCTACCAGGTTTGGATATAATTGTATCCCAGCACCATAACCGTCGTCTCCAACATTGGGCCAGCCCCGATATACTGGTATGCCAGAAGCCGGGCCGTAAAAGAGCACACTAACATCATAACCCTTCTTTTTCGCCCTTATAGCTGTAAGCATGTTAATACCGGCCACAGAACCTTCATAGGGCACCGAGTGGATAAGGAATAACGCCTTTTCCCCTGGTTTTGCTTTATGATCCGGGAATACCTTCTCCTCGTAATCTACCAACGCCTTTCCTTTAGTTGGTTTCTCTCCTTTTACTCTGTCGACTGCCATTTTTACTACCTCCTTAATTAGTTAGAATTTAGAAGTCAGAATCCACGATTCAGAAGATAACTCGACTTTATCATGAATTCTGACTTCTGACTACCTAATCTTATTTAGAATAAAGCTTCTGGGCGTTCTCCCAAAAAATCTTATTTTTTAATTCCTCAGAAATATCTGCGCCCTCAATCTTCCAGAACTCCGAAGGAAAGTCACTCCAGGGAGTGTCGGATGCAAAAAGGACGTTATCAGAACCAACTCCGGTTCTTTCAATCTCACTCAATAACCAGCGTGACCCAAAGCCAACTGCCCATGTTGTATCCGTATATACCTTAAAACCTTCTTTCACCAAATTAATAAATTTTGGCACCAGCTTTATATGTCCACTGACAAATCCACCCATGTGTACCAGATGTATCTTAATTCTTTTCCCATACTTCTTTACCAGCTCGAGTGCATTTGAGATGTCAGACCCTCCGCCAGGGCTTGTATGTATGTGCAAGACAAGATCATTTTGCTCGGCAGCATTAATGATGCTTTCCCATATCGCTCGCATTTCCTCATCCCATTCACCAGGATTGTATGTGCCCCCGAGGAGGCACGTCGACTTTAGCGCAACTATCCTCTTCTCTTTAGCGTGTTTTAAAGCCTCCGCTGTGCGTTCTTTGTCCTTTGCAAGACCAGAAACCCAAATAGCTCCGACCAGTCGATCTGACTTTTGAACGCTATCAATCACAACTGGATTCAATGTAAATGGTTGACCTGAGTCTGGCACTCCGTAATTGGAAATCACAATCGCGCGCTCAACTCCATATTCATCCATGTGCTTTAGATATTCTTTGTAAGTCGGATACTCGATTACGGTAGGTTTTACCGGTTCTGTTAAATCATAGAACTTGTATGCGGCTAACTCTCCGATATGTGTATGAGCATCAAAAACCTTTCTGTTTACTTTCAATTAGATCACCTCCTATGTTCTTGCTTCGTTAATCCCAATGATTAGTCGGTTTACTCACACCCCTTATTATTCCATCATATTACAAAAGTTCAATAAAGGCAACATTTTAATTTTATGATCAAAAAGAATCTCGGTGATTTAATGTCCCATAAAGCAAATTATCTCATACATTCCACAACTCGCAAATTCCCCGAAGCTCTTTAGTCGATTACCAAATTTATTTCAAGTAGCGATTTTAAATCATTTCCATTTATTAATCCCCTGAGACTGCTACTGGTTTATTAATATTATTTTATCGCGTTATTACTGTTCCACCTTTGCCTTTTATCGCATCATCCAAACCTTCTATAGAGGTAATAATCGTCCTCCCTCCGCCAGCGCTGATAAACTTCATAGCGGCCTCGATTTTAGGCCCCATGCTCCCTGGCGGGAAATGTCCTTCATCGTAGTATCCTTTCAATTCTTCGAGTGATATTCTTCCAAGGTCTTTCTGTTTTGGTGTTCCGTAGAATATTGATACCTTGTCGACGGGCGTTATTAAAATCAGCGAATCGGCACCTATGAGAGTTGCGAGCCTTTCAGCCGCATAATCTTTGTCAATCACAGCGGCAACGCCCTTTAGCTTCCCTTTTTTATCTCTAAGCACTGGTATTCCTCCGCCCCCGCATGCTACTACGACCAAATCTCTGTTTGCCATGTCAGAGATTTCGTCCTTTTCTACTATGTCTATTGGTCTTGGAGATGGAACAACACGTCTGTAACCCCTACCTGAATCCTCTTTCATGTTCCAGCCCTTCTCCTTTTCGAGACTTTCGGTTTCCTCCTGTCTGAAAAAGGGCCCGATGAACTTTGTCGGATTTCTAAATGCGGGATCGTCTTCCGAAACAACCACCTGCGTAACTAAAACGACAACGGATTTTTTGATCTTTTTTTCCTCGAATATGTTTCTTAACCTCTGTTCTATCATGTATCCAATCTGTCCTTGTGTCATTGCGTTGCATACGTCAAGTGGCATTGGCGGCAGAGAATCTATAAGACATTCCTGCTGCATCAGGATGTTCCCCACCTGGGGACCATTACCGTGGGTGATTACAATCCTATATCCCAATTCAAACAGGCCGAGTAGTTTTCTGCATATCGTATCTGTTCTCCTCATTTGGTCTGCATAATTGCTTTTACCCTCGTGCCCCATGAGGGCGTTTCCGCCAAAAGCTACTACAGCTACCTTCATTACATTCCCTCCGCTTATTAAGTTATTTAAGTCTTCAGACCTTTTGCTATTAACGCTGCCACTCTAGACGCTAAAGCGTTTGTGGGAAGAATAATGACTCCAGCTTTTTCCAGCTTTTTCACCTGCGATTTTAGATCCTGAGGGTCTTGTTCAGTTCCACAGACGTGCGCTACGAAAGCGATGGAACGGCCGTTCTTCTTTGCTATTTTTTTTGATTCACTTATGGCCGGAATGAGATCGCCAGCGGGGTCAGGGCTTGCGACATATCCAAGCACCACGTCGAAAAGGATCACGGCAACATCAGCATTGGATGCCTCTTGTAGTAACCGTTCACTTCGCTGCGTCGCATCGATCATCGGATGAGGGCGTCCCTTAGTAAACTCTTCCTCGCCCAGATCAATACAGGTATGCTGCTTGCTTACGTTCGAATCTTTCAATTTGTTTTGCTTATAGAGTGGGGCATTGGAATATATTTTGCCGAGTATTGGCGTCAGGATTTGCTGGGCTTCATAGCAGAGGGTTCCACCAGAGAATAAACCGCGAAGATAACGCTGACTTTTGCCTAAGGAGTTTTTGCACTCTTGGACGGCCTTTTTCCACTTGCCGTCGGAAAGCGCTTTGGGGGCGGTTTCTGCTGCTCCCACCAGCTTAATTGCCGCAAGTGCGGCTTGCTCCAGATTTTCGGCAAATCGTATTTTTGAATCTTTAGCTTTAATGTTTTTCATTCCGAGAAAGCAAATAACAGCAGGTAGGTTACCCTTACGAATGAAATCTATGACCCTTCTTGCTACCTTATCTGAGGGCGGCTTGGAAACGAGGAGAAGGGCTTTGGTCCATTCATCGCCCTGAAGCATCCTTATTGCCTCTAGCGTCATTATCCCACCTACCTTGTCAGACAGGTCTTTGCCGCCGACTCCGATTGCGTGCGAGATACCTGATCCCCAATTGTTTATCAGGCTAGTAACTTCTTGCATTCCGGTCCCGGCGGCTGCTATAACCCCTATTGGCCCCCGATTGACGACATTTGCAAATCCAAGTCCTACTCCATTTATGATTGCTGTTCCGCAGCCGGGACCCATCATTAGTAAGCCTTTCTCTTTGGCCCTAAGCTTGAGCTCAATCTCTTCATCGATTGATACGTTATCACTAAACAGGAAGACATGGAGGCCCCTCTCAACAGCCTTTGCAACCTCCAACTTTGCATACTCTCCGGGAACGGAGATAACTACAATATTCGCTTGGGGCAAATCATTTTGGGCTGAATCAAGATCCTTATATTCGATTCTTGAAGTAGCGCCGGCTTGATGAGGGGCAAGAAGATCGTCCAACATCTTTAGAGCTTCATTTGCTGCTTCTTCAGACTCCGCGTCAATTGCTACTATAAGATCGTTAGGACTGGCTGAATCAGTTTCTTTCTTAAGTAATCCCGTCTCCTTCAGCATAGCTAGATTGGCATCAGTTGCCATGATTGCTGCCGCCTTTTTGATTCCGCTAAGATTCCTTAGCTTTTGGCTGATCTGCATAAGCTTCATCGAATCCTGATAGAAGTTTTTCTTAACTGTGCTGACTATAGCCATCCTTTGCCTCTTATTCACTCAACCATTAATGGGACTTTAAATCCCAAATCACAATCACCAAATCACAAACAAATTTCAAATACTAAATTACAAATCCAAAACTTTCGATAATTAGAATTTGGATTTTGGTATTTGTTTGGGATTTGGAATTTGCAAATTGGAGTCTGTTTTTCATCGTTATGCAGCCACTTTATATTTTCTCCCGAAAGCCTTGAGCGCCTTCGAAAAACATTGAGATGGGGCCTTTACGATTCCCGCGCCTATCTGGCCGGAGCCTGAGCTTTTATGTACCACAGCGCTGTTTATACTTGGGCTAATTCCAATTTCAACGACCTTTCGTAAATCAATGCCTGTTGGAGTTCCCTCGAAATCCAAAGCCGGGATCCCGAACTTCTGATTCTTTACGAGAGTTATTAGACCCATCTCTTTTGTAATTCTTATAGACTCTTGAAAGCCTCCTCCGGTAAACGATGCCATTGCAGGTGCGGCCGCGATGGCGAACCCTCCAAGTCCCATTGTTTCTATGATTGAGCTATCGCCTATATCTGGGGCGCCGTCATTGAAGTCATATCCAGGGTTGTAAAGGGCATCCTTGAGATGAGGAGCAGGTGCCGTGAACCATTTATTCCCAAGTCCGCTTATTCGAATCCCAAAATCAGTTCCGTTTCGAGACATTGCGGTCACAACGGTTGATTCTCTTATATCCCGTGCCGCGTCCATCGAGAGTTTACAGGCAGTCATGGTCATGTTTAGAAAGAAATGGCTATTTCCGGCAATGAAGTTATAGACCTGCAACAGAGCTTTTTTTGAAAGATCGATTGAAACGAGTGGTTCTAGGATTCTTTTAAGAAAAAGATTTGATGATGCCGCGTGACGATTATGGCACTCATCTCCCATCTGAATTCCCTGGGCCAGAATGCTCCAGATGGGGATGCCTTGTGCTTTTTTGATAACCTTCTTCATTACGGGACCAAAAATATCCCGAATCCACTTGAGACGATCAAGGGTCTCTTTTCCGAAAGACCCAAACCATAGCACTTTGCCTGCCCCCTCATTAAATGTGGAATAGACTTTATTGCCGAAGGTTGAGTCTTTTGTAACTACGACAGGCATCGAAGACGAGATAATTCCAGTCATAGGCCCCACTGCGTCATGGTGATGATTTGGCGAGAGTTTGACCTTTTTTCTCTTTAGTAGTTGGATCGCGGCCTCGTCATTTTCCGCAAGGCCCTCGAGCACTAAAGCCCCTCTAACTGCCCTTTTCATCGGATCGCACATTCTTTCCCATTCAATCGGAGGACCGGCGTGGAGGATTGTATCGGGGGTCATGCCGGGTATTACATTAACTGCAGTATCAACATCAATGAACACAGGTTCAACCGATAAGATCCTGTCTACCGCAACTGTGTTTGCTTCATTAATTCGCTGACCTAGATACTTTAATGTCCTAGTTTCTGTTTTTTTCTGGCTTTTTATTTTAGCAACCATCGTATTAATAAAACATGCATGATAAATAAATACTGATGCATGATTCACGATGCACGATGCAGGATTATCTATTAACGATTTGTCTCGTATCCTGCATCCTTCATCTTGCCTCCTGTCTCCTGTCTTCTGTCTTCTGTGTCCTGAATTATGAAGGTTCGACGGCCAGCACCCATATTAACTCTGATTGAGTGTCGGCGGTATTTTTCCAGCTATGATTGATGTCAGTCCTGAAGTGAATGCTATCGCCGGGTCCCAGGGTATATGTTTCATTACCTATTCGAAGTTCCATTTTTCCTTTAAGGCAATATACGAGCTCTTCTCCTCTATGTTTCATTGGTTTTCTACCGCTTGAGGCCCCTACAGCAACTACGGCATAGGCGGCCGTCATCATGAACTCTCCGTATTTCTTTGCGGAAACGCCATGAAGCTTTAATCCCTTCTTGAATGTGAAAATGCTTTCACGTCTTCGAGCAGGTACAAAAAAGACATCCTTTTTCCCCCTTCTTTCTTCAATGAAATAGCTTACTTCTTTTCCTAGGGCATCGGAGATCTTCATCATGGTTGTTATAGTCGGGATTATTCCATTAGACTCTATCTTGTGGATGGCTGCTGCGGAGATCCCCGATTTTACCGACAAGTCTTTAAGGGACAAGCCTCTATCCAATCGGATTCGCTTGATTTTTTCACCTAGTTTGGAAACTATGTCCTCTATCTGATTCTGTTCATTCGCCATTTTTCACCTTTTTTAATCTATCTTTTCCAATACCGATTACGGGCTCAGCTTCGGTGTCCCAGAATAGTCTTTTCTCGACGCCATTTTTTACAAATAAGACATTACCGCCTCTGATAACTTTACCAATCACTTCACACGTGAGATTAATGGAATCGAATATCCTCTTAACCTCTGTGGTGTGTTGTGGTCTTATCGATAAAATGAATCCGTAACTCGGGAAGGTAATCAACCAATCCCTCAATGGAATCGCATAAGGCTTTGGAATTCTCTCTATTTGTATCTCCGCACCTTTTCCCGAACACTCCAAAAGCATCAGGACTGAACCAATTAAACCTGCCATGCTAACGTCTTTCGCGGTATCAACCTTTCCTTCCTCTGCAAGTCGCGGAAACACTTCCAATTGTCTGAGAGCGTCTTCACTGCTCAATTCACTGGAGGAATCCCAAAAATTAAACCCCGAATGGAATTGTCCATCTAGGCTGCAAACGAAAACCAAGTCATCGCCTGCCTGGGCATTAAAACTGGAGAGCAGCCTTGTAGCCCTACCTATGATAAAGACCGAGAGGGAGGAAAAATCTGTTTTGCGATTTAAATGGCCACCTACAAGTGGTACATGATATCGGTACGCATTATCCTTTATGCCTCGCACTATATCATTGACCTCTTCTAAATTGGGTGAAAATAGTACATCCAGGATCGCTACGGGTCTTCCACCCATAGCGTAAATATCGCTCACATTTGTGAGGACGGATGTGCGCCCCGCAAGGTAGGGATTTGATTTCAGAAGTTCAGGGTAAACACCTTCAGCAGCCGCCAATAAATAACCATCTTGTGTCTCTATGGCAGCTGCATCATCACCAAGAATCACATTTCTACCGTCGACCTCGCAGACACCTGGTATGATGTCCCAGAGGTTTCTTAAATTTACTTTTTCGGCTAAACGTGGGGAGCTGCGTAAGGCGGTTATTAGTTCATCCATCGTGTATCGTGTATCTTGCATTCTGTATCCTGCTATTAATACGAATCCAAATTTGCTTCCATCAATTGGTGTGGCATGCCTTGATAGATGATTGGCTCTCCTAATTTTTCCCAATCAAGTCTCTGGAAAAACCTAACATTGTTGGGCTGTATGTATGCCAGGAATTTTTTGCATCCCTTTGATTTAGCAGTACTCACAGCAAATCTCACAAGACGAGACCCAACTCTGCCATTACGGTAATCCGGTAAGGCTCCCAGTCTGCCGCCAAACCACGTGTTTCCATCCGTACTGTAGCATCTGACAACGCCTACTACATTACCGCTTGATGCTTCGACTGCGATTATGTGAGTTGCGTTCGGATCATGTTCGTCGACATCTGTCTCGGCAAATATCCCTTGCTCCTTGACAAAAACCTCGTTGCGAATACGAAAATATTCTTTAAATTCATCCTTAGTTTCAGCAATTTTAATGATATATTTCGACATCCTTTCCCCAATTGAACGTTAACTATATTCCACATTTTATTAACTTTAGGAAATAAAGTCAAATAGGTTTTTGGAAGATAAGTGTAGAATGATTCACCTTGATTCCTAATTTAATGGTTCCGTAGCAGGAATAATACTGTTTCTCTATCAAAAAGAACCGTTGACCCTTCGGCATGGCTCTGGCTGAACGGTAAACTCCTTGAAAAAAGCAATCTGAGTAAATAGAGATCACATCACTATCTTTTGGAACGACAACATTCTTTCATGCAGTATTGATTGAAAAAGAAATGAAACTATTTACGGGAAATCTCGAGATCCAGGTATTTCTTTGTCTCCTCCACTACAACCTTTGAGAGTCCGAGGAGGCCGATAAGGTTTGGGAATGCCATGAGTCCGTTCATGATATCTGCGAAAGTCCAAACCAGATTCAAATCGACAACGGCTCCTACTAAAACCATTATGGTAAATAGAATCCGATAGGGTTTTACAGCAACCTCCTTAAAAAGATACTCAATAGCTTTCTCTCCGTAATAACACCAACCCAGAATGGTTGAGTAGGCAAAAGCGGATAGGCTTATTGCCACAATATCATCTCCGATCTGTTTGGGTATTCCCTGCTCAAATGCAAGCGCTGAAAGTGAGGCTCCGGTTTGACCGCTGTCCCAAACACCGCTTGCTATTATAACAACTCCCGTAAAGGTGCAGACAACGATTGTATCAATGAAGGTCTGAGTCATGGAAACAAGAGCCTGTCTTACGGGGTTGCTCGTTTGGGCGGCTGCTGCTGCTATTGGAGAACTTCCAAGCCCGGATTCATTTGAAAATATCCCCCGTGCAACACCCATTCTGATCGTTTGTTGGACAGCAGCGCCCATAAATCCACCAGCGGCGGCGGTGGGTGCAAAGGCGTGATAGAAAATCATCCGAAAGGCTTCAGGGACATCATCTAAATGGACAAAAATTAAAATAAACGATCCAATCATGTAGAAAACTATCATAAATGGAACTATTACACTCGTTGCTTTCGCAATGTTCCTAATTCCTCCAAGAACCACAAGACCTGTTGCAACACACATAACTGCACCCGATAACCAGGCAGGGACGCCAAACGCTGAATTAATTGCATCCGCCACCGAATTAGATTGAACCATGTTTCCAATCCCAAACGCCGCAATGGATGCGAAGACAGCGAATAAAGCGCCCAGCCATTTGATTCCTAAGCCCTTTGATATATAGTACATAGGACCACCGCTCATCGTTCCGAATTTATCGGATTCCCTGTATTTGACCGCTAGTACAGCCTCTGAATATTTTGTCGCCATTCCGAAGAGACCTGTAATCCACATCCAGAAGACCGCGCCGGGTCCACCAACAGCAATTGCGGTAGCAACTCCGGCAATATTCCCAACGCCTACGGTTGCGGCAAGTGCGGTCATGAGCGCCTGAAAGTGAGAGATATCACCTTCTGAGTATTCAAGCTCCTTTCTCTTTATGAGCGCTATATAAAGGGAGGGTATCAATGCGCGGAACTGAATACCCCTTAGAATAATAGTTAGATATACGCCTGTTCCCAATAAGAGAACTATCAGTGGCAAACCCCATACGAAACCACTTATTTCTGAAAGGAATTGGACGAGTCTTTCCTCCATCGAACTTTAGACCCCCTTTTTTTTGGGTCTATTAACTTATCACAGATATTCTTTCGATGGAAGCTTTACGAATAAACTAATCGCGAGTTTACCAATACAGTTTTAACTTTCATCTGAATTCCGAATATGGATTCCCGCCTACGCTGCGCCTCGTATGACTTCAACAGGGAACATACGATTGACACGGAACTAATGATGGACAATAAGATAATAGGAAATGATGGTAATTTTTAAACTTTAAATCTAATAAAAACGTCAGGGCTGATTTCTTACAGCCTGTTGGCACCTCGGCCGACTCAGTCGAATGGTCTCCGCCCAGATGCGATCCAAAACGCGACCGGCACGCTGATACGGCCGTGTCTTTCATAGACTTTCACCAACCGGTCGAACGCGGCCCGAATGCGATCCTGTACGACTTTGGGCTGCCGTCGGATGCCGATCGAAGTTCGGACCGTTCCGCTGAGAATGCCGTTCCATAGGTCTTCCGGGCTCGCTAGGAGATGAGTGAAGGAGAACGCCTGAACGCCCACCTCAGCGAGGCCGACCGAGCGTAGCGCGGCTGAGAGCTCCTGATCGTCCGAGAACCGGAACATCGGCGGCCCCGTGGGAAGTTCCGGCGGCGGGTAGGCTCCGGCCTCGTTTATCGCGTCGAAGAAGATCCCATTCACGCGATGGCGAGCCGGCACGTCCCACCAGGAGACTGCGACGACACCTCCTTGTGTCACGACTCTCAAGAACTCCCCGAGTGCACGTTCGGGTCGGGGGAAGTGGCCAATGCCGAAGTTGCTGACGACGGCATCGAACGATCGATCGTGGAACGGAAGATCCTCGGCGTCGCCCTGCCGGAACTCCACGCAGGGATACGCGGCCACGGCAAGTCGTACCATCTGCGGTGAGAGGTCTACGCCAATGACTGACGAAGCTCCACGGTTGGCAGCCCGAAAGGCGAGGGCGCCAGGGCCAGTGGCCACGTCCAGAACCCGTGCGCCTGGTCCGACCGCGGCCGCGTCGAGCAGTGGCTCAACAGCGTACTCGGTCACCGCGGTAAAGAAGTTGCGATACCCGTCCGCGATTTCATCGTGCGCCGCGCGCTCGAAGTCACGAAACGCGTCAGCATCAATCGGCTGCTGGCTCATTTGTGTCCCTCGCTGTGGGCCCGGCCGGCAGTCCGATCACGTACCTGGCCCGTCGAATCCCAACTGCTGAGGTGATCTCGACTGTACCCCGAACTGATATAAAAAGAAACACATTACACACTATGGAACGATATAATAAGACACCACTCTCTCTACTCAATTTCAATTAGTATAAACTCTCTCAAACCACCGGGTGTATGAACTCGAATCTCTTCGTCGACTCGCTTTCCAAGTAGAGCCCGGCCAATAGGGGACGCAACGGAAATAAGCCCTCTCTCAGGTTCTGATTCATCTGGTCCTACGAGTTGATATGTAACGGTATTTCCGGTTTCAATATCCTCAAGCCTCACGCGAACACCAAACATGACTCGGTCGTTCCGAGGAAGTTTTTCGGGATCTATTACTTCCGCTCTTGCTACCTTACTCTTCAGCTCTTGTATTCTGGCCTCGATAAAACCCTGTCGATCCTTTGCAGTTTCATATTCGGCGTTTTCGGAGAGGTCCCCCAATGATCTCGCATGTTCTATCATCTTTATGACCTGTGGCCGCTCTACAGAAATTAACCTATTTAGCTCTTCTTGAAGCTTCCTGAAGCCGTCCGGCGTTATTGGTACCCTATCAGAAGACATTTAGTTTCTCCTCTTTTACTCTAAAAAAGTAACAACCTTTTATCAGAAAATCAAAGACAAATCTCAATCTTCAAGCACCAAATCACAGATAAATTTCAATATGCAACTAATAAATTCCAAACGCATTGATCGTTAGAATTTCGGGCTTTACATTTATTTGAAATTTGGTGCTTGTAATTTGGAATCGGCAGTATCATTATAGTAATCCTGAAGCGCTCTTACCTTTAATCCTTCGGTTTTTAATACTTCTATGGCATCTACTGCAGCCCTTGAGGCTGCGATAGTCGTAAAGTAAGGAACGTTCTTGATAAGTGATTCTCTTCTTATTGAGTAAGACTGTGAAATTTCCTTTTCGCCAAAGGTAGTGTTGACCACGAGTTGTACATCGCCATTTTTTATGTGGTCGACAACGTGAGGTCTTCCTTCGATGACTTTGTTTACCGTATCACAATGAATTTTATGCTTATCTAGATATAAAGCAGTACCAATTGTGCACATCAACTTAAAACCAAGATCCTTGAGCTTCTTAGCTATGGATATTACCTTAGGTTTGTCATCATCCTTGACACTGACGAAGGCTCTGCCCTCGAGAGGGAGGAACGTCCCTGCTGCAATCTGCGCCTTCGCAAATGTGCGTCTGAGTTCGGTGTCTATCCCCATCACTTCTCCCGTTGACTTCATTTCCGGTCCTAGAATAGTATCTACGCCCGGAAACTTTATGAAGGGGAAAACCGATTCTTTTATACATATGTGTTTTGGCACAATTTCCTTTGTGAACCCTAGTCGATTCAGACTTTTCCCTAGCATTACCTTTGTTCCCAGTTTAGCGAGTGGAATTCCTATGGCCTTACTGACAAATGGAATTGTGCGACTTGCCCTCGGGTTTACTTCGAGCACATATATATCTTGATCTTTAATGGCGAATTGAATGTTCATCAAACCTTTTACATTGAGGGCTAATGCAAGGGCTTTAGTCTGACGAATGATTTCCTCGATGAGAGGAGCTTCTACAGAAAAGGGGGGGAGCACCATGGCGCTATCCCCAGAATGGACACCAGCCTCTTCTATGTGCTCCAAAATACCTCCAACAACTACTAGTTCCCCGTCAGAAATGGCATCCACATCCAATTCCTTGGCATCCTTTAAAAATTCGTCTATGAGTATCGGCTGATTGGGCGATACCTTTACAGCCGCTTTAGTGTAACCTATTAGGGCTCCTTCACTATAGACAATTTCCATGGCTCGGCCGCCAAGTACATAGGAGGGTCTAACCATTACGGGGAACCCAATTTCGAAAGCGATACGTTTCGCTTCATCCACACTTCTTGCGATACCGCTTTTAGGCTGCCTGAGACCTAAATCTATTATTAGATCTCTGAATCTTTCCCGATCTTCTGCAAGATCAATGTCTTGAGGAGATGTCCCGATTACATTTACGCCCCTACTAGCAAGTGGAATTGCGAGCTTAAGAGGTGTTTGACCCCCGAGCTGTACGATCACACCTGATGGTTTTTCCTTTTGGATAATCGATAATGTGTCTTCTAAGGTCAGGGGTTCAAAATATAATCTATCTGATGTGTCGTAATCTGTACTCACGGTTTCTGGATTACAATTGACCATTATGGATTCGAATCCTTCTTCCTTTAACGACAGGGACGCATGAACACAGCTATAATCGAATTCTATACCCTGTCCTATCCTGTTCGGTCCCCCTCCTAAAATAACTATCTTTCTTCTCTGGTCTGGAGGTGCTTCGTCTTCCCCTTCGTAAGTTGAGTACAGGTATGGAGTGTATGCCTCAAACTCAGCGGCGCAGGTATCTACCATTTTGTATGCCTTGTTGATTTTGAGCTCTTGGGACTTTTTGCGGATTTCATCCTGGCTAGTATTCGTAAGCTCGGCTAATCTTATATCTGAAAACCCAATTTCCTTTGCACGTCTCAGGATGGGACCTGGCAAATCATCTGAATTGAATTTCCTTATCTGATTTTCCAATCCAACGATATGGTTGATATTTTCAAGGAACCACGGGTCGATCTTGGTTAGAATGTTAATTTCCTTGATATCAATTCCACATCTAATCGCATCTGCTATATACCATAATCTTTCAGGATTA
>JBAUII010000098.1:0-14325 GCA_049682815.1 Thermodesulfobacteriota bacterium | reverse complement strand
TTCACGCAGAAGACCTTATATTTCGTGCTCGCTTTGAGGTAGTTATACATGTCTAAGGTCTGCTTCTCCTCTTTGAAAACTGCGAATACAGTCGGTCCGCTTCCGGTCATTGACGCGGCTTCAATCCCCAGGTTGAATAATAACTCCTTTAGAGCTTTTATCTCAGGGTAAAGATCGATAGCGGCTTGCTCCAGGTCATTTCGTAAGGGGAATTCGCCCTTTCTGAAACAGGTTATAGTTTCTCCTATATTATCGGGTTTTTTCGCTCCTGGTTGAAACTTATCCCATTGTCTGTAGGTATCCCGGGTCGAGACTTCGAATCCTGGATTGATGAGAATATAATTAAAGAGGGGTAAGTCTTTTATCGTGGTGATTTTTTCTCCGATTCCCTCGGCAACAGCGCTCCTGCAATTAATAAAAAAGGCGACATCCGATCCGATTTTCGGTGAGAGATAATTCAGTTCGTGTTGGCTCAGTTTATGGCTTATTTTGTTTAAGCCCACTAAGACACTGGCTGCGTTAGAGCTTCCACCGCCGAGACCTGCTCCGACTGGAATTGCCTTTTTGATAAAAATTTTAACCTTTGCTCTTAGGCCAGATTCTTTAATAAAGATGTCCGCAGCTTTCCAGGCCAGGTTGCGGTTTTCGGTTGGAATCTTACGTCCCTCTGTTTCAATAGCTATTCCATTACCATCTAGCACATCAATTTTCACCTCATCAAATAAATCGACTGGTTGCATTATTGACCTGATTTCATGATAACCATCGGCCCTGTTCCCGAGAACTTCGAGGGTGAGATTGACTTTGGCTGGCGACAGGAGCGTAATGGTATTCATGTCTCTTCAATTCGATATTTCATCTATTATGTGAGTTGTCGACCTTATTTTGAAAATAGAGTGCATCGATTATGTTACCTTGAGTTAAGTTTGATGTAATTAGCATCTTGTGTCTTGATTGAATTTAATTACTTTTGAAAGCTAGTACGAGAATCTGGCTTGTACTTGTGAATTCACTGTAGCTTGCTAGAGGGTTTCAGTAGAGTGCACTTAGGCGCTCGCGATTAGACTCAGGGCTCAGAGTTAACACCCCCAAAAGTTTTTGTTTTCAGACGGTCTGTCATCGCGAGCGTTAGCGTGGCGATCTCATTTTTTGTTTGAGATTGCTTCGTCCCCTTCGGCTGCACGCGATTGTAAAAGCCAGATAATTCGTGGACAGAATCGAAAATATAGTAAATTTTCTCGAAATTTGCTCATCCGTCATCCTCAAATGTTCTTATCGGGGATCCATCATTTAATATTTTATTTTCTTTGTCTTGATACTGAAACGAGTTCAGCACAGGTACAAAGAAACAATCCTTCGATCCTTCGATAAACTCAGGACAGGCCCTTCGATGAAACTCAGGGCTCATGACTAGGCTACCCACCTCGGTGTCATTCCCGCGGATTGTTAGCGGGAATCCATGCTTTTACCTCTGGATCCCCGACTACTCTTGTCCCCGCATGATTCTGGCGGGGAGAATTCCGGGATGACATTAAGACTAAAAAATTTAATCCAACCGCAACCCGGTCATCCTGAATTCATTTCAGGATCTAATTTAAAGAGAGATGCTGAAACAAGTTCAGCATGACTTACTATGACATTAACCCTCTTAACGCAATTTTTTGAATGCCCATTTAAGAATTTAGAGACTGTCCCCGAATTATCTAACATCTGCATATATGACTCGAGAGGCTGTGTGATTATGTGCTGATACCCCTTGTTGGAGGGTTACTTATTAGTTTCAACTATATACATACTAGATTTGACATCAAAGGATCATATCAATTATCATTATTTCAAATTCTTATTTTGCCGTACCTTTTTAAATTCAGTTCTGCGACTCTATACTATTTCTACCCAAAGGAGGCAATCAATGAAATCGAAGAAATGGCTACTAATTGCATTGCTCGGAATTATTCCACTTATTAATAACGGTTGTGTTGCCGCCGCTGTGGGAGGGGCAGCAGGTGCAGCAGCGGGCGCTGGAACGATTGCGTACATAAAGGGGGAATTAAAGGCTACCGAGGCGTATAATGTGCCTACAGTCTGGAAGGCTACGGAAAAGGCAGTCGATGAGCTGAAATTGGTGGTAACCGACAAATACAGCGATGCGACAGCCGGAAAACTCGAAGCAATTACGGCTGATAACAAGAAGGTACGTATCAGCCTTAAGAGGCAGGGAGACAACATTACAGAAATTACGATTAGAGTTGGCACGTTCGGGGACGAAGAGCTTTCACGCTTCATTTTGAGTAAGATTAAGAAGAATCTGAAGGGATAAGTAGCCTTAAATTCTTGTTTGATTCATTTATTTAAGAGTGCATGAGTTATTTCTTTGATATTATTGTCTTCGGTTTTGCAGTTGAAGAATTAAATTTAACTAAAGCATCCCAATCTATTCTTCCGTCCTTGCAATATTGTTGGCTAAATTCCAATGTGAATTTATTAATAATTTGAGAATATGATTCCACAAATTCCTCATTCTTTTCTTTTGCTTTATGTCCTAATGGTTCTATGATTTCAATATACAGGTTATCATTACCGGAAATGAATTCCCAAAATTTTTGTCCACAGTATTTAAAATAATCCCCTTTGTCAGGTTTGGCCTCTCTCCCATAACAGCATCCATTAACTGCAACGATTTGAATGTTAGAATTACTGGTCCTTAAGATTCTCTTCGCTTTATTAAAGTTATCCTTCATTTTTTTTATCTGGCTGCTATTACCCCAGTTGGGTCCGGATTTAATGGTAACAATATGATGGATATCCTTTTTGCTAAATTCTAAATCTACACCTTCTGCCGATGATTTTTTCCCATTATACGCTTTTTTATTAATAAAAATGGCTAATTTCTCAAGGAAGTCTCCAAATATCGCTTCTTCCTGTGATGATAAATGAGCATCCAGAAGTGCTTTCACCAAGTCCTGCGCCGTTAAGATGTTTTTGGCTTTGAATAAATAAGGATTTTTTCTTTTTAGAATTTGGCTTAGTTTAAGTTTTTCTAGACTTTGTAGGCGCGTAGAGTGAAAATACTTTATGTTGTTTTCTACATATTTTCGTACATCACTAATTTCGATTGATTTCATATCGCTTTTTTTTCTCAAGTAAGAAATATTTTTTGGGGTGTATTTCGGAAGAGGCAATATTGTAATAATCTTTTTTTATTTCTATCCCTATAGAATTTCTTCGGAGTTTCTGCGATGCTTTAATAGTTGCTCCAGATCCCATAAATGGATCTAATACCCAATCTTTTTCTTCTGTAAATAATTTAATAAACCATTCAGGTAGAGATTCAGGAAAAACCGCGCTATGGTTCTTATTATTGCACTCTGTTGCCATATGTAAGACGTTCGTAGGATATACCTTGTCTCTCCCTATCCAGTTAGATACATTTTTTCCAAAACCACTTCCAACCTTTGATTCATCTCTAATTTTATCAGTAGCACTTAAATTTCTTAGCCTAGTTCTTGCCCAGTCTCCCATCCGAACCATTACGGCTTCCTGAAACATCTTAAACTTTTTATTTTTATTAAATTGAAGAAGCCTTTCCCATGAATCTCTGAAACGGTTTGGCCATTTTCCAGGATAGGAATTTTTTTTACACCACATATATTCCTCTGTCCATAACCACCCCTGATTTCGCATTTCCAAAATCAGTTCCAAGACATAAGCGTGACGTTCGCCGTTGAATACTCTTTCTTTTATGTTCAGTATAAAGGTTCCGGTTGGCTTTAGGACCCTTTGTAACTCTTTAGAAATTGGTAAAAACCATTCGACGTACTTATCTGGATGGATTCCTCCATACGTATTTTTCCTTTGATCGGCATATGGTGGAGAGGTTACAACTAAATCGATTGAATCATCTTCCAATTTCTTTAATTCTTCTTTACAATCCCCAAGTATTAAGTTGGCGATTATTTCCATATTAGTTTTTAAAAATTCCGGGTCCTGTAAATTCCAAGAATTTATAATCAAAAGGATAATTCTAATTTTACAAAATATCTATCCTTTTTTCCAAATAATAATTCTTTATAAATAAGGTCTTTCAAATAAAATTTCGGGATCCCCTATATGCCCAGTCCAAGAGCTCAATCGGGTGGGCGGTTTTAACGTTTAATCCGTTTTGTTTTATTCCCATTTGAATTTGAAGGAGGCAGCCGAGGTTTCCCGCAACTAGGAGGTCCGCGTTGGGTTCCTTTAAACTGCGGATCTTTCTATCGAGTAATCTTCCGGACATATCAAACCCTGGAAGTTTTATAGATTTATTCCTTCCACTGTTTTTTTGCTTGGCTAAATATCTCGTCTATTGTTTGTCCTTTATATAGTCGTCGAGAGATGTCTACATAGTCTGTTGGTTCACGATGTAGCATAGACAGAAATCTAAGGGCTGCGGTGGGGCCAAGCGCCTTGTTTAACGCTTCTATCCCACTGATCCTTATTTCGGCATCGTCCATTATTTTCTTCTTCTTCATTAGCTCATCTCCTGTCTAATATAATCTACCGGATTCATAACTACTATCTCAAGTCTTAATCTCTTAAGTTGCTTAACCAATCTATCATCACAGGTCAGATAAAATCAGCCTTGAATTTAAATCATTCTTCTTTAACAGATACTCTATAAGACCCTGATTTTATTACAATAGGCTTTGTTGCGGAGGAAGGACAGACTATTCAGCGGCGCTTACAATATCGGTGTAAGTGGACTGTCAAATAATAAACAGTCTATTCGATAGGTATGTGGAAAGGCTTTTTGCCTGAAACGTCGCCTTTATTAAGTGTTACTGCCTTTACCCTTCTTTTTCAATCCGAGCCGCCGGCGTATCTCAGTGCTGGAAATTCCACCCTCGGATTCTTGTCGCGCTCGTGACCGCTCTATCAAAGCAAGAAATTGACGACTTGTGCCTAGAGTTACTGTCTCCAAATCCGCGTTCTCAATGGCAACCAGCGCAGCCACGGGTTTGCCGTCTTTAGTCAAAATCACAGGTTCTTTCTTAACGTCTCGCGCATATTTTGCCAACGATGCCTTAGCCTTCGCAATTTCTATAGTTCTCATAACTCGATTACCTCTTTCCCAATGCGAACTAGGTTGCCTTTCTTAACCCCAACGGCGCGGACATAAACCACCGCCTCAGGTTCATCCTCTACATCGTAGTATACTCGAAGATTGCCGATTCGCAATTCCCAAGGAGCTGTCGGATTGGGGCGCATTGGCTTACGATTTCTCGTTTCGACGGTCGGTTGGTGTATGAGCTGTCTATCGACAGTGTCTACAACAATTGCCTGCTGCCTTGCTGTGAGTAGGCGCAGATGGTCCTCAGCTTCGGGCGAGTATTCGATACGGAATGGCAACGTTTTGCATCCTCTTCAGGTGTTGGCGGCTTTTCTTATAATCCTTCACAACCCCAGCCTAATTTTAGAGAAACTTTAATCTCTACAATACCTCGTGTTGTACTAAAAAGAGGAGTTATTCAAATATCACAGTCCAAAATAATTACCCCGATAGCTCCAATCCAGTAGCTCAACTGGGTGGGCGGTTTTGATATTTAGTTCATTCTGTTTTATTCCCATTTGAATTTGAAGGAGGCAGCCGGGATTTCCTGCAACTAAAAGGTCCGCATTGGTTTCCTTTAAATTGCGGATCTTTCGATCGAGTAATCTTCCAGACATTGCAGGCTCTACCATGTTATATATGCCTGCGCTTCCACAGCAGAGCTCCGATTCTTGAAGTTCGACGAATTCAACTCCAGGGATCTTTTTTATTATATTTCTCGGCTGTGATTTTATTCTCTGAGCCTGGGCTATATGACAAGCATCCTGGTAGGTAACCCGGCATTGTACTTCTTTTAGATCACCGCGCAGCCCTATTTCGTCCAGAAACTCCATTATGTCTCTTGTCCTGTTGCTCATCCTTTCGGCACGTTCTGAGTAAGATCTGTCTTCTTTGAGAAGCTCTCGATATTCTTTCATAGCAGAACCACAGCCTGCGGAGTTTACGATAATCGCATCGCAATCGGATCTTTCAAAAACGTTTATGTTTGCTCGCGCGAATTCTCTTGCCTCTGACAATCTTCCTGAATGAAGCGAGAGCGCCCCGCAACATCCCTGATTTCCGGGAACGACTACATCGCAACCATTTTCAGATAAGACCCTGACCGTCGCTTCATTCGTCTGGGGAAATAATACACTCTGGACGCATCCTGTGAGGAGTGCGACTCGATAACGTTTCTTCCCTTTTGCCGGTATAACATTTGGCATAGAAGGGAATAGCGCTGTAGATTTGATAGTTGGCAGCATGTCATCCATTTTTGAAAGCGTTTTGGAAAGCTTTAGAAGTATTCCCGATTTATGAATCAAATGTTTAAGTCCGCTCGCTTGATAAAAGTAGAGAAAAGGAAGAAGTAGTCGTAGTCTTCTCGAGTAGGGGAAAATAGAAAAAATCAGCGATCGGTGGAGCTTGTCTGAAAATGGTCTTTCATAACGTCTTTCTATCTGAGACCTAGCTGATTCTATAAGCCTTGAATATTGTACACCCGAAGGACAGGCTGGCTCGCAGGCTATGCATCCGAGACACATATCCAGGTGTTTTACAAGAGAGCCACCCATAGGTATTTTGCCCTCTAAAGCTGATTTCATAAGGTAGATTCTCCCTCGTGGGGAGTCCAGCTCATTTCCGGTTTCCAGATAGGTAGGACACGCCGAAAGACAAAAACCGCAGTGAACGCAGTCCTTAACCAGGTCAGGGCTGGGTTTGTCTATTTCATCAAACGCCCGAAATGTTGTAGTCTCTTGTTCCATTTTATTCTCATTCACTCTTGATCGATAATTCAAGGGTTTCGAAATTTGATTCATTTAATATTTGCCGTAGTTCGTCATCACTATTAAATTGTTTTCGACCTAGTTTTCTCCCAATTATCTCAAATCTTAGTCTATCTTGAGAAAATGGGTAAGGGTTAATTATATAATTTTGACCGTCGCTTGATGTCAGTTTCAGCTTAAAAGCCGTTCCCTTATAGTTAAGGGGCACCGCGTCGATGTCGATTGAAGGCCATCCGTGACAAAGAGCCAAAGACATTATGTCGCCGACCTGCACAAGCCTTAGATTTATTTTTGCCTTTTTTGGAAGAGGGGGCAAGCCGGAATCTGACAATTCTAGATTTAGGGAATTGGCTATGAATTTATTCATTTCAGAATTTAACCTCCTGGCTTCACTGTTACCCTCGTTTTTATCGATTATTTTTTGGTTGAAGACCCTGAAATGAAGTGCAATTAACGCTGAAGCATATGGGTGCTCCTCAGAAAATCTCCTGTAACTTCTGGTCCATATGGTCTTCTGGTCAGGAAAGTCCATCTCCATGAAATTCATTGGATACCCCGTTTGAGTTTCAACTTTTGGGGAGGAATCCCACTCCCTCCAGCCGTTATCGTGCTCGGTGATGGCGAAAAGGAGCTCATCCTGGGGGTCGGGCGGTTCAAATGCTTCATTGCCCCAGTAATTCATGGTCTGTCCCGAAAGGGCTGCATGGTCATGTTGATTTATTAGAAACCAGCCTTCCTTTTGTTCTCTCCTAATCATCTAGATCCCACCTACAAATCTTCCGGGGTTCATTACCCCATTTGGGTCGAATTGAGATTTTAGCCTTCTCATTAATTCCAGAGACGACCCTATTTCGCCCCAAACATCGATCTCGGATTTGATTGACGGTGGAGCCTGTTGAATAACCATGTTTCCATTTAAGGAGCTTACCTGTGCACGAAGTGATCTCGTGGCCTGAAGTAAATTCGGGGTATCGCCGTCGAGGGAAGTTATTAAAACACCGTTCCCGGCACGCGCCGATGCCAGGATTTCGAGTCCGCTGTTTTTGGAAAGATCTTCTAATTTCTCTAAAAGTATCGATACATCTTTAATAAGAACACAGGTCTTACAAACCACTGTTTTGCTTTTATCTTTTATCCAAGGAAATTCTGTGATTTGATACCAGAACTTTGCCTCAATATCGCCTTCAACAATTAACCCCTGGCCTTTGTCGTTAGAGCATATTTCCTTTAATTTAGCTGCTTGATTATTTACAGCCTTTTCAACACTTTCAAATCTTATCGCCAGGATATATGCATTTTTCTTTAAGTTTAGTTCTAGCTTGGCGGATAGGGACTCCGACAGAGACGAATTAACTAATTCTAGGCATGTGGGCGTAAGAGAGGAGTTTAAGATTGAAAGGGCTGTCGCATGGGCTTCCTGAATCGAGGAAAAGCTCGCAAGATAGGTCAGAGAATGCTCCGGAATTGTGTAGAGTCTTAATGTTGCTTCGATGATTATGCCAAGTGTGCCGAGGGAACCAACTAAGAGTTTTGGTATATCGTATCCAGCTACGCTTTTAACAACTTTGGCGCCGGCCTTAGCTATCTCACCATCCGGGCGGATGATCTTTATCCCTAATACGAGCTCTCTCATCGTTCCATGCGCCGTCCCGTATCTGAGTCTTCTCGGGCCACTGTCATTCGTGGCTATTATCCCTCCGATGCTAGCGCCTAGTTCTACATGTGGCGGGTCGATCGGAAGTGATTGATTCTTTTCCTTTAGGGCTGTTTGGAACTTACTTAGTTTGACTCCACACTCCGTAGTGGCAACTAGGTCGGAGTCATTATGTTCAATGACTCGGTTTAGTCTATCTGTACTTAATACGATATCTGCCTTATTCGGCTTATTCCCTATACCGATTTTTGTACCACTGCCCCACGGTATTACTGATAGCGAGTCCCGATTGGCGAGCTTCAAGATTTCAGAGATTTCCTCTTTAGTGCTTGGAAACACGACGACTCTGGGTTCTTTGCCCTCGACTGAATAGCTTTCAAGCTGCTGTGATTCGTCGAAAATATTACTGCTTCCGACTATGTTGTGTATTTCTTTGATTGAATCTGACATGAATTATTGAAAACATTTCTGGATTGTTTTGAAATTTATAAGTTGTCAGTACATCTCACCCATTCCGGCTTTTTGTATCGGATGTATTTTATAGGATTGCCTTCCCTGTTCGACGCATGTGCGCGGCGTTGGGAATAACTTTCCCGGGTTACAGAGTCCGTTGGGGTCGAAGCTGCATCTTACAAGATTCATGGTGTCCAAATCATTTTCATCGAACATGCTGGAGATAAACCGCTTTTTGTCATATCCAACTCCATGTTCGCCGGTTATGCTTCCACCAGCATCAACGCAGACCTTTAAAATATCACCAGCCAACTGTCCGGTTTTCTCAGTTTCTCCCTTTACAGACGAATCGTAAAGGATGAGGGGATGCAGATTGCCGTCTCCGGCATGAAAGACATTTGCGACCCGGAGCGCATATTCTTTACTCAGGATGTTGATCTCTCTAAGGACTTCGGGAAGTTTACTCCTTGGAATAACACCGTCTTGTACGTAATAATCCGGGCTAATCCTTCCCATGGCCGCGAACGCACTTTTCCTGCCCTTCCAAAATAGGGCTCTTTCCTCGTCGTCCCTTGCAATCCTTATCTCTTTTGAGTTGTTTTCTTTTAGTACTTCCAACACAAGTGGAATCCCGGCTTCGATCTCATCAATAGGTCCATCTAGCTCCACCAGGAGTATCGCTCCCGCATCATCTGGGTAGCCGGCCTGAATAGCCATATTAACAGCTTTGATGCTGAAGTAATCCATGATTTCCATGCCAGCAGGTATTATTCCCTTCGCCGTGATTCCGGAAACGGCACCACCAGCATCTTCGATTTTATCGAAAGCAGCAAGAAATGTTTTGACCGATTCTGGCTTTCTAATTATTCGTAAAATGACCTTGGTGACAATTCCCAGCAATCCTTCCGAACCTACCAGAAGCCCCACGATATCATAGCCAGGCCTATCCGCGGTTTTTCCACCTAGCTCGACAACTTCGCCATCTGGGAGGACTACCTCCAATCCCAGAACATGATTCGTAGTAACGCCATATTTTAAGCAGTGGACCCCGCCTGAGTTTTCGGCTACGTTTCCCCCAACCGTACACACAATCTGGCTGGATGGATCCGGGGCATAGTAGTATCCATTACTGCTTACGGCGTCAGTAACCCATGCGTTTATTACACCGGGCTCGACAACCACTCGCTGATTTTCAATGTCAACCTCTAGTATCCGATTCATACGTGTCAGAGATATAACGATTCCCTCATCGGTTGGAAGTGCACCCCCCGAGAGGCCTGTTCCCGCACCCCTTGGAACAAATGGTATTTTCTCTTTATTGCATAGTTTTATGACATCGGAAATCTCCTTTGTTGATCTTGGAAGTACCACAAATATTGGCTTTATGCTATATGCTGTAAGCGCGTCACACTCGTAGGCGATCAGTTCATCGGGAGAGGAGATTAGCCCTTCTTCGCCTAAAATTTGAAACAACCTTTCAGCAAAGAGGGTTTTCCACTTAATTGAATAGTTTTCTGGTTTGCTGCTCATGATAGTTTCAAGCTTAAGTCTTTCTAACAAAACAATTATATCATACTGAGTGGGCTATACCATTCTAGTCGTGACCTAACCTTTTTTGTCATCCTGAACTCGATTCAGGATCTCTCATTGTCGTTTCGAACACCTCGGCTTTGCTCATAAAAGGCCTCGTGAGAAATGTAAATAAAAATGGCGGCGTGGCGCTAGGTTAGAAATCCTCACCTATGGTCAGCCGGGGTGGCCGCTGGCCGGGACGATGATGGCGACCAAACCTGTCCTGAGTATCGTGGAAGGAAGTTCGCTGATACATCAATGTTATTTATATTGCGTAGGAGGACTTTAGTCCTCCATTGGTCTCAATCAGAGTTTATCTTATGACTTCTTTTATGTAATCATGGCGACTCGTCAGGGACCTTACGGAAACAAGAAAGGTAATTAAGAGGCATTCAATACAACAAGCATTTATTATCGGCTATATTTTAGTTTATGAAATTTGTTGACGCACATACCCATTTAGAACTATTTGCGCTTAAAACTGTTCCTATAGAAAACGCCAGGAGCAAAAAGGATGTTATAAGTATGATTCAAAGCGCGGCGGATAAGCCTGTGATTGCATGGGGCTGGAACGAGGAATCGCTGGGCGAGAACATAACGAAAAGTGACATCAATGGATTTCCTTTTCCCGTAGTTCTTATACGAATAGACGGACATGTTGGAGTGATAAACGATCGAGTAATAGAAGATTTTAATTTGAAACCATCCCAGAATTTTGATGTGGAAAAGGGATATGTTTTTGAGGAATTACTCAGGTATCTTGCCTCTTCACTGAAACCAAAGGATATGACGAAACCGTTGCTCCAGGCCCAAACGGGAGCAATATCAAAAGGAATTCTGGAAGTCCATGATTTCGTCGATTATAGCATTGCTCGTACATATTTTATGATAAGGGAAAAGGGGGACCTACGATTGAATGTCGTTTTAATGCCTTACTACAAGGATTATGAAAGGATTTTAGAGCTATTTGACATTTATGGAGAAGACAAGTCAATACAGCTTGGCTGGGTAAAGGTATTTGTTGACGGCTCTATCGGTGCTAGGACAGCTTATCTGAAACAGAATTATTGTGACAGGGCGAGTAGAGGTAATCTTTTAGTCTCTGAAGAGCGACTGATATCGATAGTTTCTGAACTTGAAAAAAAGGGATTAAGAATTTCGATGCACGCGATAGGTGATGGAGGCATAGAAGCTGTCTTAAATTCCCTTGAAACGGCAAACGTGAAGCTAAAAGGACACAGGATAGAACATGCTGAGATGATAAACGCCGATCAGGTCAAAAGGCTCAATGAAATGGGCGTGACGCTCTGCTTACAACCTAACTTTAATGTAGTATTCATGAGGACTTACGAGAAAGCTTTGGGACATGAAAGGGCGCGGTGTATGAATCCTTTAAAAATGCTGGATGAAATGAATGCTGATATTATCTTTGGTTCTGACATGATGCCGTTTGATCCTGAAATCGGGCTTAATTACGCTTCAGGGATCCTGGGCAATGATAAGGCCTTATTCTACTATGGCGGGTGGAGAATTTGAGCTAGCTATACCAGTCTAATATGGGAATTTTGATTGGGAAGATAACTTATTGGAAAGTCTCATTATACTATTATTCCGCTATCCCTCGATTTGTTACTTAACGATGAGCTTGGAGTGAGTAGTCATTGACCGAGGTAATTAAAGAAGAAAAGCCCGAATCGCCTAAGATCGCGGCATTGATAATAAATCACGGAGGAACGATAGTCTATCCTACAGAAACACTCTATGGACTGGGTGCCAATGCGCTAAGCGAGATATCCGTAAGGAGAATTTTTGTTGTGAAAGGTCGGCCTCAAGGTAAGCCCATTCCAGTACTTGTAAAGGATATCGAAATGTTTGATCAGATCGCTAACGTAACTGAGCAAGCCTCTAAGCTGATTGACCGCTTTCTTCCAGGTGCGCTAACCCTTGTGCTCAATCAAAAGATAAAGTTGCCCGCCCTGATCACAGCGGATACAGGGAAAGTAGCTGTCAGAATATCCAGTCACCCGTTCGTGAGAATGCTATTTGAATATATCTCAGAGCCATTAACGGCTACAAGCGCAAATATCAGTGGGCGGGATAATTTATATGACATAAACGATATCATCGATGCTTTTCGCTCTAGAGTTGACCTTATAATCGATTCGGGTAGCCTACAGCCATCCAAAGGTTCAACTGTCGTTGATTTGACCCAAACTCCACCATCGATCATCAGGGAGGGTGAAATAAGAAGAGAATTGATTGAGGGATTTCTTTAATGGCTGTCGTAACCGGCTTTCGCGGCTTTCGTTACAATCCGGAGAAAATTGAAGATTTATCCATGGCTTTTGCTCCTCCTTATGATGTGATTAGTCCTGAGGAGCAGGAAGAGCTCTATGGCGTGAGTCCGTACAATGTGGTTCGCCTTATCCTTTCCAAGTGCGAGGGTGAACAAAAATACGTTAAGGCTGGAGCCACATTTAGAGATTGGATTGACCATCAGGTTCTAATTCAAGAGTCCGAGCCGTCAATCTATCCCTATCACCAACAATTTGATCTCGACGGAAAGAAGATTATACGAAGGGGATTTATCGCCACCGTCAGGATTGAGGATTTTTCTTCAAAGATTATCCTCCCTCACGAGAGAACATTTCCCAAGCCTAAGATGGACAGGCTGAAGCTAACGCTGGCGTGCAAGGCAAATCTTAGCCCAGTTTTTTCTATTTATTCCGACCCGGAGGGTTCGGTAGAAAAAGCCATCGACGAGCATATAGAAGATGAGCCGTTGATCGATTCCGTTTACAAGGACGGTGTGAGGAATAAGCTGTGGAAAATTTCTGACCGGGATATAATTTCGAAAATAAAAACCACGATGTCGGGTTTCAGTCTCCTTATCGCCGACGGGCATCATAGGTATGAAACAGCTCTCGAATATAGAAATCTACAGAAGGGTAATTTGGGCGCGGGCTCTGAGGAGCTTCCATATGAATACGTGATGATGTATCTCGCCCGTGCGGAGGATGACGGACTCTTGATCAACCCCACTCACAGGGTTTTAAGAAGTCCCGACTCCCTGGATCTGAAGGATTTCATCCAGAAAATAGGGGAGAGGTTTGATATTAAACGAATTGATTTTAAGGAAGCGGTCTCATCCCTGGGCAGCCGGGAATTTCTCATTCTGATAAAAGACACCGATAGTGTTTTTAAGGTTTCGCCCAAAGAACTCTATCCTGAGTCATTTAAGAATTTAGCTGTAATGCTACTCCATAACGTCGTGCTGAAAGAGATAATTACCGAAGAAAAGTCGGAAATCTTGTATACAAAGTCTATTAATGAGGTATCCGAGCTTGTTAAAAGTGGCCGATATGTACTTGGGGTTATTCTACCGCCGCTAACAGCCTTGGATATATTTGAAGTAGTATTGGCGGATGAAAAGTTGCCGCACAAAACAACCTATTTTTATCCAAAGATCCTATCCGGGCTGGTTTTTAATCCTCTCTGGTGAGAATGTAGGGGAGATGCTCAAGCATTTAAGCGTGACAAGAATATCCCCCCCCCATCTAGGTTAAATGATCGGGCATCGATAGGCGAGGTTTTCTAATCTCGCTCATGAGCTTCATAGAATCACTTCCCCTTGACTTATCGGTTTATGAGTTTTATAAATTAAGTTCAGAGGTCTGTTAAAAAAATAAATAAAGGAGCTTGTCTAGAACAGAGTTAACGATATCTGAGAATACCCCTGATAATACGCCTCAAATCCCCATTTCTGTTATTAAACCTGAACTCCATCTCTT
>JBAUII010000097.1:0-20420 GCA_049682815.1 Thermodesulfobacteriota bacterium | reverse complement strand
GGCCAAGTAAGTGCTCCTCGCCAAGCAGAGCTACTCTGTAAGCCTCATCAAATGTTATAGGCTCTTTCTTGTCCAGTAATTTCTTTCTTACGAACCGAATTATTTCTCCGCTCATTTTTCCTCCAGGTGCAGTAACGCTCCCACTTATATTTTTTTACGCATATATGTTAACTTAGAGACAGCCGTTTTCAATCATTAAAGAGGACATGCATTCCCTTTTAGAACCTTCTTATTCCTTGGCCTTGTGATTTTATGATTTTAAATAAAAAGGGTCAAATCTTTTGTTTATAAGTCTCGTTCCTAATCTAACTAACTCCAACCTCTGGTAGATAGGTTATCCTGACCGTCATTACCACGCAGCAAAACATTGTAAGATCCTCCACGTACATCAATTCCCGGTTTGACGGTCATAGGAAAGGACGATCCCATCAGTTTAGATAAGCAAATAAACATAGCCTGACCCCTATGAGCCTCTAAATTTATCAAAAAAGCCCTGTATCAACGTTGATGAAGTAAGTGTAGGTTAAGATAATGTTTCGCAGAAAAAAATCATCAAATAAGTCACCCGCATTTGCGCTAGGATAAGTCACCGCCCTTATCTCAAGCTCATTAGTCCCTTGTCGCAGTGGAATGGGGTAGGTATTACCTCGAGCAATTGTTACTGTCTGTGTAAACCAATGGTTGGGGTCAGCACCATGAGCCCGTTGGATTTGCCCTACAATCTGGTTATTGATACGAATGTCGGGGTTTGTGGTTGCAACTGTTAGACCTTTAATCATGTATGTCAAGTAGGAATGTTGGAGTTGATAACCTGTCGATAGATCTCGCTGGGGGATATTAAAGTTCGTTTCAAAGACTTGCCTGCCATCACCAATTCGTATACTGTTATTTCCTCTGATATTAACGGAATCATTTACTTGTATTTTTATTTTAGCCATTATTCACCTCTGTAGCTTTATTCTCTGGTTTTTCCCAGTATATCAAAAGAATTTATCAAAAACAATTCATCGTATACTGCGAGGTAGGATGTAAACGAATAGGTATTGTCTGCGCGACAAGATGAAGTAACTGACATTAGAAAGTGATCAGGTAGGGTCGCACGTTCACCGAAATGAATTTTCTGAAAAATGGCGCAATGATTGCGTGAGGTTCGGGACGGCTTGAGAGTGAACCCGCTGGGTTCCGAGATCACATAGAATTGAACATGCAGTCGTCGAGTCCATCTCCCATGTCTTTGCATGATTTCGGATCGTCCGTCATATCGCAGAGAGTCGAGTAGTAGTTGCATGAGCTGTGATTGAACTCTATCTGATCAAAATCAAAGGGATCCGTAATTGGCTCTCCGAAGGTGATGGGCTCTCCAGTATCCACATGAACGTATGATAAACCTTCTGGAGGCAGTTTGGGGACTAAATCGTTTGTATTGAAAACGCGCCAGCTGGTTACGCCGAATCCGTCGTAAAGACTCATAAAATCGCTATTGCCTGCCCGTGGTCCGGCGAAGCTGTACATGATAGGATTTTTGAAGTCGGTATGTTCAATTATGTCCGGAATCGCCAGAACAGCGAGCGCAGCGCCAAGGCTGTGACCGGTGACGAAGACATTCTCGAAATTGCCCATGCCGGCTAACTGGTTTATCTCATCTACCACGCCTAAGCTTTCATATATATCCGTGAAGCCTTTCTCCGTCATCCCGCCGTTACTAACGGCCGGGTAGGGCACCAGTGGAAAATCGGCGTCGCTAATCCATTCGTCTATTGTTTTTGTGCCCCTGAACACCACATAAATGTTGTTATCCTTGGTGGCAATAAATGCTATCGGAACTGCTACTTCAAGGGAAGTGCCCAGAAAGCTTTCACCTGTCAGGAACTGAATAATTAAATCGTAGGGCTCAGGGAGAGTGAACTCAACTCCATCGTTGCTGTCCGCTAACATTTGATAGGCTTCAAGGCTCAGGAACATGAGTTCGACCGCGGTATTAATGTCGAAAGGGCTGCCCGTGATCGGACCGGGCTCGCCGCCGTCATCTACCGATCCGCCGCCACTCGTCTCGTCGCATGAAACTGTAAAGGAAATGCTGAACGCCAAAGCTGTAAATAATAACGAAAATTTTCCAATCATTTTTTTCATGATCATTTAGCCCACCATCTCAATTTGAAAGTGTCCGTGATCTTCGGCTGAAAAGATATTATAGCCGATTTTTCCGCTGATCTAGTGGTCTTTTCTTTAAACACGTTAATTTTCTGGAGCGCTTCGCGTGATTCGACCAGTCTTGGTTTCTCGATGAACAACCTGCAAAAAATTGCGTCGGGCTTTGTTTATTTGATTATTTGTTTATATAGTTATCTTTACAAGCCCCTAATATTTTCTCGACATACCACGTCCATTCCAACTCATTCTATATCTTTCTAACTTCTGTGACTGGTGCATAGGCTATCCCGATCTTCATTAACACCCAGCAAAGCGTTTTAAGACCCTCCACGTCCTTGAATCCTAGCTTTGCCAGTCATAGAAAAAGAAAATCCTTACAGTTCAGATAAACAAATAAACAAAGCCTGACCCCCTCACTCTCACTTCTCACTTTAAAATTGAAATTTTGATATCTATAGGCGAGCCATAAAATATAAATTAGGTTCCTATCTTTTGAAGGTATGGTAAATTATCCAGAGACTCATCGGTAAATTTAAATCAGGTCAAATGACTCATTCAGAGAGTATTATTCAACTACTAAATTCTGCTCTTGAGCATGATCAAAATAAACCAGCGGTAATTTTAAACGATCAATCCTATAGTTATAGAACGCTGGACAATGATGCTCAGGCCCTAGCCGCCAATTTTCAGGATTCAAATCTATCTGGGGAGCGAGTGGCCTTCATGCTCCCAAATGGAGTTGATATTATAATCACCTATCTGGCATGCTTTAAATCTGGCGCTATCGCCATGCCTTTAAACCGCCGTTATGCGGCTCCTGAATTTTACAGGGCGCTCCTGAACGCCGAGCCCAGGTGGTTGATAATCGAGCCTGACAGGTTGGATCTTTTAAGCAATACAGAGTTAGCTAAAACAAATATCGAAAAAATATTCGTTGTTGGAAATCAATCAGCAGCTAACTATATGAATTTCAATACTCTTCTTGCTGGAGCTAAACCCTTCACCCCTACTCAACGCTCGCCTTCAGAACCCGCCCTTATCTTCTTCACGTCCGGTTCAACGGGCGAGCCAAAGGGCGTGGTTCATACATGCATGTCTGTCAGGGCTATGCTGGAATCTACCGCGGATGCCTTACAAGGCGTAACAGGGAATGACGTAATTCCCGTTTGTGACCCACAGGTCCACATTAGCGGGTTTATAGAAACATTCTCAGTTCTGATGAATGGCGGCACTGTAGTCTTGCATGATGGTTTTGACATTGACGGATACCTGGTGAGTCTGGAGCAAAGAAGACCTACACTCATCATCACTCATATCGATATTCTTATGAAGTTATTGGATTCGGGCCGTTGTACCAAGGACACGTTTTCATCAGTGAGAGGAGTATATACAGGGGGGGATGAGTTACCATCGACCCTGCAGAAAAGGTTTCTAGAACTCACTGGGAAGCCTATTCAATTAGGTTATGGTATGACTGAAGCAATCTGGCTGACTATTTGCAGGGAGGCTGTGTTTGATCGGAGTGAATGCATAGGGAAGCCCGTGTCCGGAGTCGAATTGCGCATAGTCGATAGGGATGGGAAGGACCTACCACCAGGAGAATCCGGTGAGATCTTGGTTAGGGGACCGATGGTCATGTCCCATTATTGGAATAACGAACAAGAGACGGAAGAGTCATTTATTGATCGCTGGTTCAGGACTGGAGATTGTGCGATGAGGGATGATCGCGGTACCTATTGGTATACAGGACGTATAAAAAATATAATCATACGGAACACGTCAAATATTTATCCAGGAGAGGTTGAAGAGGCTTTATACAAGAATCACCATGTGAGGGAGGCCGCTGTGATTGGAGCTCCTGATCCAAAAGAGGGTCATGTTCCGGTCGCGTTTGTTGTCCTGAAAGCGGGAACAATGCTGACAGAGCAAGAATTGAAAGACTTTGCCTCGAAGCAGATCGCTGCTTATAAGGTTCCTACTCGAATCTTCTTCATTGAAAGCTTGCCTCTAACCCCAAGCGGTAAGATCGACCATAAAAAGCTCTATGAATTGGTGGGGTCAGGCGTGAATAAATGAATTATCTCAAAATAAAGGCCTGCGTCCCCTTTAATTTTTCAAATCCCTATGTTAAGACGATAAGCACCAAAATAAGGGTCAACATTAAGGAAACAATCCAGCATAAAATTAGACCTAACATTTACCTACCATTTGACCTCCTATCGCTTGATGTTTTCCATTAAATATCAGCGTAGTTAATGGACTCTCGTTCTCAGATAATATCTCGCAGTTCCGTAAGCGTAGAAATAATCTTTTGTAAGCCACCAAATTGTTCACAATTAGAGTTTGTCTCACCGTTTAAACACGTGTCCGTATTACTTCCGCCATCAAGATCGTCTGTTCCATTCCCGCCGTCCAGAAGATCGTTTCCTTTACCACCTTGAATGATATCATTGTCATCACCGCCAAAGATATTATCTGACCCATTGTCACCCTGCATGGTGTCATTTCCCGCCCCGCCAAAGAGACAATCGTTTCCACCTAGGCCTATCAAGGTATCATCACCATCAAAACCGCATATGATATCGCTTTGAGCCGTGCCGGTCAGGGTATCATTTCCGCTTGTGCCGAGCATTGCATTAGGATCATTACAGTTACATGGATCCTGGGATTGAATATCAAATGCGGCGCTACAAATCTTATTTGCATCCATTGTAACCATACCATCTGAACAATCCGCATCTCCTGACCACCCAGTAAATGTTGAGCCAGTATCTGGATTAGGTGTAAGTGTGACCTGAGTACCTACCAGATAATCTTCAGTACAATCAATACCACAATCAATGCCCGGGGCATTACTGGTTACAATACCTGTGCCTGTACCACTAAGGTTCACAGTTAGCGTAAAGAGCTGTGAGGAAGTAGTAAAAGTCCCCGTACAGCTCTTGGGCGCATCTATTGTAACCATTCCATTAACGTCGCAGTCTCTGCTCCAACCATCAAATGTGGATCCAGCGTCTGGCGCCGCCGCAAGAGTTACACTCGTCCCATCATCATAGTTTTCGCTACAATCACCACCACAATTGATTCCTGTTGGGGTGCTTGTAACTGTGCCACTTCCCGTTCCTGTTTTGCTAACTGAAAGCGGGTGCTGGATTTGCGAAATCTCACAATTTAGAAGAGTCTCACCATTAACGCAGGTGTCTGTTCCACTTCCTCCGTCCAGATTATCTGTTCCTGGCCCTCCATCTAAGAGATCTCCGTCTCTATCACCAACAATGATATCATCCTCCGTTCCACCATAGAGCTCGTCCAAACCGCGACCACCATTGATTGTATCAGCCCCTGCACCACCATATATACAGTCGTCTCCTCCCTGTCCATTCAAGGTATCATCACCATCAAAACCACAAATAATATCAGGGCCATTGGATCCGGTAAGGGTATCATTTCCACTAGTTCCAAGAATAGCATTAGGAGCACTACAGTCACAAGCTTGATCAAATATGGCGATGCAAGATTTAGCTGCGTCCATTAAAACTAAACCATCCGAGCAATCAGGATCGCCACTCCAGGCAACGAAAGCTGATGCAACATCCGGACTCGGGTTAAGCGTGACCTGAGAATTAATAGCATAGTCCTCCGCGCAATCGATTCCACAATCAATCCCACCGGGACTGCTGGTAACATTTCCTGTACCGGTCCCTGATTTGCTCACAGAGAGGGTAAACAGTTGTGCAGAAGTGCTAAAAGTCGCGGTACAGCTCTTGGCTGCATCCATTGTAACCATTCCATTAACATCGCAATCTCCGCTCCCGCCGTCGAATGTAGACCCTGGGTCGGGCGTTGCCGTAATTGTTACATTTGTACCACCAACATAATCCTCGGTACAGTCAGAACCGCAATCTATCCCCGCTGGGCTGCTCGTTAAGGTACCGTTTCCTGTTCCAGTCTTATTTACTGTTAAAGTAAACGTCTCGATATCAAAGGTAGCCGTGCAGTTTTTGTCCGTATCCATTGTCACCATATTTGAACAATCCGGATTACCACTCCAACCCACAAAAATTGATCCCGGAGATGGGGTAGCTGTAAGATTAACAGCGGTTCCGGAGTTATAATCCTCAGTACAATCAGGGCCACAATTTATGCCCGCAGGGCTGCTTGTAACAGCGCCGCTTCCCGTTCCAGTTTTGTTAATTGATAGAGTGAACTGAGGCACATTAAAATTAGCTGTACAGCTCTTAGCCGCGGTCACTCTAACTACGCCATCTGTGCAGTCAGGATCACCCGCCCAACCCGCGAAAGTTGATCCCGGATCTGGGCTTGCAGTGAGCGTAACAAACGTGTCTTCATCATAATCCTCTGTGCAATCTACTCCGCAGTCTATACCGACTGGGTTGCTTGTAACGGTTCCGGTACCAGATCCATTTTTCGTGACAGAAAGTGTGTGCTGTTGTGGTGGAGAAGGATCGTTCCCGGGCCTAAACGCAATGCCCGTAGGCTTATCTCCTACTCCAATCGTTTGGACAATAGTATTACTAAGCGTCTCTATAACTGTGACGGTATCGTCAATATCGTTGGTGACATATAAATTTGTACCATCATCACTGATAGCTACACCTAAGGATGAACTGAGACTGATTGTATCCACCACGGTATTAGTGGCCGTTTCTATAACTGACATGAAAACGTCAAGATCGTGGGTTATATATACGTTTGCACCATCTGGGCTAAAAGCTACACCATAAGGACCGTTCCCCACATTCACAGTATCTACTACGGTATTGCTAATCGTATCTATAATCGACACCGTATCGCTACCCCAGTTTGCGACATAAGCTCGGGTTCCGTCCGGACTCACCGCAATCTGGCGTGGTCCATCTCCCACGATAATAGTTGCAATAACGGAATTGGTCGACGAATCTATGACTGATACATTATCGCTTGAAGTGTTAGAAACGTATACGTCTGTACCTAGAGGATCAATAGCTACGCCAAAGGGAAAATTACCTACAGTGACAGAATCCACCAGCGTATTATTCAATGTTTCTATTATCGATACACTATTTGCGTTTCGGTTTGGAACATAGAGTCGTGAGCCATCTGAGCTAATAGCCGGAAAGTGTGGTCCGTCACCACTTGCAAAAGTATCCAGAAGATTTAAATTCTCAGTATTCAGTACAGATATTGTATCGTCGCTGAAGTTTGTTATATAAACCCTTGTGCCATCTGGAGTTACGACGATTCCATTAGGTCCGTCTCCCACTCCAGGAACACTGGCAACCTCCGTTTGGGTGATCGGATCTATGACAGACAACGAATCTGCAGCATTGTTTGCGACGTAAACAGCTGGTTGCGTTAAATCGAATAATAGATCAAATTGAGCAGTACAGATCTTACTCGCATCCATCGTAACAACGCTCCCTGAGCAATCCGTTCCTCCACTCCAACCCACAAAAACTGAGCCTGGATCCGCATTGGGTGCGAGAGTAACCACCGTGTTTTCAGAGTAAACTTCATTACAATCAGGTCCACAATCAATTCCAGTATCCAAACTTGTTACAGAACCTTTTCCCGCTCCGGATTTAAGAACAGTTAGTGCAAAGCTATTGGGCAGTAGCACACCAAAATTGGCTGTACAGCTTTTTTTCTCATCCATGATCAAGGCACTGTCTGAACAGTCGGGGCCACCGGTCCATCCTGAAAAGTAATTGCCAGCATTGGGAATAGCCGTGAGATCTACAACTGTTCCCGGTTCATAGTACTTATCACAATCTGCATGGGAGGTACAGGTGTTTCCTGAGGGGGATCTAGACGCTGTTCCAGAGCCAGATGTTGATAAGGTGAGTAAATATGGCGTGAAAATTCCAATACAGGTTTTATTCGAACCCAATTCAACTACCCCATCTAAGCAATCCGGATCGCCTGCCCATTTTATGAATGTTGAGTTGTAATCAACCTCAGGATTAGTGCAGAACTGCATGAATCCAGGGGGGCATGTTGAAAGCGTATTAATTTCAAAAGTGAGATCAGTACTCACAGGGAGAGTCTCAGAACAATCACTACCTGAAACTGGCCCAAGAATTCCTACTTTCCTGCAATCTACCCCGGCTGGTAGAGCCCCATTAAAAGCAATTACCCGCCCAAACCCAAATATATCCACGGTGAGAGTAAACTGCTGGGAGGATGTGTTAAAAGTAGCGTTGCAGGTCTTGTTTCCGTCCATCAATACGTTACCGTCTGAGCAATCCGGATCACCGCTCCAGTCTGCAAAGACCCAACCTGCATCCGCGTTTGGCGTGAGCGTCACACTTGTGCCTTCATTATATATTTCTGCACAATCACCTCCGCAATTGATACCAAGTGGATTACTTGTAACCCTTCCGGCACCCACCTTCGTCACGTTAAGTGAATACTGATTTGAGGGCAATAAGTCAAAAGTTGCTGTACATGCCAAGTCAGATTCAAATAATATTTGGGAGACCGGACCCGTTGGACAGCCAGGAGGTCCACTCCAACCAACGAATTCAGACCCAGGACCTGCTATGGCAGTAATTTGAATTAGTTGAGGTGTTGCAAATACTTCGGAACAATCGGTTCCGCAATCTATCCCCCCCGGATTGCTTGTTACAGTGCCGGTCCCCGTCCCATTCTTTTGAATTGTAAGCGTAGAACCCGAAATGAATGTCGCAACACAAGCCTTATCCGAATCCATTGAAACCATTCCATTAACGTCACAATCTCCGCTCCAATTTCCAAGAATCGAACCCGCACCGGGAGTGGCTGTGAGTGTTACCTGTGTATTCTCATCATAAAGCTCAGTGCAATCACCACCGCAATCTATTCCTGCCGGAGCACTTGTGACTGTGCCAAATCCTCCTCCGGTCTTCGTCAGCGTAAGCGTAAACTGTTGCGTACCAAAAGTAGCGTTACACGTCTTACTCGCATCCATCGTAACCATGCCATCCGAGCAGTCAGGATCCCCGCTCCATCCATTAAGGCTAAAACCTGCGTCTGGATTTGCTGTTAGAGTAACCTCGGTATTCACCTCATAATTCTCAGTACAATCACTGCCGCAATCTATTCCAGGAGGGCTGCTTGTTACCGTACCTGTTCCACTTCCATCCTTTGTAATCGTAAGCGTTTCCTGGTTCGCCTTTAATGCAAATGTCGCAATACACACCTTTGTCCCTATCATCGTTACCATACCTTCGGTACAATCGGGATCCCCTCCCCAGCTAACAAAATTTGAATCCTGATCAGGCGTTGCTGTAAGGGCAACTTCAGTCCCTTCGGCACCCGAGACTAATGCACAATCACTGCCGCAATCTATTCCAAGCGGATTACTCGTTACCATACCATTACCCAAACCCTCTTTAGTTACCAGTAGATATGGGAATGTTCGTGATACTTGTAGGGTCTTTAGACGGCTGCGATTGTCATATGTGAAATCCGAGGAAACGCCGATTTCATTATCGAAGTGAACTGGGGCCCCGGAAGCATGGTACGCAAAATTACCGGCTACCGGTGGGATATGGAGTATCCTGCCATCCGCATCGTAGTTGTAATCTACAACTTCGCCGGAAGGGTATATTGACTGGATAAGATTATTTTCCCCGTCATAGACAAAGTCAACACTATAGCTTACGCCTCCAATATTGACATCCTGCCTCGTTAGCCTGTTTGACTGGTCATACTGGAAGGCATAGGAATAACTGGCAGAGCCGCTTTCCATAAGTGTCCTGTTGCTTGCGCCATCATAGTCAAGAATAACATCGTCTTCCCCACTGAGATCGTCAACTAACGTCAGACGGTTAAGACGATCGTATTGGAAGCCGATTGAGCTCCCGTCGGCATTTGTTTTAGATGTAACATTTCCAATCTCGTCATGGTCAAACATAGTTGTTCCGCTCTCCGGATGGTTCTCAGAAATGAGGAAGTTCTTGGAATTATACGTAAAGATTCGATCGTTGCCTTGAGGTGAATCCACCCGCGTGATGTTTCCCAGAAGATCGTATTCGTAGGAGGTGGTGTTATTGTCAGCGTCTAATACACTGCTCAGTCTTTTCTCATCGGGATCGCCAAACGAAGCATAATTCAATGTCGTATTTACGTTCCGTTCATTCTTCACGGTTACTGAATTCCCCGAATAGGATAAATCTATTTTTGTATTATCCGGATGTGTCATGCTTTTCATTCTGCCAAGGGGATCGTAGGTAAAGCTTTCTCCCACGTTGGGAGTAAATATGTCAAAAGGAAACGACTCATATACCTTGCGGCCGCACGCATCGTAATCGATCTCGGTTTGTACGCTTGTTGTAGAAAGTGTGCCAATCGGTCTTCCAAACCCATCGAGAAAATGTTGGACAGCCGAATCGCTTTTTCGAAGTATCATCGACCGGGCGTTGAGGTTGTCATATTCAATCGTCGTTTGCGCCTCGCCACTTGGAGGGGGCGTTATAGAAGTTAATCTGTTTAAACCATCATAAGTGTACGAAGTGGTATGCCCCCTCCCGTTTGTAAAGCTCGAGATCGTTCCTTCCCAGTTGATCGTTTTTGACTCAAGAATCGTCGGATCGCTTGCAAGGTCGTCAGACGAACCCAGTCTTATTCGTCCGGCGACACCAAAACTGTATTGATCAAAATGGGTGTAGAACCCTCTCGCGTTTCGCTGCCACTCCAGATTTCCATCTGGATGATAAGAGAATTCGGTAAGCACTCCAAAGTTATCTTCGGAAAGCAGGTTTCCACTAATATCGTAAGTGTTAGTGAGTGTTTTGCTTTCAGTATCTACCGTTACCGTGGTAACAAGGGGCTTCCCGATGATATAATTACCGGCGCTAAGGTCTTCAAAATATGTAATGTCGGTAGTTCTTGATATTTCACCCGTTTCTGCAATCTGAGTTGGCGAGTCATAAAATGTGTTATATGTAAAATCGGTAATGAAATTGCGACCATCCCTGGTAATGGTCTCTCCATCCAAAAGTGGTAAAAATATCCCCGCTGTCTCAGCAATCGGGTCAGTCCCGTCATTAGAGATTTGATACGGAGTCCACATATTATTGTCGGCTTCAAATATAAAATTAACACTATCCCTTACTTCCTTATTATTGAGCAAACCTATGCTCCACCCGCCATTAAAGGAACCCGCTCTCAAGCCAAAAAACTTATAAATTTCTTTATTGCCGCATGAATCGGTAACGGTCGTGATGTCCTGAGTATTAATTGGATCATAGTCAAACATCCACGTCCCTGAGGTTATATCTGGTCCAGACGCGGTTCTGGACGCTAGCATCCGGAACTGGAATGGCATAGTTGCGCTCGGGGAGTTTAAAAGGTCCAATACAACAGTTTCATAATCATATTGGGCAACGCCGCCTGAGGAATATGTAACTGAGATTAACTCACCATCGGGTTCACTGTCGTTTGGATCAACGTCGTAGAAATATTGCCAGCTTGGGCCTTCAGGAGGTTGTACTTCCGCCAAAGCACGCCCCGATCCTCCATCCCAATGTAACCACGGAGTAGATGGCCTGTCATCTCCTGGAAAGTAAAGATAATTATAAACATTCCCATTCGCGTCAATCGAGCTGATTGCATTGCCGCGACACATCGTATTGAGCATCGTGAAATTGATCTCTCTTCCCACACTATCTGTAACCTTTTTAATGTGTCGCGTACTGGTAAGGGCATTACTTGGATCGGGACATGTACCTATTATGCCGGTGTCAGGATCGTTATTAGTCATGTTACAGCAATCGTAGTATTCAATCGCTATCTCATTACCATTCTTATCCCTTATTGAAGTTACATACAGAAAACTATACGAAAACCAGTTTGTCACCCTCCGGCTAAAGGTATATTCAGTTCCATCGGGGAGGGTCATGGTATATCCATCGGTTGCCGGATCATAATCTATGATCCAAAAATCCTCGGTAATATATGTACTGCTAATATGTGAAGTTATGTTTGGATGGTCGTTGTTATATATCTGATGAATAGAGCCGTCTGGCATCTGTAGAAAAAACTCATTAGGGTTATTGACAACAGTCAATCCATAGTCGCTTATCCTTCCAAAATGCATGTCCCAGCCCAAGCCTAAGCTGCCCAATGTTAGGCCTGAAATCGTGGGATTATTTATAATTGTGAAATCCGCGAATAATTTGCTATTGTATGTTCTTTGAAGCTTAAGATCGAATCCACCATTACCAGGTAGGATGAGGTCGGTATGTGTTAGTAATAGGTTTCCAGAAAATACATTTACGTATTCCTCGGGAGAAAACTTCAAATAGGTCTTATTCTTTTTAAACCCCAGCTCGTCATAGTTTTCTCCAAAGGCAAATGAATTGTCAGGCTCAAGGAAGGCAGAAAAAGCTAATAGTGCAAAAATCAATTTTGACACGCCCTTCATTTTAATAAACAATCTCCCTTCACACTTTCCCTCTTAATAATTTGAATCTGAATACGTAACGCATCGCATGTTTAACCTAAGTATAGACCCATTTTTGAAATAATTGTTGAAAGTTATAGATTCGCGAAAATGGGAGAGATTGCTTCAGTGCTCTCAGTCGTTCGCAATGACTCGCTGGCAACCCCGCAGCAAGCCAGTGAAGCTGCGAGTTCTAATTACGAAGCAAAGCTACTTCCAAAACCCACCTGAACTGGTTATTTTAATTCTCAATTTCAGAGTAAAATAAGCTCAGGGTTTTTATCCGTATGAAAAAGCTCATAAAGAGTGTTTCTCGATTCGTATTAAAAATCATCTTACTTCTCTTCATCATCACGACGTCCTGGGTACTTCTCTACCGATATGTAAACCCACCCATCACCCCTTTGATGGTGATACGGTATCTCGAAAGTGGGGACAAAAGCCGAAGAATCCTTAAGACCTGGAAGGACTATGATTCAATTTCCGGGGACATGGCGCTGGCGGTAGTAGCGTCTGAAGATCAGAAGTTTTTCCAACACCACGGTTTTGATTTCAATGCCATCCGGGGGGCGGCAATCAATAACTTAAGCGATGATAGGATTAAAGGCGCCAGCACGATTACCCAGCAGGTAGCAAAAAATGTATTCCTCTGGCCGAAACGTTCATGGCTTCGAAAAGGGGCAGAAGCCTATTTCACAGTCTTGATTGAGACATTCTGGAGCAAAAAACGAATACTTGAAGTGTATCTCAATGTAGTTGAGTTGGGAAAGGGGCTATATGGGGCCGAAATGGCCTCACGAACCTATTTTGGAAAGCCGGCAAGCAAACTCACAAAGGATGAAGGGGCGCGACTGGCCGCGATACTTCCGAGCCCGCGCAGAATGTCTCCCATAAATCCCTCTCCTTACGTAAACAAAAGGCGACAATGGATAAGGGAACAGATGGATAACATTGGAAATCCCAATCGACTTATCAAGGATCCGTGATTTATACTTTGCCTCGCATGGCATTGCTGTAGGTGTTACATAATTCGGGGACCGCCTCTTCGATCTTAAATGGGCATTCAAAAAATTACCAAAATCAATTCCGGAAGCGTTAAAAAAGATTTGGGGTTGTGGTTGGATTAAATATTTTTAGCTGAAGGAATTGATTTAATAACTCCTAATTTTTTGTCAGCCCTTGATTTTTGTTTCTTTGTATCAAGACAAAGAAAATAAAAAATTAAACAATGGATCCTCGATAAAGCTTGTCCCCCCCGTGTAAGTGGCGGGGAACATTTCAGGACGACGGACTAGAAAATTACCAGAAAGTTTATTACTTTTTGGATTTTTCCCACGAAATATCTAACATCCACAATTGCTTCATAGATTCCGTTATTGAAAACCTTGCAACAAACACCTTCTCTCAGGCTTCAATCAAACTCCTTAGCATTTTAGCTGATCTCGACCTTCTAAGCTTTTTGAGTGCGTGTCTCTCAATTTGCCTAACCCTTTCTTTTGTTAAGTTTAACATTGTTCCTATGTGGCCGAGAGTATATGTGGTTTCAATGCCTATCCCAAACCTCAACTTGATAATTTCCCTCTCTCTACTATCAAGCACCTGTAGCGCATCATCAACGCTCTTCGGGATCAGAGCTTCAGCGATCAAAGAGTCGGGAGGACGGAATTTTTGATCTTTAAAAATATCCATGAAAGTCGTGCCTTCGCTCCCTATGATTGGGGAATCGAGGCAAACTACGTTCTCACTAGCCTTCATCGCCCTCTTTACAGCATTAATTGTCATATCCACCTCCCTTGCAATTTCTTCAGCAACTGGTCTCCTTCCAATTTTCTTCTCAAGTCGAGCTCGCGCCTCCTGGATCCTCGCTGATTTTTCTAATACATAGGTAGGAACCTTTACAGTCCTTGTCTGATTGTAGATCGCTCTGGTCATGGCCTGTGTTATCCACCAGCATGCGTAAGTCGAAAACCTGTAGCCCTTCGTGTAGTCAAACTTCATGACCGCGGTTATAAGACCAAGGTTTCCCTCCTGCAGCAAATCAAGGAATGGAACACCCCTCCCTTCGTATTTCTTCGCAATACTTGCTACTAGCCTCAGGTTTGCTTTAATAAATCCATCTCTGTATTGAATAGCCTTTTTCGAAAATACCTCAAGAAGCTTAAATAATCTTAGAAGCTTCGTAGAGCATGGGCAAACTTCGGAATTGGTCAAACCGGAATCGGTGAGAAACACTGGATCCTTTTGAATCCTCTTAGCATCAGTGTGGCCGCCCAGTTCTTTCCGTATCAGGCGCTCGAACCCTTGGGCCATCTCTTCGCATTTCTTGATCTTGACAGCAACTTCCACCTCTTTTTCATGGCTCAGCAGTGGCACCCTGCCAACCTCTTTAAAATATGCATTTATAAGTCTCAGATCGTTTTTCCTGAATCGATCAAGCTGCTCAGACCTTTCCGTCGTATCAAACTTTTCAACACCCATCCCCGGCTCGCTGCCGAGCACCCCTTCTGATTCGAAGGAAGAGAATACTTCATCCAATGAATCAAACTGGATCTCGGTAAATTCATCCAAAATTCCCCCTAATCTACGATCCTTTAACATTGTACTTTCTCCCTAACCGCATTTGTAATGAATTATTTGACTACATTAATCCTTCAAACATCCGAAATTATTTGTGCAACGGCGCCTTAAGCCCCGCAGCACAAAAGGTTACAAGTCGATCAACCATTTCCGCCTCGTTTGTAATATTACAGATACCGCCCGATCGCAGCTCTAGATCAGAATGGTTGGTCCAAGTATGGATCAGTGCTCCAATCGTAAAATGTATTCTCCACATGATCTCAGCCTCCGGTATTTCCGGTAGCGCTATTTTCAATAGATCTTTAATCCTGAAAAAAACGGGATCGAGCTCAGAAATAAAGATTCGCCGAATCGTCTTATCGGGATCAGATATCATGCGTCCTGCGAAGCGGAGAAAATGAGGGTTCTTTAAATAAAGCTCCATGCTCGGGGCAACAAGCGCGTAAATGATCTTCTCAGCGGGCACAGGATTTTCACCCAACTCCGCCTCATACTCATCCAACAGTTCAAAGCGTCTCTTCTTCAGCGGCCCTATTCGCCTGGAAATGACGGCTCGAATCAATCCATACTTTGTATTGAAGTGATAATTAACCGAAGCCAGGTGAGACCCTGCAGCTTTGGTTATGTCCCTTACGGATGTTTCCTTCACCCCGCTCTCTGCAAACAAGCGTTCTGCAGTATCTAAAAGATTCTCCTTCGTACCGATTCCAGTCATTTGTACCTCCCTCAATCAAAATATCATACAAACGTATGTTTGAAACATACGTATGTTCCTAAAATATGGATGATTTTCCAAATGTCAATAGAAAATGTTACGATTTAGGGAATCAACAGCAGCAAATTGTTACTTAATGATCAGAGCGGAATCGCCGTAAATGAATATCCCGGCGACACAAGCTGTCATCATGCACGCAAGTGTTGCGGCTATTAGGGCACGAAAACCAACACCAGCTATGACACCCTTTTTGTCAGGGGCAAGGGCTGAAATTCCACCCACAAAAATTGCCATTGAAGCAAGGTGGGCGAATCCGCATAATGCATAAGTCGCTACTATAATAGATCGCTGGTTGGATAATAAGCCGTCCCTTATTAAATCAGCCAAATCCTGGTATGAGACCACTTCGGTCACAACTACCCTCTCGCCTATGATCTTCGAAATATTATAGGCGTCGGAGATTGGGACCCCGATTACGATTGTAAATGGGTAAAACAGGTATCCCAGAAGCCCCTGTAGAGACCAATCTATATGCATGCCGGTGAAAACGTTAACCTTCCCACCGATTCCACCAACCGCTAGATCAACGAGTGAAACCAGTCCCAAAACAGCGATCAGCAGTGCCGCGATTCCAACGATTAGCTTAACCCCGTTGTTGGACCCATTTATTATCGCCTCGAACAAAGTACCTTCGTTTTGCAAACCGGGTTTAATCTGGAGTCCAAGTGTTTTCGGCACTTCGCTCTCCGGCAATATTATCTTCGAAATAACTAAAGCCGCTGGCGCTGACAGGATTGAAGCAGAAATCAAATGGCCTGCTATTGTTGGAAAAACACTTTGAAGACTAAAGATATATATAGCGAGAACACTGGACGAAACCGTAGCCATACCGACAGTTAGAATAGTACAGAACTCTGAGCGCGTCATCTCCCCTAGATACGGTCTAACGGTTAAAGCGGATTCAATCCCGACGAAGATGTTACTTGCTGCAACCAGTGACTCGGCCCCCGATACCCTCATCAACCTAGTAAACACATAGGAAAAACCCCTAATTACCGTGGGCATGATTTTATAATAGTATAAAATCGACATCAGGGCTGAAAAAAATATTATGGCAGGAAAGACCTGAAACGCTAGAAAAAACCCCAATGAAGGCTCGCCATGCTCGTTGGCCTCTCCGGGAGATACAGCAAGCCGCCCAAAAAGAAACTTCGCTCCAGCTGACGCTGAATCAAGAACCTTTACGACAAGATCGTTAATGAATAAAAAAAAACTTGTACCCGCCGGGATTACGAAAATGAAAGTAGCAAAAGCGATTTGTAAAGTTAAGCCCCAGATAATCACTCTGAAGTTTATATTACTTCTATCGGTGGACATTAACCACGCGATACCAAGCAGCACAAACAACCCAACAAAGCTAACGAGGTTATAAATAGTCATCAACTTCCCTCTCGATAAATCTACACCCGACCAATAGGTATGATTTCATAGGGGTTACCGAAAAATCTTGAAAATTCGGGAAATTATAATCCAAATGAAGGGATTAATGAAGGTCACTCCAGTCAACGAGACCAAAAATTACGTGAAAAACATGGGGACTGCACCCCCGTGGACTGTCCCCATGTTTTTAAGAAGTTACACAGTAGAGCAAGGTAAATAAAGAAAACACTTCTAAAGAGTCTGTCCCCAAAAAGACTAACTTCAATCTTTGACCAATAGCTTATCCACCGACCATTTTCCCGCTCCACCAATCAATACGACCAAACACAGTCCAATTGCCAGTATATGATACTCAAATCCTTCACCCTGTTTCGTACCAAACCAGTTCATGAAGAATCCATTGGGTAAATGCACCATAAAAATAGCGCCAAGCATATTCAAACCGATTCCAACCGCCCCGAGCCTGCTCAAAAATCCTATTATAAGTCCCAGAGCGCCAAATGACTCAGCAATTATAACAAGAAATGCTACAATGGAGGGCAACCCTTGTTGGGTGAAAAATCCCATCGTTCCGGAAAACCCTGCTCCCCCAAACAAACCTAAAGTCTTCTGTAAACCATGCGGCAGGATTACTATTCCTAAAGCCAATCGCGCAATAAGCAAACCAACATCGTCCCTCGTTTCGAAAAATTTATTAAGCATATAACACCTCCTCTAAGGCTAGCTTACATTCCTCTAAACAGACCCTTCTTCACATATGCGGCCATAATCTAACGCCAAAAACTAAGCACAACATACCATTACTAATTTGAAATTACTAAAGGTAAGGGTCATTCGTCACTATTTTCTGCTCCCGAATACCTCCATCAATAAAAATCAAGGCAGTTAGAACCGCCGCCATCGCAAGGCCGGTCGAAATAAACATAATGAAACGAAATGCATCGACAAAGGATTCTGCAATGGCCCTTTTTAATGCTAGACTCGATTTAACGGAAAGACCCGGAGGCACATCAGCCGCCGCAAGCTTGATTCTCTGTGTATCGAGATACTCAATCGCGTCGGGGGTCATGCCGATGTCGACGATCCTTGCATCGAGTCCCTTGTTGAATGACTGCAGGGCAAATATCCCGAGTACTGCAATCGAAAGCAGCCCTGAAATTCTTGAAACGGCATTGTTAATACCCGATGCAAGTCCGGACTGTCTTACGTCAACGGATTCCATCACAACTGTAGACAGTGGGGCTGCACTAAAACCGGCACCCAATCCCAAGACAAAGATTGCGGGAAAATAAGTTGACCAATAACTACCGCCTATTCCGGGTAATGCGAAGAGCACATAGCCTATGGCAATGATCGTACCGCCTATTGCGAGTGGTATTCTTCCACCATGTTTACTGGCAAGGCCGCCGGCCCACCTGGAGAGTAAAAATATCAATAGTACAAATGGAATCCACGCGGCTCCTGCGCCGGTTGCCGTGTATCCCTGCACCTGAATAAGATTGAATGGAACGAAGAATAGCGCCCCACCCATCGTAGCATACATCAAAAATGTAATTACATTTGCTGCGCTAAATGAGCGGGATCGAAACAGGTGAAGAGTCATCATAGGGGATTTGCTGTACCGCTCGACAGTTACGAATAGGGTTAAACAAACTGTACCGATCACCAAAGCAGCTATGACGAACGGGTTACCAAAACCCAGACTGGAAGACTCGATAAGTCCATAAACGATCCCTCCAAAACCAATCGTGGTCAAGACTGCGCCAACCCAGTCTAGTCTTAAGGCATCGTCATCATTACGTGTCTCGGGAACCTTAGAAAATAAGACTATCAAAACTACGCACGCAATAGGGACATTTATGAAAAAGACCCAGCGCCATGAAATATTCTCGACCAACCATCCACCCAAAAGAGGACCCACCCCAGCCGTTATCGCAGTGAAACCAGACCACGTTCCGATGGCCCTTCCTCTCAATCCGCCGATGAACGAGGAATTGATGATAGAAAGACTTCCTGGCACCAGAAGTGCTCCACCAACTCCTTGAACAGCCCTCGCCAAAATCAGTTGTGCCGAATTAGGCGCAAAACCGCACCAGATTGACGATAACGTAAATATTACAATTCCAATCGCAAAAATACGACGACGACCGAAGTAATCGCCCAGGGTTCCTCCAATCAAGATAAATGACGCAATAAAAAGCGCGTATGCCTCAATCACCCACTGAACACCAGCAAATGTTGCGCTCAGCTCATTTTGTATAACGGGAAGAGCAACATTAATGGCTGTTCCATCGATAAAGGCCATGCTGGTGCCCAGAATTGTCGCAACTAGAATCCAGGGACCTAAATCGTTAGGGTAAGAACCCGTTCGCGACGCGGCCTGGAAATAGGGCTCACGCGATTGGTTTTTTACTAAATTCGGCATCAAACGTCATGCTAATTCTCTTGATTTAACACCCTTTGTCAAATGAGGCTAGAGTTGTTTAGCAGAATTTTACAAATGTTATTTCCTAGGAAAGCAATCTCCCCGGCTGGAACGAAATCACGGTTTAATGACGATAGAAGCCATCGAATTCAACTGAAAAACGATTACAGAATCAAAAACAGTTTTGTGAGGAAAAAATCTCCAACTATAATGAGCACCATCGAAATAACGACAGTTAAAGTCGTAGCCCTCCCTACACCCTCAGTCCCACCCTCAGTATTAATTCCCACGTAGCAACCGATTATCGAAACGAAAATTCCAAAAAACACGGTTTTCAAGATCCCGCTGAAAAAGTCGGTCAGGGTTACAAAACCTTCCATGCTCGACAGAAACAGCCTCGGCTTAACTCCCAACTCGATATCAGCCATGATCATTGCGCCGATCATACCAGAGAGGTCGGCGATCACTGCAAGAAACGGAAATGAAATCAATGCAGCAATAAATCTTGGCACTACCAGCTTCTTTATCGGATCGGCACCCAATGATCTAATAGCATCAATTTGCTCTGTTACCTGCATAGACCCAATTTCAGCCGTGATCCCCGATCCTACCCTGCCTGCTACCAAAAGAGACGCCAGTACAGGGCCCAATTCTCTCACGAATGCGAGAGTAACAATGGGTCCTAT
>JBAUII010000096.1:0-4146 GCA_049682815.1 Thermodesulfobacteriota bacterium | reverse complement strand
GAAGTTCTAGAACGATGGGTGTTATCTCAATCGGCTTTGTTTTCCCATGGAATGTCACGTTCGGAGGGTTTTCAGCATTTTGATTGATAGTTTTCTCCGTGTGCGCGCAGCCGTGTAAAATCAGCTGGATTGAAAGAATTAATATAAGGAAGATAAGATTACCCGTGTTCACGATATATCCTTTATGTTGTCATTAGATCAGATTACATTAAACTACAAGAATATGAAACTACATAAAGGTAGCTGTCATTGCGGCGCTGTGCAATTTGAGGTTACAGCGCCTGAGGAGATACATGCTCAAGAATGCAACTGTTCTATCTGCCGCATGACGAGCTACCTGCATTTAATTGTCCCAAGGTCAAGGTTTAAAATCTTAAAAGGTGAGGATAACTTAACAACCTATACCTTTAATACAAGGGTTGCGAAACATACCTTTTGTAAAACCTGTGGCATTAAACCCTTTTATGTTCCCAGGTCAAACCCTGATGGATACAGTGTTAATGTGAGATGCTTGGATCAATCGGGTTTCACGAGGATAACCATCGAGCAATTCGATGGGAAGAATTGGGAGGAAAATGCTGCAAAATTAAATCACTTAACAGAAGAAAAATAATATCGTCGCAGTTGAAGATGTCATATAATTCGTGGAGAAAATTTTCGCAGTTTCACTTATCGATTTGCTTTCGTTGATTCTTTTCAGCTTGAAAAGGATTTGAACGGCCTTCCAAAAATTGCGGCCTGTGCTGAACTTGTTTCAGTATTAAAAAAATCACGAACGAAGACGTTGAAAATCTCCCTAAATCCCTCTTTAAGAAAGAGGGACTTACCCCCCGGGGTGCGATTCCTCCTTTTGTAAAGGAGGATTAAGGAGGATTATAGCAAATTTTTGGGCAGCCTTGATTTTTGCTTCTTTGTGCCTGTGCTGAACTCGTTTCAGTATCAAGACAAAGAAGATCGAAATAAGAGCAAGATATATGGAGCAAGTACCTTTAAATATTCTGTCCTCGAAATATCTGGTTTCTCCAGCAATAACATTTGTGGTCGAATAAACTAACCGGATCAGGGACGTCGCTTACCAAGAAATTTATTTTCCCAAATTTGTACATTCATCTATCTCCTATAAAATATACAGTATTAGGGGTCTGAGGCATGCCAGAAAGCAAAAGATATAAATCCATCACAAAAACCCCTCTCGCTGAATTACTGGATGAGTACTCTTCAGAAGGTGAACTATATGAGAAACTTGAGGACAATAAGGTTCTCTGTTATTCATGTGGTCACAGGTGTTTGATATTCGACGGTCTGAGGGGTATTTGCAAGGTTAGATATAATGAGGGCGGAAGGCTCTATGTTCCCAAGGGGTACGTGGCTGCTCTTCAGTGTGACCCTACGGAGAAAAAGCCCTTCTTTCATGTGCTTCCGGGTTCTTCCACATTGACATTTGGCATGTTGGGGTGTGATTACCACTGTGGTTATTGCCAGAACTGGCTGACATCTCAGGCATTGAGAGATCCTGTGGCTGGGATAGAGCCGACGAAAGCGACGGCAGAGCAGTTAGTTTCCCTTGCAGAAACATACGGTGCAAGGCTAATTGGTAGCTCCTATAATGAGCCGCTTATCACTGCAGAATGGGCGGCTGACGTATTTAAACTAGCCAGGAAAGGCGGATTCAGAACCGCATTTATCTCAAATGGCAATGCAACAAAGGAGGTCTTGGAATATCTGAGGCCAATTACTGACTGCTATAAGGTCGATTTAAAGTCCATGCAGGATAAGAACTATAGGCAGCTTGGCGGGGTTCTAAGCAACGTTCTTGACACAATTTCACGATTATATGAAATGGGTTTCTGGGTCGAAATTGTAACATTGGTGGTTCCCGGATTCAACGACTCAAATGACGAATTAAAAGAAGCGGCGAAGTACCTTGCTTCTTTGTCGCCAGATATTCCATGGCATGTAACAGCATTTCACAAGGATTATAAGATGACACACCCTGATAATACTCCGGCTGATACCTTGACCCGCGTTGCTGAGATAGGTTATGAAGCCGGTCTCAAGTTTGTATATGCCGGGAACCTTCTAGGTCGCGTAAATAATTACGAGAATACCTACTGCCCGAATTGCCATAGACTTTTAGTCGAGCGTTACGGATATCAGATTTTAAATTACCATATAACTTCTGACGGAAAATGCCCGAAGTGTTCTTCAGCCATCCCCGGGATTTGGTGGTAAAAAGATCAGAAAAATCAGTATAATATGAAATGTAGGGCGTTGCTATTTCCCTAGGTTTTAAGCGGGAATCTGGACAAGACAAATGGATGCCCGATTAATGCATTCGGGCATGACAGAGTTAGGTAGACGGCTAGTCTTGCTTGATGGGCTATCAATATTTTTACAAATCAAGCAACTTGGCTGCGTTGTCATTGAATATTTTTGTTTCTACGGATTTACCGAGATTTAATCTTTTAATAGCCTCTACCTGGTATGAATAATCGTACGGTATGTTCGGGAAGTCTGAGCCGAAAAGTATCCTATCCTGATGATCGATGAAAAATTGCCTGCCGGGGCAAATATTGGAAAAAAGTTCGTTGTGAACACAATTCATGGCGGTATCAAAATAAACGAATTCGAAATCCTGTACCAGCGAATGGTAATCGCCATATTCAAAGGCGCCACAATGCGCAACGATCACTTTTAATCGTGGAAACCTATTCAAAACCCTTCTCAGACGACTTGCGCCGTCGGTTCGTTGATATACTGGTACCGAGCCCGTGTGAGTGACCAGTATTTTCCCCATACTTTGCATGATTTCATAAACGGGGAAAAAGCGTTTATCATCCACTTCTTCGTTCGAGACGAAGGGATGCAATTTTATTCCAAAGAACTCACGTTCCTCGAAAATAGTCTTTGCTACCTTTTCACACCTGCCGTCTCCGGCGAAAATGGTTCCAAAAGGGATAAGTTCGGGGTATTGACTAACAGATTCGTGTATAAAGTTGTTTAGATACGCAGCGAGACCAGGTTTATGGGCATATACGAGAGTGGTAATACGTTTAACTCCATGATCGTTAAGCGTATCAACAAGCTTCTTTCCATGCATTTGGTATTTGACTTTCCACAATCCATGACCTGGGGTTTCAAAGTATCTCCATATTGCTTGAAATAACGAGGGAGGGAAGAAATGTACATGAATATCAATCATTGTCGATTTAGTGAGATCTAACTGGTTTCATATAGTGAAGTCTGAGAAAATTGGAATATCAGGGACTAGTGATTAAGTTTTACAATTAATGTCCAATTTTCTTTGACACCACCCAAACACTAATATATCCTTTATAATGGTTTTCGTAAAGATTTAGGAGGGTTATAAGTGGCCATTGGATCAAAAATATTGCCCGTAAACATTGAAGATGAGATGAAGGAATCGTATCTCAGCTATTCGATGAGTGTCATAATCGGGCGTGCGCTTCCAGATGCTAGGGATGGTCTTAAACCCGTTCACAGGCGCATTCTTTTTGGAATGCATGAGGCGGGGAACCATTGGAATAGACCTTACAAAAAGTCTGCACGAATTGTCGGTGATGTGATGGGGAAATATCATCCCCATGGGGATGCTGCAATCTATGATTCGCTTGTTAGAATGGCCCAAGATTTCTCTATGCGTTATCCATTAGTCGATGGTCAGGGGAATTTTGGCTCAATCGATGGCGATCCTCCAGCAGCAATGAGATATACAGAAGTCAGGCTCGCAAGAATAGCAAGCGAAATGCTGGACGATCTGGATAAGGAGACGGTAGATTTTGTTCCCAACTATGACGGTGGAGCAATAGAACCAATTGTCCTCCCATCAAAAATACCGAACCTGTTGCTAAATGGTGCATCCGGGATTGCTGTGGGTATGTCGACTAACATTCCGCCACATAACTTAGGTGAACTCATCGATGCAATAGTAGCACAGATAAAGAAACCCGATATCTCTCTTAATGAATTGATGAAACATATTCCTGGACCGGACTTTCCTACTAACGGTTTCATATGTGGAAGGGAGCCAATAAGGGAAGCTTATACAACGGGTAGGGGAATTATCAGGGTCAGGGCTCGTGCGGTGATTGAGAGGCAAAAAAAAGGCGATAGGGAGTTGATTAT
>JBAUII010000095.1:0-15973 GCA_049682815.1 Thermodesulfobacteriota bacterium | reverse complement strand
CCCTGCTTCTCCAATACCTTCGTTATCGCCGCCGTCAACGTCGTCTTACCATGATCCACATGTCCCACCGTCCCTATATTTAAGTGCGGCTTCCCCCTCTCAAATCTCGCCTTAGACATCTCTAATTTCCTCCTTAATCAATGATGAGTTAATGAAACGCCTCCCACTCTCGTCTTTATATCCGGTGAAAGCATCTCTGGAACCTTAATATAGTGAGAGAATTCCATGGTGAAAGAACCTCTTCCTTCAGTCATGGACCTCATACCTGTGGCATATCCAAACATTTCCGCCAACGGAACCTCGGCCCTTATTGCCTGCAATCCACCTCTCAGTTCCGTACCAATAATCTTTCCTCTTCTTGAGCTCAGATCCCCCAGTATGACCCCCATAAATTCTTCGGGAACAACAACCTCTACCTTCATATTAGGTTCAAGTAGGACAGGCTTTGCCCTACCTATCGCATCCTTAAACGCCATTGATGCGGCGATCTTAAATGCAATTTCAGAAGAATCGACCTCATGATATGAACCGTCAATGAGCTCTACACTCACGTCGATTACTGGATACCCAGCTACAACACCGGTCTCCAAAGCCTCTTTCACCCCCTTTTCTATCGCGGGGATAAACTCTCTAGGGATTACTCCTCCCTTTATGGAATCAATAAACTTAAAACCAGAGTCTCGTTCCAGTGGGTCAACTTTGATCTTTACGTGTCCGTATTGACCGCGACCGCCGGTTTGTCTAATAAATTTACCCTCAGCGATTGATGACGTACTGATTGTCTCTTTATACGCAACTTCAGGTCTTCCGACATTTGCGTCCACTTTAAATTCACGCCTTAAACGATCTACTATTATTTCCAGATGAAGCTCACCCATACCAGAGATTATAGTCTGCCCAGTTTCTTCATCGTACTTTACCCTGAAAGACGGATCTTCGATAGCAAGCTTGTTAAGCGAAATACCCAATTTCTCTTGATCAGTTTTGGTTTTTGGTTCAATAGCTATTGAAATAACTGGTTCAGAAAATTGAAGACTCTCAAGTATAATTGGTTTCTCTTCATCGCAAAGTGTGTCTCCCGTAATTGTATTTTTCAAACCCACAGCGGCTGCAATTCCGCCTGAGCCTATTTCTTTGATCTCTTCTCGTTTATTTGCATGCATTCTTAGAAGTCTTCCAATTTTCTCCCTGGTACCCTTTACGGAATTAATGACCATATCACCTGTTGCAAGCTTTCCCGAATAAACCCTTAAATAGGTGAGTTGACCTACGAAGGGATCCGTCATTATCTTAAATGCAAGCGCCGAAAAAGGCTCTGTTTCTTTTGGGTATCTTACCTCAGCCTCGTCTGTCCTTGGGTTAATACCCTCGACCGGGGGCAAATCCAATGGGGAAGGTAAAAAATCAACAATCGCATCCAGTAATAGTTGAACCCCCTTATTCTTAAATGCCGCTCCACAGAAAACAGGTATTAATTTAATTTGGATCGTTAGTCTTCTCAGCGCCCCTCTGATCTCATCCTCACCGACTTCCTTACCGCTTATATACTTTTCCATTACCTCTTCGTCATGATCAGCTATGGCCTCGACAAGCTGTTCCTTACCAGCCTGAGCAGCTTCTTCGAGCTCTTTCGGAATATCCACAAATTCATATTTAGCACCGAGAGAATCAGTATCCCAAACTGCCATCTTCATCCTTATCAGATCCACAATTCCCTTAAATTCATCTTTATCTATCCAAGGAATATGCAAGTAAACAGGATTTGCTTTCAGCCTATTCTTTATCTGTTCTACAACATTAAAAAAACCCGCCCCTACTCTGTCCATTTTATTAACAAACGCAATTCTCGGTACCCTATATCGATCAGCCTGACGCCAAACGGTTTCCGACTGTGGTTCTACGCCCCCGACGCTATCAAATACAACGACAGCACCATCCAATACCTTCAAGGAGCGCTCAACCTCGATGGTAAAATCTACGTGTCCCGGGGTATCGATGACATTTATTCGATGATTATTCCAGAAACACGTCGTGGTAGCAGAAGTAATCGTTATACCTCTCTCTCGCTCCTGCTCCATCCAATCCATCGTCGCTGTCCCTTCGTGAACCTCGCCGATTTTATAGGTGAGACCCGTATAGTAAAGGATTCGCTCGGTTGTTGTGGTCTTTCCAGCATCAATATGAGCCACAATCCCTATATTTCTGATCTTGTCTATCGGTATTAATACACTCAAAATTTAAATCTCCCTATTACTACCACCTGTAATGAGCGAATGCCCTATTTGCCTCGGCCATCCTGTAAGCATCTTCTTTTTTCTTCATGGCTCCGCCACGTCCTTGCGCAGCGTCCATTATTTCACTGGCAAGTTTTTCTTCCATAGAATTACCTTGTCTGCTCCGTGCAGCATTGATTACCCATCTAATTGAAAGTGATTGACGGCGAAAATGATTAACTTCCATAGGAACCTGATAGGTTGCACCACCTACCCTCCGTGGTCTGACCTCGAGCACAGGTTTAACATTTTCCATCGCACTATGGAATACTTCAAGTGAATCTTTGCCCATTTTATCCCGAATCATTTCAAGTGCCTCGTAAAATATCTTTTCAGCCTTGCTTTTTTTACCATCATACATGAGAGAGTTTATGAATTTCGAAACCATATCATCCTTAAACTTAGGGTCCGGCTGTATTTTTCTTTTAGAAACTGATCCTTTCCTTGGCATCTCAATGTTTCCTTCTACTTCGGTCTTTTGGCACCATATTTTGAACGGCCCCTCCTTCTGCTCTCGACCCCTGTTGTATCCAACGTGCCTCTTACGATATGATATCTGACTCCTGGTAGGTCTTTCACCCTACCACCCCTGACCAGGACTACAGAGTGCTCCTGAAGTGAGTGGCCTTCCCCGGGGATATAACCGGTAATCTCAATTCCGTTTGTAAGTCTTACCCTAGCTACCTTCCTTAGAGCTGAATTTGGTTTCTTCGGTGTCGTTGTGTAGACCCTGATACACACGCCCCTTTTCTGAGGGCAATTTTGTAAAGCAGGAGCCTTGCTCTTTTTCCTTACCTGCTCTCTTCCTTCTCTAACTAACTGGTTAATGGTAGGCATCGTTCCGTTATCAATATAAAAAAGTTAAACAAGTAATTTACCCAAATAACTATGTTTTTGTCAAATTAATCTCTTAGACTAGCTAATTATCTGGAATACTTGACCAAAAAACGTTAATCCCAATAACACAAAACTCTTCAGAAATTATTGCGCCCCCGGCAAAAGGACATCACTCTGTTTCAGGAATAGCCTGTTGTCTCATCTGCAATTTTTTTTCTGCATTTATCACGGTAAGTGGAGACATATACCATCCTGCCTTCCACCCTTTTAAGCTCGATCTCTTTAACTCCTTGCTCATAACCTTTACGAGTACATAAACATATCCACTTTCATCTATTATCGGATTGCCCGTCTTTAGTTCGGGTATTTGTCGACTCTTGCATCTCCAACAATTTTCGGTAAGCTCAAAAATTTCCACACATTCGTCAAATGATATTTGATAATTTGGCCTTTTCCCTTCAACAGTATCAGTACCCGTGTTCAAATACCATATCTCTGCCATGATAGATTCTCCATTGTTGTGATTATGTTTCCATTTTTGTTTTCTTCTCAGGCAATGCTCATTCATGCAGCAATGCTTTTTTCCCTATGTCGGTCCTGAAATATATGTCATCATGATCCATCATTCGAATGGCCTTATAGGCGAGATCTCTGGATTCACCTATGCTATTTCCAATTGTAGTAACACCTAAAATCCTCCCCCCATTTGATACCACTTTTCCATCTACGATGGTCGTTCCGGCATGAAATAAAACTACGTTCTCCAGATCTTCCAGAGCATCGAGACCATGAAGCTCGATACCCGTCTTGTAATCTCCTGGATATCCCTTCGAAGCTATTACCACACAAACCGACGACTCTGGTTTCCATTCGATCTCACATCCATTGAGATCTCCATCTATAACTGCGCTGATGATAGGAACGATGTCAGATTTCATCCTCATCAGCAGAGGTTGAGTTTCCGGATCGCCGAATCTGCAATTAAATTCCAAAACTGTGGGCTCTAAATCCTTAATCATCAATCCGGCATATAGCACTCCTTTATACGTTCTACCTTCTTTATTGAGCGCTCTTATAACCGGAACCATGATTCGATCCATTATCTTACTATGTAGCTCTTCTGTTACTATAGGAGCGGGTGAATAAGCACCCATTCCCCCTGTATTTGGTCCTTTGTCACCGTCTAGGAGTGCCTTATGATCCTGTGAAGGTTCTAATGGGATTACCGTATCTCCATCAGTAAAAACAAAAAATGAGACCTCTTCACCCTCAATGAGTTCTTCAATCACAACACTGCCTCCGGCATCACCAAAAATTCTACCCCTCATCATCGAATCTAGGTTATCAATAATCTCATCCTCAGTCTTGCACACCATGACCCCCTTTCCACCCGCAAGACCATCGGCTTTTACTACAAGTGGTGGTTTTACTTCTCTTACCCATTTAACAGCGTCACTAAAGTTATTAAATGTTGCAAAAAATGGAGTTGGTATACTGTACTTTCTCATCAGATGCTTTGAGAATACCTTGCTACTTTCAATCAGTGCAGCCTCTTTGGAAGGACCAAAGACCTTAAGTTTCTCAGCATTAAATTTGTCAACTATACCCTGAGCTAAAGGCTGCTCAGGACCAACAATTGTGATATCGATTTCTTCGGCTTTTGAAAACCGCACGAGAGACTCAATGTCCACGGGCTTGATATCGATACACTCCGCGACCTTGGAGATGCCTGCATTACCTGGAGCACAATAAATACGATCGACCAGTGGGCTCTGTAGTATCTTCCAACATAGCGCGTGCTCCCGCCCGCCCCCACCTATGACCAAAACTTTCATTCAAAAGCCTCTAACTTATCCGCTTTAGTTTATCTTAAATCAGTGTACCAGATGTTAAAAAATTGAAAGAGGAGAAGAATAAAGATAAATACCAATAAATGACGAAAATGCAAGTAGCTCACTCAACTGTTACTACCTTTGCCAGGTTCCTTGGCTGATCTATGTCTGTTCCCTTATAAGTTGCGATATAATATGCTAGGAGCTGTAAAGGTATGACAGAAATTATCGGGCTGATATATGTACTGCATTCAGGGATGGTAATAATCCTATCAACGTGTTTGAATATTTCTTCTCCCCCCTCACCGTTAGTCAAAAAAATAACCTTACCCTTTCGTGCTCTGATTTCTTCTAGATTCCCTAATATTTTTTTGTAAATGATCCCGTACTGTGGCGCTATGAAAACTACGGGAACATTTTCGTCTACCAGTGCAATAGGTCCATGCTTCATTTCTCCAGCGGCAAATCCTTCTGCATGTATATATGCAATCTCTTTGAGCTTCAATGCCCCTTCCAATGCAATTGGATAATTAGGGCCTCTGCCTAAGTAGAGAAAATTACTGTAGCCATTGAAATCCTTCGCCAGTTCTTGTATTTCGCCCTCCATCTTTAATGTTTTTTCAATTAATTGTGGTACGGCTAATGCTTCTTTAATTAAATATCTTCCAGCTCTTTCGCTAATCTTCTTAGTCAGCCTGCCGAGAAAAATTGCCAGAAGATACATAACCATAAGTTGGGTAGTAAATGCTTTCGTGGAAGCGACGCCTATCTCTGGACCCGCACAGGTATAAATCACAAAATTTGATTCCCTTGCAATCTTACTTCTTTCTACATTTGTTATAGCAAGGGTTTTTGCTCCCCTTCTCTTAGCCTCCAACAGAGCTTCAGAGGTATCAGCGGTTTCACCGGACTGCGATACCGCAATTGCAAGGGTATGGTGATCCAATACAGGCTCTCTGTAACGAAACTCGGATGACAAATCCGGCTCGACGTGTATATTTGACAAATTCTCTATCATGTACTTACCGGTGAGACATGCATGGTAAGATGTTCCACAACCGAGGGCGATGATTCTCTTGATATTCTTGAAGACATCATGCTCTAATCCTTCAAAAATTACATCACCCTTTTGTTCGTGAATTCGTCCCCTTATAGTATCTAGTACAGCCCTTGATTGTTCATGAATCTCCTTCAGCATAAAATGCCTGTAACCGCATTTCTCAACGGCTACAGGATCCCAATTGATCGTGGAAATATTCCTAGCTACTTCATTGCCTTCAAGGTCGGTTATCCTAAACCCATCGTTCCCTAATATGACAACGTCCCCGTCTTCCAAAAAAATAATTTTATTAGAATAGGGAAGCACGGCTTGAACATCTGAAGCTAAAAAATTCTCACCATTGCCGAGCGCAATTACCAGGGGAGAAAATTTCCTTATGGCGACGATCTTATCGGGTGCTTTCTCTGAGATAACAGCAACAGCATACGAGCCTTCAACGCGCTTGAAAGCATTCCTCACGGCATCCTCAAATGACAAATTATTTCTTGAAAGGTCCTCTATTAGATGGGCAACTACCTCGGTATCTGTTTCGGAATAGAAGTCATAACCCTTTTTAATCAGCTCTGTTTTCAATTCATTGTAATTCTCTATTATGCCATTATGAACTAAAGAAACCGAGCCAGAAACATGCGGATGAGCATTCTTTTTGTTTGCACTACCGTGAGTTGCCCACCTGGTATGTCCAATACCTAGATTTCCTGAAAGAGAATTGCCCTTTAGCTTTTTCTTCAAGTTATTTAGCTTACCCTTGCTCTTAAAAACCTTAGAAGTCCCATCTTGCATGACTGCGATCCCGGATGAATCATAACCCCTGTATTCAAGCCTGCTCAGTCCATCCATGAGAACATGAACCGTCTTTCTCCTATCCCCTATGTAACCTACTATTCCGCACATAGTCTTATAGTCTCTTTTTGTCTTTCGTCTTACGCTTCCAATTCTTAATCGTCACTTGCTTTGCCCGTCCGATTGCCAAAGATTCAGATTCAACATCCCTTGTGATTGTCGACCCTGCACCGGTAGTTGCGCCCCTTCCCACTCTAACAGGGGCGACAAGCATGGTGTCGCTTCCTATAAAAACATCATCTTCAATAATGGTTTGATATTTGTGCAACCCATCATAATTACAGGTTATGGTTCCAGCGCCAATATTGACGCGCTTGCCAACAGTCGCATCGCCCACATAGGACAAGTGTTGAACTTTAGAAAAATCTCCGATTTTTGACTTCTTAATCTCAACAAAGTTGCCGATTTTTGCGCCATCCATCAGTTCTGAATAAGGCCGTAGATGTGCAAACGGGCCTATAATGACATTTGCTCCTATGAGAGCCTTTTCTATGTAAGACGAGAATTTTATCGTGGAGTCATTTTTAATTTCGGTATCTTCAATCCACACCGACGGTCCTATTTTACATCTCTTTCCTACTTTCGTTTTTCCATAGATAAATGACTGCGGATAGATCACGGTATCATTGCCAATAGATACTTGTGGAGAAATATATGTTTGTTCCGGATCAAGTATTGTAACCCCCGAAAGCATAAATTTTTCGTTTATTCTCCTTCTCATCAGTTCTTCGACATGAGAAAGCTCAACCCTGTTGTTAATGGCCATAATTTCCTCTTCAACGTTAAAGTTAACTCCGTTCGCTGCTACTCCAGAATGTGAAGCGATGCCGACTATGTCAGTCAGATAGAATTCCTTCTGATTATTTTTTTTGTCAATCTGATCAAGGGCTTTCCATAAGAAGCCAGTTTCAACACAATAGATACCAGAATTAATTTCATTCAGACTTCTTTGCGCTGGGGTCGCATCCCTTTCCTCCACAATAGCAGTAAGCCTGCCCCTGCCATTTCTAATGATTCTTCCATAGCCATATGGGTCGCTAACCTTTGCAGTAAGTATAGACAGCAATGATTTAGTCTTTTTGTGTGCGTTTATAAACTTGCTGAGTGTTTCATGGCGTATCAGCGGAGAATCTCCGCACAAAATAACTACAGTCCCATCGTACCCATCCAGTTCTCGTCTAGACGACATTACCGCATGAGCGGTGCCAAGCTGTCTTGTTTGACTCACATAACTCAGCTGATCGGATTTTAGGGCCTTTTTCACATCGTCAGATCCATACCCCACCACTAAAACTGTTTTTTCCGGGGATATCTTTTTTACTTCCTCAATCACGTAATTTATGATTGGCTGCCCAAATATGGGATGCAGTACCTTCGGAACGGAGGATTTCATCCTCTTGCCCTTTCCCGCTGTAAGAATCAATGCTACCACACACATAATTGACCTATCTAAACCCTCCCATACTTATCCTCAAGCCTTACCAAGTCGTCCAGTTCTGGGGTTGACACTTCAATCAAATCACTTTCCGCTATTGCGGTCATCCGATGCCTGGTAAGGGGGGTAATTCGTCTTGCATCACCGGACAGAAGTCTTATTATCTCCTTTGGTTTTCCGACCTCCTCCACCTCGAGTATTATTTCACCTTTGCAAACGTAAATTGTTTCATCCTTTACCTTGTGGTACTGATAACTCAAACTGTGATTTTTATTAACGTGAAGAATCTTTCCTACATATTTCTCAGTAGTTGCCCACCATATTTCATAACCCCAGGGCTTAGAGATCCTCTTGAATTCTCCTTGTGCCATCTCAGTAGCTTTCAACATATCATTATTGCCAACTATCCAACCTCAACTCAAATGAAATGGAAGTTATATTCGGCTTTAAATAAGTACGATCACACTAAAACGGGATATCATCCTCGGAACCAAAAGTGTCAGCGATTTCAAAATCACCCGCCAATACCTCACCAGCCTCAGTGGTTGACTCGTCTTTATCACCGGAAGGACCCAACATCTGCATATTTCTGGCCAAGACCTCTGTAGTCCACCTCTTTCTGCCCTCCTTATCTTCCCAAGACCTTGTTCTGAGTGTGCCTTCTATGTATACCATTCTGCCCTTAGAAAGGTATTCGCCGCATATCTCTGCCAGTCTCCCCCACGCTACTATACGATGCCACTCTGTAAAGTCTTGTCTCTCTCCACCCTTGTTAGTTCGACTCTCCGTAGTAGCAATCGTAAAATTAGCCACGGCCTGACCGCTTGCCGTATACCTCAGCTCCGGATCACGTCCGAGATTGCCAATAAGAATTACCTTATTTATACCCCTCATTCTTTCTACCGTCCCATATTATTTTTATGGAAAGTGTATCATCATAAAATATGAAAATCCACCACCGAGCTTTACAGATCGAGTTCTATCGGGTGAAGATGCAAGCTTAATTTGCTTAGCAGGGATCATCCAAAAAGAATTCATCGCTTATTCAGTCCTCTCCAAACCTAAAAAAGTTTTCCAAATAGCAAGAGGAATTGATGGAGTATCCTACCTGTCATGCCCCAGATTACGTAATCGCTATAATAAAACACGAAGTCTTCCGATACTCTCCCCTTCCTTTCCAAGATTCTAACTTCCTGGTTTCTTGGGTTATTTAAATGTTGTATCGGTATCCAGACTGAATCAGCTACTTCTGCAGCGTCCAGTTTCAATTCAACTTCTTCTTCTAAAAGCGATAAATACGGTGTCACAACATAATGATTAGCCTTTGGATTATTCGGATAAAAGTCGTCTAATTCCCCAATGACAGTACCACTCTTATTTATATCGATGCCTGTCTCTTCAACCGTTTCACGAATTGCAGTGTCTAGAGTATCTTTATCAGCAATCCGCATTTTACCCCCGGGAAAAGCCATGTGTCCTGAAAAGACATCGCCTTCGTTTTCTGTCCTTTTAATAAATAAAACAGAGTACCCTGGACCTCCATCCTTTAGTATGACCATTACGGCGGCCCGAACTAACTTTTGCTCTTTCTCTATCTTAACAACGTCCCGGTTTCTTACAATTTTTTTTAATTCTTTTACCGTATTCTTATCCATCCTTTAATTCCCCAAATTTCTGACTCATATATTATTCAGTAATAATCAATTTTTTACATCTGCGTCCTAATATTTTATGAATCATCCCATTTCTCCGCCGGAAAAGTCGGGTATGCGAACCGGGGAGCATCAAAAAACTGTATAAATATCAAATCATGACTCTCGGTATTCATTCGGTGTCTAAATTCAATTGGCAAGTTTCGACTTCAAGTAAAGGTCAAAAGCATCAAAAGACTCGTCGTCAAATAGGACGAAGTACACCCTCTCTATCGGACTACGTTTATTCTGAAGAAACTCTGAGACAGTATCAACCATTACCTGCGCGCAATTTTTCATTGGGAAACCTCCGACCCCTGTTCCGATCGCGGGAAATGCAATCGTTTTCAAATTTTTCTCAGAGGCTCTCAGCAGGCTATTATAAGTACAGTCCCTCAGTGACAGCCCACTCACCCGTCCTCCCAAATGCATTCCCGCTGCATGGATCACGAATCTCACACGAAGGTTCCCGGCTCCCGTTATTGCCGCCTGACCCAACGGAATTGATCCGATTTCGTTACATTCATTTTGAATCCGATCTCCTCCCTTCTTCCGTATCGCACCGGCGACCCCGCTCCCCAGCACCAGATCCGTATTTGCCGCGTTCACAATTGCGTCAACCTCCAGGTCGGTGATATCCCCCTTCGTGACTACAATCTTATCAATTATGTCCATATTCATCATAAAACCTTAGTTTACAATCACTTTATCACGAGGCAAATTATTTTTGCCTGCATTATTTGAAATTATTTTTCAAGGATTTGCTCTACATTGTACTCCAAACAAGCTAAAATATAATTGGTGGTGAATGACTAAAAATACCGAAATTGCCGATATTTTTGACAAGATTGCGGATTCTTTAGAAATTTTAGAAGAAAATCCTTTTAAGATAAGGGCATACAGAAATGCTTCAAGGAATTTACGAGAACTTACAGAAGACGTTAAAGATATAGCTAAAAGGGACGAGCTTTCGAAAATCCCTGGGATTGGAAAGGATCTTTCCGAGAAAATCAGAGAATACATAGCAAATGGGAAAATGAAATATAATGAAGAGCTTAATGAAAAGGTCCCACGAGAACTGGTCGATCTTCTTGCAATTCAGGGATTGGGACCAAAGATGCTTTCCAAACTCTTTAATGAACTAAAAGTGAAAAAATTAGCGGATCTTGAGCGAGAAATCTACGGTGAAGAAATTCTGAAGCTCCACGGAATGGGTAAGAAGAAGATCGAGGACATAAAACGTGGGATTCAAATCTTCAAAGAAAGTAAGAAGAGAGTAAACCTTGGAATCGCACTTCCTATAGCACAGGATATTGTAAATGAGGTAAATAAGATACCGGGAGCGGAAAAGGCAATTTTTGCCGGATCCCTCAGACGTATGAGAGAAACCATAGGTGACATAGACATCTTAACCCAATCGGATGATGGTAAACGGGTGATAGAATCATTCACAAAAATGCCATTCGTTAAGAATATATTGGTATCAGGCGATACAAAGGGTAGCGTGATCTTGCGTAATGGAACTCAGGTAGATTTACGGGTTGTTGGACCGGAATCCTATGGTGCCGCTCTTCAATACTTCACAGGGTCTCAAGCACACAATGTTAAAGTCAGGACAATAGCGGTTAAAAAGGGATTAAAAATAAATGAGTATGGTTTGTTTCATGGGAACAAGAAAATAGCAGGTGAAACGGAAGTGGATGTCTACGAGAAGCTGGGCCTCCCATTTATAGAGCCTGAAATGCGTGAGGACAGGGGCGAAATCGAAGCAGCACTCCGGGGAAGGCTGCCGACCCTATTAGAGCTTCAGGATATCAAGGGCGATCTACACGTACACTCAAACTGGAGCGACGGCAATGGCAGTATTGAGGAGATGGCTCTGACGGCTAAGAGGTTGGGCTATGAATATATCGCAATCACAGACCACTCTCCTTCGGCAAGGATTGCTAATGGACTTTCAATAGAAAGGCTCTATGAGAAGAGAGACGAACTTGAATCTGTGCGCAAGAAGGTAAAGGGAATTCGAATACTCATGGGTTCTGAGGTAGATATTTTAAGCGATGGGTCTCTTGATTATCCCGATTCCGTGCTTAGGGACTTGGATGTAGTCATTGCTGCGGTTCATTCAGGCTTCAAAATGGAGCGTGCGAAGATGACTAAGCGTATCGTGAATGCCCTGAAAAATCCGTTTGTTCATATTCTCGCTCATCCCACCGGGAGGCTGATAGGGGAACGTGATCCCTATGATGTAGATCTGGAGGAGGTGTTTAAGACGGCGAAGGAATTCGGAAAGGGAATCGAGGTAAATTCTCATTATCTGAGATTGGATTTGAAGGACGTCAATATCAGACAAGCGATCGATATGAATACTAAATTGGTAATCGGCACAGACTCGCATCACTCTAACCATTTAACATTCATGAAGCTCGGTGTGGCCACTGCCCGACGGGGTTGGGCCATGAAGAAAGACATCATTAATACGATGGGATTTAAAGAACTTTCAAAATTCTTAAAAACGCAAAGTAATTAAATACACCGCATCGGATAACTCATTTTCAAATACAACCAATGGAAGAAAAAATTAAAAAAATTTCAAAAGAACAGGCCGCAAAAACGATAAATAAACTTCGTCCAGAAATAGATCGGCACAATTACCTTTATTATGTTGAAAACAATCCCGAGATCTCCGATGCCGAGTTTGACATGCTCATGGAAGAGTTAAAAAGCCTTGAGTCTCTTTATCCGGAACTGATCACACCGGATTCCCCTACGCATCATATAGGCGGGTACGTGGCAGCGGACTTCAAGTCAGTTGAGCATATAATTCCAATGATGAGCATTGATAACATAACAGACGATAAGGGAGCTTATGAATTTAATAAACGTGTGAAGAAAATTCTTGAAATATCATACGATATTGAATACGTGGTCGAGCCAAAGTTCGACGGGGTTTCGGTATCTCTGAAATATGAGAACGGGATCCTGGTTCAGGCCGCGACCAGAGGCGATGGAAAAATCGGTGAGGAAGTAACCGTAAACATTAAAACAATAAAGTCCATACCGTTGAGGCTTAAGTCACATAACGGAATTCCGGAAAGTTTAGAGGTAAGAGGAGAGGTAATAATAAATAAGGAATCGTTCAAAAAATTAAATAAAGAGCTCGAAGAGGAAGGCGAACCGGTCTTTGCAAATCCTAGAAACGCCGCATCTGGTTCTCTCAGACAGCTAGATTCGAGCATCACGGCGAGTAGGCCACTCGATTTCCATCCATGGGGAATAGGCCAAGTGGTGGGATATGATTTTAAAACCGAGTGGGGAATCATAAATAAGATTCATGACTGGGGTTTCAGATCGGAGAAACGCTTTAAGCTGTGCAAGGACATAGATGAAGCAATTTCATATCGACACGAAATGGAACAAATCAGAAATGAACTCCCCTATGAAGCCGACGGGATTGTAATAAAGGTAAACGACAGACGGTTTCAGAGGGAGCTGGGCACGACCGCGAAATTTCCGAGGTGGAGCATTGCTTATAAATTCAAGCCGCGTCAGGCAACAACGAGGGTTCATGACATTATTGTGCAGGTAGGAAGAATGGGCCTCATAACACCGCTTGCCAAGGTGGAACCGGTGAAGATTGGTGGCGTGACAATCAGAAACGCCTCCCTCCATACAGAGGACGTATTAAGACAAAAAGATATTAGAATAGGAGACACCGTGCTAATAGAGAGGGCGGGAGACGTGATCCCACAGATTGTAAAAGCGATTCCGGAGAAGAGAACCGGAGAGGAAAGGATCTTCAATATGCCGCGGGTCTGCCCTTCCTGCGGAACAGGACTTGAGAGGGATGGCGCTTATTACTACTGTCCGAGCCTTTCATGCCCTGCTCAGACCAAGGGAAGGGTAGAACATCTTGCTTCCAGAAGGGCATTTGACATAAGGGGTCTGGGCGAAAAGATAGTTATCCAATTGATGCAGGAAGGATTGATAAAGGACCCGGCTGATGTCTTTTATTTGAAGAAAGAGGATCTGGTCGGTCTTGAAAGATTCGCAGAAAAGTCCGCGTCAAACCTTGTAGAAGAGATTGAAAAGAACAAAAATATTACATTCGGCAGGTTTGTAGTCGCCCTCAGTATTCGCCATGTCGGTGAAAGAATGGCCGAGATCCTTGCCGAAAACCTAAATAGTTTAGATGATCTCCTGGGTAGTACGGAAGAGAGGCTTATGGAGATTCCGTCGGTAGGGCCTGAGGTGGCAAGGAGTATCGTCAACTTTTTTCGTGAGCCGAAAAACAGGAAGACGCTAAATAAAATTTTGGCCTCCGGTGTCAATATAGAATACACGCCACCCATAAAAAAGGGGGACAGGCTTGCCGGACTCACATTCGTCCTGACAGGCGCACTGGAGAATTTTACAAGGGACGAGGCAAAAAAGTTGATCGAACAACAGGGGGGAAGTGTTACATCATCGGTGTCTAAAAAGACCTCCTATGTTATTGTAGGGAAAGATCCCGGTTCTAAATTGGAATCCGCAAAGTCATTTGGAATAAGAACCATAGACGAGGAGGAATTTAAAAAAATGATTGGTTAGTAGATATTGTTAAGAATTTCAGATTGACACTCCGCATATGAATAAGGGTATGATTCATTTTCTTTTTCTCTGCCTTTGTATTTCATAAATCATTATGCCCGCCGCAACAGAGGCATTGAGAGATGACGCTCCAATTGTAGGAATTGAAACAAGAAAATCGCACTCCTCCCTGACCAATCGCTTTAATCCTTTTCCCTCGCTCCCTATAACCAATGCTATATCCAATCCGAGAAGATCCTGATCGTTGATTGATTTATCTGCTGAAGGATCGGCTCCTACAATCCAAATCCCACTTTTCTTTAACTCGGTTATAACCCTAACAATATTGGTAACCATTGAAATTGATACAGCGCTCGCCGTTCCGGCTGAGGTCTTAACAACCGCTGGAGTTACAGAGACGGATCTATCCTTCGGGATAATTATTCCATGCCCACCCAGAACATATACACTCCTTATTATGGCTCCGAAATTTTGCGGATCCTCTAAATGATCTAGTATGACAACCAACAGGCTCTCTCCCCTCTCTTTTGCCTTGCGTGATATCTCGGAGACTGCGGCATAAGCATAGTCTGACAGCCTTGCCGCAACGCCTTGATGGGAGTCTGTTCTCGCAGTTTTTGAAAGGGATTCACGCGAAAGGTACGTGATCTTTACACCACGTCCCTCGGCAAGCTTTAGAAGGTCACTAATATCAGCCCTTTTTATTTCGGAAGATATAAACACTTCCAAAATGTTCGACGAGGGCTGCGCAAGGAACTCCCTTACCGGATTCTTTCCGTATATGATCAATTTTATTCTTTCACTTCTTTTTCTTGTGAAACGTCGCTTGGCGGTGAACCATCGGCTCTCTTGGTAGTCTTAAACTCTGCCTCGGCCTCCTTAATTTTTTTCAGAATATTGTCGTTTATCCATTTCTGATCCCACCATTCGATTGGACGCACAGGAACCCCATTTACGTAAACACCATAGTGTAAGTGGTCCCCGGCAGCAAGACCCGTTTCCCCGGTTTTTCCAACTATCTGTTTCTTCTTTACGACATCATCCACATTCACATCGATAGAGCTTAAGTGACCGTATAGCGTTGAAATACCCATTCCATGATCCAATATTACTGTGTTACCATATATTCCAAGATCGCCAGCGAACACAACCACCCCATCATTGGCAGCCTCAACAGGATATCTCTTTGTAACCGCCAGATCATATCCCAGATGATATTGTTCATCAATTGGCTCTCCATTGAAAAAATAGGTCCGATCATCTGCAAAGTTGGCCTCTACTTGTGAGTTTGTCAACTGGTGGAATTCCCCATTCCATAATATCTGCTCAGATGTTTTCTCACCTATTTTTTTTATGTCGTCATTGTTCTTCTTTCTGAGATCCCGGTTTACCTTGAGAAATATGACTTTTAA
>JBAUII010000094.1:0-36138 GCA_049682815.1 Thermodesulfobacteriota bacterium | reverse complement strand
TCTTGTTGCAAAGCCAATGTAATAAATTCGATTCTCTGAGACATAATAGTAACTTTATTCCATCCCATGGCTGCCTCCTTTTCAAATAAGCATCCATTAATATACAAAAAGTGTTACCTATGTCTCCGAACACCTGTTACCTATGTCCCCGGTCCATACAGGAAGGTTAGGATGGGGGTTAACAAATGCTTGTTAACAGAGCAAGGAATTTGAGAAAAAATCCTACGGAAGCAGAAAGAAAACTGTGGGCTCATCTCCGTCTTCGTCAGATCGGCGGGTATAAATTTAGGAGACAGCATCCCTTAGGGCCATTCATCGTTGATTTCGTTTGTATAGAGAAGCGATTAATTGTAGAAGTGGATGGAGGACAACACGATGAAAAGAGGTTTTATGATGCAAAAAGGAATGAGTGGCTGGAAGAAAGGGAATTTAAGGTAATAAGATTTTGGAATAATGAGGTGTTGAGGGATATTGAAATTGTAACGGAGGTGATTGCTAACGAATTGGATTGTGACGAGGTTTGACCCCCCACCTTAATCCTCCCCCAACACGTTGGGGGAGGAGATATTGGAGTCAAATGATCAAATGACCAATCACGAGCATGGACGTACAGCGCGGGCAAAGAGATTGGTGCTCTTACTGAAGTTGAGCACGTCGCCACTGCTGAAACTGACGAGCCATGCGAGGTTAGTACCGTTGGCGACTGTAGTAGACGACCAGTAGCCGGATGACTGAGTCGCACCAAATGTCGGATCTATCGAAGGATTGGCCATCGCATAATCCACTATGCTCTGTAGTCTCTTGACATTAGGTACACACCAGTCACGAAATCCCGCAAATCCGCATGGACCGCCCACTGACGCCAGGGTTCGTTTCATTCCTGTTTGCCCTTCTTCCATCTATCTTCCTGCCTCCCTTCGCTCCATCCCCATTGCGGGACTTCATCGCTACCATGAAGGCTCTGACTTCCATACACCGCACCATTTCGGCGTATGGATATCCCTGATTCCTGCACAAAACCTTCCAGTCATTCCGCCTCCAACCACCCCATAACCTCCACCATCGCTTTAGCACGTTACTCCTCAGCGTGGTGGACTCCCCTGTTCTATTCAGGGTCTGGGCTTCGCCATTCGCTAGCAGGCTCGCCGATTTATGAAGCCGAATCGAGTTCACTAAACGTTACGGACTAACCGTTCGCCTTCTGTTGCTTCCCACCCTACCTTACGGTAACGCAGTTACAGTTGGCTACAAGCCGGAGAACGTATGCTTGAAGCGGACTCTCACCGCTCTGATTACGTGCCATCTCAGGCGCACTTGCGGAGGACTTTAGTCCTCCAAATCTACGCGGCAGGAAACGCGGACAGCTTATAGCAAACGTCAACGAATTCACTTGTTAAATCGGCCTTCCAAAAATTGCGTTAAAAAAATCAGAAACGGAGACGTTAAAAAAATGACAATCATTAGTGTCATCTCGAAAGAACAAAGTAACTGAGAGAACTAATTAATGTAATAGATATCTCGCATTCGCTCGATACGCGAGCGTTTTTGGACAGCCTTGATTTTTGTTTCTTTGTACCTGTGCTGAACTCGTTTCAGTATCAAGACAACGAAAGAAAACAACTAAATAATAGATAGAAGATGATTAACCCTGCAGAAAGCTGCAGCGTATAAGCATACGAAAAGACAGTCTCCCCAGTCATTACCTTTTTTGTCACGAGCAAGCCTGCCCTGAGCAATGCCGAAGGGACTCGTTACCTTATATGTTATGCTTCCCAAAGTGCGTTGTTGTGCAACGAGCAAGACTCGTTGCCTACCCGGATATGATTATTAATTTAGACAAGGGACTCGTTACCTTTTTAAAAAAAAAGAAGAAAATAAGAGCAATGTTATACTTCACTTATCATGTTTGCCATTATGGGAGCATCAGGAAATACAGGCTGCAAAATAACCCAAAACCTCCTGGATCATAAGGAAAGTGTAAGGGTGCTTGGCAGATCGAGAGACGGGCTGCAAACATTCATAGATATGGGAGCCGATGCTTTTATTGGCGATGCATCAGATCCAGATTTTTTGACAGCTTCGTTTACTGGAGCAAAGGCTGTATATGTTATGATCCCCCGTGATAACTCTGTAAATGACTTACGAGCTCAAGACAACAAGATTGGAGAGAGCATCGCGAAAGCCATTCGAGATTCTGGCGTCAAGTACGTTGTAAATCTAAGCAGCTTAAGCGCATACAGACCAGATAAAAACGGGCCAGTAAAGGGTTTATACGATCAGGAGCAAAGGCTCAATAAACTCGACGATGTGAATATAGTTCATTTAAGACCCGCGTACTTCATGGACAATTTTCTTCGATACATGGATATGGTGAAAACTAATGGACTAATTGCAACCGCATTCAAGCCTGATCTCAAGTTTCCTATGGTATCTACAAATGATATTGCTGCTGTGGCAGCACAATTCATGCTAGAACGTAATTTCTCCGGAAAAATAGTAAGGGAATTACGCGGAGAAAGGGACCTATCTTTCGAAGAAGCTACAAGAATTATTGCGGAGAGGATTAACAAACCCGATTTGAGGTATGTGCAGCTTTCGTATGAGGACGCCCAGAAGGGTGCAATCTCCGCAGGCGTCAGTCTAATTGTAAGTACTCAGATGATTGAATTAATAAAATCAATGAACGAGGGCATCATTGGAAAACACACTCCAAGAACCCCAGAAAATACAACTCCCACAAGCTTTGAGGAATTTGCTGATGAATTTCAAAAAGTCTATATGCAAAGTACAAATTAGATTTTTGATATAATAAATGAATTATGATAAAATGTAGTGACATAACTACAACTGGGGTCGAATATTGACAAAAATTGGATTAAGAGAAGCAAACTTACACTTTTCCAAGTATCTGAAGATGGTTAAAAATGGCAAGGAGGTTATATTGACCGAGAGGGGTAACCCTATTGCTATTATAAAACCGATTCCTCAGGCAGAAGGTGAGAAGGAGACTCAAAGAATAAAAGTTTTAGAAGAAGAAGGGATACTAAAGCGTGGCAAAAGGGGTAGATTCCCACTTCATAATCTAATTACTATTAGTGGCAAGCCTATTTCACAAATTGTAATAGAAGAACGAACGGAAAGGTTTTAGACTTGCCTTAGTCTCGGTTACTATAAGCCTAGTCAAGAAATCATACGATGAATCTTCCGTGGGTTTATCTAGATACCAGCACATATCTAAAGCTTTTCGTGAGAGAGAAAGGGTCTCAAGTAGCGAGGAATCTTGTGAGAAAAAGTAGAATCCTTTCCTCAGCAATATTAATAATTGAGTGTTTTTCCAGCCTTTCCAGAAAGAGGAAACGAGGAGAGATAGGTGATAAGGATTTTGATAGGCTTGTAAACCGGATTAAAGAGGATACTGAGTACATTGAGATTTTGAGGTTGACTGATGAAATCTTACTTAGGGCTGAGTCAGTTGCTCTTCAATCTGATTCTAGAACACTAGATTCTATCCACATAGCATCAGCCTTGATATTTAAGGATAACACTGAAATAGATCTGACTTTTGTCACATCGGATAAGAGACAAAAAGAGTTCGCAAATCATCAAGGATTAAAGACATCATTTGTAGGTTAATTTTTCTTAACACGGAGGAACGAAATGAAATTTGGAGTGGGACTTTTTACAATGCAGACACATAAAGATAATCCCGTCTCTACTGCGGAACTCTATAGACGAACGCTTGAGCAGGTAAAACTTGCAGAGATGGCAAACTTCGATTCTGCGTGGATATCAGAACATCACTTTCTCCCTGATGGCTATTGTCCCTATCCACCGATAATAGCGTCAGCAATGGCCGCGGTTACAAGCCGTATACGAATCGGTTCCGCAGGCGTTATTCTACCACTGCACGATCCAATAAGGGTGGCTGAGGATGCTGCGCTTGTCGATAACATATCAAATGGAAGATTTAACCTCGGCGTCGTCTTAGGATACCGGAAAGAGGAATTCGATGGACTTTGCGTTCCAATGAAGCAAAGACCGTCAAGAATGGAAGAGGGAATAGATGTAATAGTTAAAGCATGGACTGAAGAGAATTTCTCCTTCGAAGGAAAGCGATATAAATATACCAACCTGAATGTGACTCCAAAACCCATTCAACAACCCCATATCCCAATTTACATTGGAGCATTCGAAAAGCCGGGAATTAAGCGGGCAGGTAGAATGGGTTACCCTCTCCTTATCGGCCCCGGAAGAACCATGCAGATGGTAAGAGATACTTTGAGCTTCTACAATGAAGGCGCTACAGAAGCGGGGAAGAATCCGGATGGCATTGAACACATACTGATACGGGAAACCTACCTGCACAGTGACAGCGAAAAGGCCAAACAGGGTGGTAACAAATACATCATTGATATGTATAAGTACTATTTCACCTTAGGTGTAAAGATGTATGTAAGAGGGAAGCAACTCACAGGTCTTGATGACCCGCTGTTTGACCATCTTGAGGAAGAAAGGTTCATTATTGGAACTCCTGACGAGTCCATTCAAGAAATCAACCGTTATAAAGAAGAAATCGGCATCAATTATATTGCCTGTAGGATGATATTCCCACAGGCAAATCAAGCTGCGATTTCAAAATGCATAGAGTTGTTCGGGAAAGAGGTCATTCCCGCACTTGCCTAAGCACTTCCAAGAAAATGAACCACAGGATTCACCCTTCGATCCTTCGATAGACTCAGGACTCAGGGTGATCGGCTCTTTACAAATCGTCTTTGGATAGGCGGGGTTTTCTTACCCCGCATTGAAACTGGTCATGTAATCAAAGTAACTCTCCGGCCCCATTCGTATTAATGCTCGACTCGGTTTATGCCAAGCGGTCTTATTCCTGGCCCAATCTGGAATCAAAACCACCCCTTGACTTTATTTACGCAGAGTCTATTATGTGGTATAAGAATTTCTTGGTCTTTAAAAATCTAAGATTCTTAGGTGCCGGCTAGGCTTAAAAGGGAAATCCGGTGAGAATCCGGTGCAGCCCCGCTGCTGTAAGTAGCCTAGAAGCCTTTGCACGTTGCCACTGGAACTCCTAAGCGATTCTGGGAAGGCGCAAAGGTTAATAAGCTTCAAGCCAGAAGACCTGCCTCTGAAACCTTGATTTACTTTTTATCGAGGGGATAAAAGTAAATGACTTCTAAATTAAAATCATCCCCTGCCTCCAATACTGAAGAGCAGGGGGCTTCGTGAAAACGGCAGTTGTTTTATTTTTCCTTTTAATCTATACCAAGGGCTTTGCCCAGCAAGAGAAGGTCCTTGAACCTGTAATTGTTGAAGAAGCTCCCATCTCGCCACCGTTAAACTACCCCTCGGCATTCTCAACTATACTCGAGCTCGAGGATTTCAGAGGTGAATACAACACAACTCCCGAAATCCTATCCTTTTCTCCAGGAGTGGTTGTCAGGGATTTTGGAGGATTCGGACAGCTTAAAACACTCTCAATCAGAGGCTCCTCAAATGACCAGGTGGTTATTCTATTAGATGGTATCAGACTGAACAACCCGCTTGGGGGAGGTGTTGACCTATCTACAATACCCGTAGATTACGTCGATAAATTTGAAATCATAAGGGGCGGCGCATCAGCCCTTGCAGGTTCAGACGCTATCGGCGGGGTTGTAAATATCGTTACAAAGAAAACAGATCAACCATTTACTTCTCTATCGGCTACCTATGGCTCATTTGAAACTCTGTTGATAAATGCGTCAAGAGCGCAAAAAATTGGGAATCTTGGATACTTTCTATCGTATACACACGCCCAGAGCAATGGTGATTTCGAATTTAAATCAATAAATGACCTGAGCGTTAAAAGAATAAATAACGAATTTCACTCCGAGAGTTTTTTGGGAAAGGTTGATTATGATCTGAATGGCTGGAAGGTCGGATTTCTAAATGAATTCTTCTACGACGACAGGGGGGTTCCCGGACTCGGAGAATTTCAGCAACCCAACGCGAACCAAAAAGACATAAGGAACCTGACTGGCGTTAATATTTCAAAGGCGGGCTTTCTGAAACCTGATATTGACCTTGATTTGATACTGTACAATCGTTTCGATAATCTCAAGTTCAAAAACCCGGACCCGACCATCGGTCCTCCCATTGACACGCTGAGCAAAATTTTCACTTTCGGAGCAAACCCAAGGTTCACGTGGTATGCCCCCTTCAGCCAGCTCGTAACAATCGCCGCCGACTTCAGGGGAGATATTTTAAGAAACGAAGATTTTGGTAATCCCGACAGATTTACATACAGTCTTTTCGTGAGCGATGAAATTAGCCTCCTTGAAGACTTGATACTGATAAACCCTCTGGTGAGATACGACCTTTACAGGACCTCTGCTGAGACCAGCACAACAGAAGACGGGTTTTCACCAAAGCTAGGTGTAATTCTTAATCCAATTAACTATATTTCCCTAAAAGGAAACATAGGAAAGTCCTTTAGGGCCCCCAGTTTTGGTGAACTCTTCTTCCCAGAAGAAGGGTTCATCGGCGGTAACCCTAACCTGAAGCCCGAAACCTCTTTTGACTTTGATTTTGGTCTTATTTTTTCGCACCCGAGGATTGGTTTCGAAATTAACTACTTCAGAGACAAAATAGATGACCTGATTCTATTTGTATTCGTCAGCGCTCAAAGGATAGAGCCACTTAATGTCGGAAATGCAAAAGAGCAAGGAATCGAAACAAGTCTGGTCGTAAGGCCATTCGATTTCATAGAACTGTTCGGAGGATACACATTTCTAGACGGTGAGCTCGAAGACACGGGAGCCCAATTACCTGGAAGACCGAGAAACAAATTTGATCTCAGATTGGTATTATCACATAGATTTTTGAAGCTATTTTGGGAAACACACTACGTCGATAAAATCCCTCTTTCTCTCTTTCCGGATTCGCCTACCACCGATGCGAGGACTACATTTGACGTTGGCGGAACAGCCGAATGGTGGAAGCTGTTTCTGACGGTTGAGGTAAAAAACCTATTTAATAACCTGGATGTGCGAGATGCACTGGACTTCCCACTGCCGGGGAGGACAGTGTTTCTAAAAGCCGGAATTAATTTTTAAGATAAGAATTTAGCCACAAATTGACACAAATGAACTCGAATACGAAGAAGTTAAAAAGATATTATGGAAATGGAATCCTGAAGGATTCCGCTACAAGAGAACAACCACATTCGTGTAGATTCGTGTTAATTCGTGGAAAAAAATAAGGAGGGATTAGTCATGAGAATATTTAAGAGCATTTTTATTTTTATTATCTTGGGGGTACCAGTCGTGGGATGTAATGATACAGGTGGCGAAGAAGGGGGCGGATTTGTTCCAACCGGCAGCATCATTGCCGTGGCGGAAAGAAGCGGATCAAATCAAACCATCAAGGTGGGCGGCACAACCGGTGCAGTCCCGCCAGGTAGTCTCGTAGAAGTAACTAACATTAACACCGACGAGACTCAGGTTACCGTTGGAGAGCATGATGGAAGCTTCGACCCGACCTTTATGGGTAATACAAATGATAGCTTCAATGTTTTGGTGACAGATAACGGCGTTGTTGTAGAAGACACTGATATTGGAGTCACACTGCTATCACAAGCGGTAACAAGAAATATAGAAAGATTTCTCAGCGCTCCGACAAACCTTGTAATTCGAGGCAATAGGGCTTATGTACTTACTTTCTTAAATACCATCGAAATCTTCGACCTAGAGCAGAATCCACCAATAAAGATAGGTAATATCGATGTACCCCCTAACTCTGATCCCGTCTCAATGGCATTTTTGGACGATACACATGCGTACGTGGTAAACAATATTGGTCAAAGTGTCGCCATGGTAAATGTGCAAACACGTCAGTGTGAGCTAATAATAGCTAATACCGGCATGGGTAATAATTTCCCACCCTGCCAGGAAGTAAGACTTGTTGCATCAGGGTTCGAAGATCCTTCGGACGTTGCCATCGCAAACGGTAAAGTATATGTCTCCAACAACAACCTCGACGAGAACTTTGAGCCGCAAGGCCCTGGTTTCATATCGGTTATTGATGCTGAAACAAACCAATTTATCGATCAATTTCCTGCGTCCGGGGCAAATACAGGTGGAATGACAATAATCAACGACAATATTTACGTGGTAAATGCGGGTGACATCAGTTCTAGCCCGGACTTTTCCGAATTCTTCTGCGATTTTGATCTTCCTCCCTCGATTGATATCATAGATCCGCAACTAGATGACATCATCGATACGATCAATATTCCTTTGAGTGAAGGAAACCCCAAGGTGTGTTTACCCAATAAAATCGCACCTACCCCGGATGAGAGATTCGGATATATGGGACTCGGAATTGTTGGAGCTATGCTTAAAGTCGATTTAGAAAATAATACCGTTATTAACGGTACAAACAACCCAATTGTGCTTACCGACCTTTCGAGTCTAAATTTGATTGGGGACATTGAAATAAACCAAGATGGAATCGGCTTTGCATCCATTTTTGATAACGACCAGGTTGCAGTATTTGATAGTTCAGGTAATCAAACCGTTCTTAATCCATTTCCATTCATAGCTCCATTTCCAGCGGGTTCTTCATCATCATTATTGGAAGGGGTACAATCAATTGCAATCAGATCCGGATCTTCGGGAATCGATTTTCAGGGAGCAGATGTTTTCTTTACAACTACTGTTAACACGAGCTTCAGCCTGGGTTCAATTAATACAGCTTCAATACTTCCACCGCGGTGATGAAGCCTTGCAAGTAGCTCGAAAGTCATTAAAGATATATTTAATTGAGGAAGGGCTGAGTAATGGAGTAAACTAGGTCCTTGCAAGCAATCTGGTCATGAAGGAATGCCTCATAATTGTACGGAGATTGCTTTGCCAAAGCCTGTACGGTCGAAGTGCCCGCAATTGACAAATAAAGGTGATCAGTATGATGCGTATTTGTTCATTTCTTCCAAGCACAACCGAGATTGTCTGTGCGTTAGGGTTGGGTGAAAACTTAGTAGGCGTTACACACGAATGCGACTATCCTCCGGAAGTGAGGGACAAATCTAAGGTCATAATTAGTTTTATCAATCCGGAAACGCTATCAAGTCGAGAAATAGATGATTTAATCATCAAAAATCGGAATGAGGGTAAAAGCACCTATCTCATAGACATTGAGGCATTGAAAGTTGCAAACCCTGATATAATCCTTACTCAAGGATTGTGCGAAGTATGTGCCGTCTCAGGAAATGAAGTAGTAGAATCGGTGAAAGCCTTAGGTCGCACTCCGGATGTAATTTCCTTGGAACCAAGCACAATTGGCCAAATACTCGATACAATACTGAAAATCGGAGATGCAACCGACACAAAGGATCGTGCGGATGAACTTGTAGAAAAACTAAAATCGAGAATCCATAGGATTGAATCCCTCTTCTCTGGTGATAGGGATAGACCAAGGGTGTTCTGCATGGAATGGCTTGATCCTCCATATGCGGCAGGTCATTGGATTCCGGAAATGGTTCAGCTTGCAGGCGGGGACAATGGAATTGGAAAACCTGGGGAGCCATCATTTAAAGTATCTTGGGATGATATCTTCGACTTTGCACCACAAATTATTGTAGTAATGCCTTGCGGCTTCAATATTGAGGATACACTCAAGGAGATTGATATCGTGACTTCTCATACATATTGGAACCAAATCCCTGCTTCAAGAAGGGGGCATGTATACCTGGTTGATGCAAATTCATACTTTTCGAGGTCGGGACCCAGAATAGTGGACGGACTTGAGATATTGGCAAAGATAATTCACCCAGAAGCGTGTGAATTCGATTTTCCAAATAACTCAGTCCTGAATCTAAGGAATCACTATTATTTCGAGTTAAACTTGGGATGATAAATGAAATTAGTGATAAGAACCTACTTCACACTACTTTCAATATTAATAGTCTCTTGTACAACTATTTACGCTAATTCCGACAGACCCCCTCAACGTATAGTTTCGCTTTCGCCGAATGTCACCGAGATTATATATGGACTAGGAGCCTGGGATAAAATCGTAGGTGTAACAATGTATTCAGACTTCCCACCAGAAGCGAAGACTATTCCAAAGGTCGGCGGATGGGTAAATCCAAACCTGGAAGCAATTGTCAATCTGAAACCTGACTTGGTCATCTTTATGAAAGATCAGGACAGTATATTCGGAGATAATATAAGAAAGTTAGGCTTAAACACGCTCTCCGTTGATAGCAATAACTCGATTAAAGATATACAGAATTCGATTCTTCAGCTAGGCAAGATCTTGCAAAAGGAGAAGGAGGCAGAGAACCTTGCAGCTAAAATTCGTTCAAAATTCGAAGAGATGAGGTCAAAGACCTCAAAGCTTTCCAAGAAAAGGGTTTTATTCATTGTAGGCCGGAACCCGGGGACACTCGAGGATATTTATGTAATCGGAAGGGACAACTATATAAACGAATTAATAAATCTCGCAGGTGGAGAAAACGTAGTAGAAAGCAATAGGTTTGCGCTTAAGATTGCAAAAGATGCCATCCTTTCGTTTGATCCCGAGGTAATAATTGAGATAACCTACGATAAAACAGACAACAGAGACTCAACTAGAGAAACATGGAGCACTCTCAAGGAAATTTCGGCCATTAAAAACAACGAAGTCCATATCGTATCGAGCTCGGAATTGCTCCGTCCGAGTCAAAGAATAATTGAAGGAGCTCATATTTTGGCTCATATTCTACATCCTGAGGTTTTCGAAAGATATCACGGAGCCACCAAGGTACAAAAGCATTGAGAAAGAATACAAGAAGCCAGAATACAGAATATAGAAGCAAGAAAATTCCGAATTCTGACTACTGACTCTTGTTTTCCAGATTCAAGAGTTAGAGTGTTCGTTGCAACCATAACCATAGTATGGAAAAGATAATTGAAGGAAGGGATATCCGTTTCTCCTATGATGGGGTAGAGGTCATCAAAGGGGTCAATCTATCTATCGCCAAAGGGACAATCGTCGGACTCCTCGGGGCTAACGGTGTTGGGAAGTCAACCCTACTGAAGGTTTTGACCGGCATTTTGAGCACGAAGCACGGGAAAATACTTTATAAGGGCAGGGAGCTGAAATATTTACCTAAAAGGGAGATATCTAAAAGAATCGCATATGTACCCCAGAGTCCAGCATTTGGTTTTCCTTTTACAGTCTCTGAAATAATAAAAATGGGTAGGGCTCCATATCTGGGAAGATTTGAGTTTGAAAATGATAAAGACAACGAAATAGCATTTCAGGCGATGGAGACTGTGGGAATAACCCATCTCCAGGACCGGTTGGTCAGCGAGATTTCAGGTGGAGAAAAACAGCTCACTTCCTTTGCTCGCGCCCTCGCTCAGGAGCCCGAATTAATGATTCTTGATGAGCCAGCGACTTTTCTCGATGTGAAACACAAAACTGAGATATTAAGACTTCTATTAAAGCTCAAAAACGAAAGGAATATCTCTATAATTGCCGCCACACATGATGTATTCTCCGGATTATTTTATTTTGATAGATTGATAATTTTGAAAGACGGAGAGATACTTGCCGAGGGCGAATGTGATCAAGTACTGACCGATGAAATCCTGAGTAAAGCCTATAATATTGGTGTAACGGTAAGAAAAGAAGACGGAAAGATATTCGTATTTCCAGCAGAGACGACCCGAGGGGCCGCTCCTACTTTACCGTGAGTATAACTAACATATGACATGCAAGCCAGAAAAAAACTCATATTCTCATTAGGCTCACTAATTTTGCTCTGGATCATAATCTCACTCACCAGCATATTCATAGGAACATATGATATAAATCCGATTAGTGCCATACTTTCCGGTGACGAACTCGCAAAAACGATCTATTTCAAGATCAGAATTCCCCGGATTCTCATGGCATCCATTGCGGGTGGAACCCTTGCCCTAGCGGGTGCCGGGCTACAGGCACTCTTCAGGAATCCGCTGGCCTCTCCGTTCACGCTCGGGGTATCAGGGGGGGCTTCTCTCGGGGCGCTTCTTGCCATACGAATTGGCCTGGCAAATGGAATCCTTGGCTTCTCTGCCGTATCTGTCTTTTCCTTTCTTTTTTCGATTTTTACGATTCTCTTCGTTTATTCCATATCAAAGGTACGGGGGGTCGTTGCAACGGGCAGACTTTTATTAGCAGGGGTAGTAGTGAACTTCTTTTATTCAGCGATAATACTTTTCTTACAATTCTTCTCAGACCTTACTCAGCCATTACAGACAATGAGATGGATTATGGGAAGCTTAGATATCGTTGGGTTTGATACCGTCTGGAAAAGCCTTTTCTTTGTTATCCCGGGTTGTTTGATCCTTCTTTCAATGACAAAAGACATGAATTTATTTTCACTAGGCGACGATGTAGCATCTTCTCTGGGAGTAAATGTCGACATGATGGAAAAGAAAATCTACTTCGCGACATCGCTTGCGGCTAGTGCCGTCATCTCAGTTACGGGCCCTATCGGGTTTGTCGGTTTAATAATTCCTCACATTCTAAGAATGATCCTAGGGGTAGACAATCGCATAATCATCCCATGCTCCTTTCTTCTTGGAGCATCATTCCTGACAGTTATGGATACTATATCAAGAACAATTATTTCGCCTGTTGAAATTCCAGTTGGAATAATCACAGCCTCTTTGGGAGGGGTTTTTTTCCTTTGGCTTCTTATGAAGACTAAAAAAGAGGTAATTGTTTAATCCTAAAGTCCAATTTAGTAGCCAAAGGCCTAAGGTCTAATTCTTGACTTATTGGACAAAGCCTGCCTATCCCGACTCAACTCATAATTATGAACTAGGAGCCTTGAAGGGATCGATTCCTTCCTGAGGTTCCGAGGGCTTCGGTGGCTCGTCCATTGTAGTCTGGGCCTTCGTTTCTTGAGTTTGGGTTGCCTGTGAGGGCGCCTCCTCTCTTACAAATGCGAAGTAAATAGCCAAAAACACTATGAAGAGAACGATTATATACATATTCCCCTCCCTTATAAATAGTTACTAATATTGTTGAATGCGCTATCCGATTAATAAAATCATATTAATAAATTTTATACACAAATGTCAAGCTATATTAATCACGGGTCTCTTTTATCTTGGACCAGTGGATTAATTTCAGGGTTGACTCAAGAAATTAGCGATAGCATTATGATAGGCTTCCGACTATATTATAATATTTTAATATTTTGAGAAAATTATTAATTTAATAGAGACACTATTGATACCCCATTTTCTTAAATCTATCAAAATATCAAAACCCGACAATAAAAAACAGATCGTATTGAATCCTGAACTCGAAATATCACTCTCGCTAATAGAATCGGGTTGCATCACCGCATCAGTTAACGACGAAACCCTCTTCATTTTTAAGCATTCTCAAGATGTAATCGAGTCACTTAGAGGAATCGAAAAAATAACTTTTGAGCTCGAATCTTTAAAAAGACCGGAATTCCCCACAATTGTTATGCTTTTTTGTCTCGAGGGTAATCACAACCACTACCAGTTCGAATACTCTTTCGCGATTGGATCAGAGCAAGATATGGAGCTTCTTAAGAAATTATTGGAGCAAGATCACTTTTGCATATATTTTTTTGACACGAAGATTCGCTATTCAAAAATGGTTTCATTAAACAATAATGATGCGGAGTACATCAAATCCATAATAATTGAGGCTACAGGTTAGTTTGACAAAATCGATGCTTACCCTGATAATATCCCTTCGAACATACCTCGGAGGAATGAGTAGATTTGGGTTTTGTAAAGATAATTGGCACTGGCTCATATACACCCGAAAGGATCCTTTCAAACCAGGACTTTGAAAAAATGGTCGATACCTCCGATGAATGGATTAGAACCAGGACCGGAATCGTCGAAAGAAGAATCGCAGAGCCGCAAGTGGCTTCATCTGATATGGCTTATGAAGCTGCTTTAAAAGCACTTGAGTCAGCGTCTATAGATCCCGCTGATGTTGATGGGATAATCTTGGGAACTGTCACACCTGATTACATATTCCCCGCTACTTCGTGTTTTGTCCAGAGCCGCCTAGGAGCGAAAAATGCCTTTGCTTTTGATCTTCTAGCCGGGTGTTCCGGGTTTATATATGCCCTACAAGTGGGAAAAGGGCTGATTGAGGCCGGGGATGCGGAAAACATTCTGGTAATAGGAGCAGAAACGTTATCAAGGATCACGGATTATAAAGACAGGTCAACCTGCATACTCTTCGGGGATGGAGCAGGAGCTGCAGTGTTATCTAAATCAGAAGAATCCGGTATTTTATCAATTTTCCTTGGCGCAAATGGGGACGATTGGGAAAAGATTATCCTTCCTGCCGGTGGTTCTCGTACTCCAGCAAGCGAGGAGACCGTCCGAAATGGGTTGCACTATTTAAAAATGAAAGGAAATGACGTATTTAAAGAAGGAGTAAAGGGGCTGGAGTTTGCATCGTTGGAGGCCATAAGGAAAGCAGATATAACCACGGAGCAGGTAGATCTATTTATACCGCACCAGGCAAATTACCGAATTATGGACGCTGTAAGGAAGCGGCTAAAACTCTCCTCTGAGAAGCTGTTTGTGAATGTAGACAAGTATGGGAATACCTCTTCGGCTTCTGTTCCGATTGCTCTAGATGAAGCGGTCAGAAGTGGAAGGGTTCAAGAGGATGATCTGATCCTTTTCGCCGTTATAGGTTCCGGATTTACATTTGCGTCAGCAGTCATAAAGTGGTAAATAAACCCGACTATCCTTCTCCCACCTGTTCTTTTGTTAAGTATAACCGATAACTCGCCGGCGAAGTTGTGACCACCCTTAGTATTAACATTTGTGTTCGAAATTAATGTTCTGTCCTTACTAAAATTGAGAAGGCAATGGAGTATAAGATCAATCCTATATCGGGTAGAATAAGCAGCCATTCGTTATAAATTGTCTGACTGAGGATTGCTGAAATTATCCCTTCAATCATAAATATTGTACTTCCTGTTTTCATTATCACCTCAATCGGCTACTTTTTCGGCAAATTAAAAAAGATAAACCTTACATCGATTAATGACTTCGTAATTTATATTGCCACACCATCACTAATACTATCTTCCCTCGCGAAGGATCGGATAGAGGTAGTTCTAGCCGGAAAGGTATTTCTTTCTGTAACCGTAATCGTAGCTGCCAGTCTTGTTGTGGGGTATTTCATCATAAAATCACGAAGACTCCCCATTAAGGTTTATCTGCCTCCGCTCGTCTTTGCCAATACCGGGAACATGGGTCTACCATTATTACTTTTTGCATTTGGTAATGAAGGCTTCAAAGTTGGAATCCTGTATATGGTATCGATGACAGTTCTCCATTACAGCCTGGGAATAATGATATTAAGTTTTGACAAAAGTCCCTTTGAGCTATTTAAGCTTCCCCTCCTTTATTCGGCGATTGCAGGAATACTTTTAAGTGTTTCAGATTGGAGCTTGCCAGCATATTTGGAAAGAGCTCTGAGTCTTCTAGGAGAAGCAAGTATCCCAACGATGATTTTCTCGCTTGGGTACAAATTGTCGGAGGTCAACATTTCTCAATTCAAAAAATCTCTAGCATTTGGTGGGATGAGAATCGGAATGGGGTTCATATTAGGGATAGCTATTGCTAAACTTTTCAATATAAATGGTCTTGCATCCAATGTTGTTGTACTCGAATCTTCAATGCCGCCCGCTGTATTCAATTTTGTTCTGGCTGAAAAGTATAATCAGGACCCCAAGACTGTAGCATCAATAATTCTGGTAGGGACCATAATATCGGTTATTACGACTCCGCTCATTATTTTTTACCTGCTCAAATAAGAAACACACAGTAATCGATTTAAGTATGCCTATTTATACTTCAACCGAACGATCTATGTCATATCCCGATCGATAATGAACTCTTTCAAAAAAGTACTAATAGTCGAATCAGTAATCAGTAAACATCTGTTGATACCCTTCTTGTCCAATGAACCTAGAAATGGTAATTTTTTTTCCCAGTGTCTACAGAACTAATACAGGGAGGAGGATCAAAACTCAGAGGAGAACTTACCCCTCCCGGTGATAAATCAATTTCTCATAGAGCGATTATTTTAGGATCTATAGCCGAGGGCTTGACAACCGTTACCGGGTTCCTGCCAGCGGATGATACCCTTTCGAGTGCAGAGGCTATGATGATGCTCGGTGTGCCTATAAAAATAGAAAAAGATACCGTAAAGATATGGGGTAAAGGTACATATGGACTCACAGAACCAGAAGATACTATCGATGCAGGAAATTCCGGCACAACCGCGAGGTTCCTTTCCGGACTCCTAAGTGCACAAGATTTTTTCTCGTCGATAACGGGTGATCAATATTTAAGGGCCCGGCCGATGGATAGAGTTGTAATGCCACTATCACTCATGGGGGCTCAAATTTGGGGAAGAGATAATGGGAAAAGACTACCACTTGCTATATTGGGAACTAAGCTAAAAGGGATAAATTACACAATGCCCGTGGCTAGTGCTCAGGTGAAGTCGGCTATTCTTCTAGCCGGACTATATGCAGAAGGGGAAACCGAAATTGTCGAGCACGAACCCACGAGAGATCATACTGAAAGAATGCTGTCATATCTCGGTGTGGCGATTGAAAAAGATGGATCCAGGATTAAAATTAGAGGACCGCAAAAGCTTGAAAGTGGAAGAGAATTATCAATACCCGCCGACGTTTCTTCGGCCTCATTCTTTATTGTAGCTTCTTTAATTAACCCAGACTCCGAAATCCTAATCAAAAATGTCGGTTTAAATCCAACTAGAATCGGGGTCATAGAAATTCTTATGAGAATGGGTGGAGACATTAAGATACTAAATAAAAGAGAAGAAAGCGGTGAGGATTTCGGAGATATACTAGCAAAATCCAGCAAATTAAAAGCTGTAGAGGTGGCTGGAATGATTATTCCCAAGACAATTGATGAACTCCCTGTAATTGCTGTTGCAGCTTGTTATGCGGAGGGGGAAACCGTAATTAAAGACGCAAAGGAATTAAGGGTAAAAGAAACCGACCGAATAAAAGCCATGTCAACTGAACTCAGAAAATTTGGCGCTGACATAGATGAGCTAGATGACGGAATGATAATCAGGGGAAGAGAAACCCTGAACGAAACAAAGTGCTCAAGCTGGGGTGATCATAGAATCGCAATGGCACTCGCGGTTGCCGCTACTCGTGCGAAGGGCAGAACAGAAATTAAGGATGCGGAATGTGTTTCCGTATCTTTCCCAAAATTCTTCAAGATACTGAAGACCCTAAGAACCTGATGATGGCAGCCAGGAAAAGCGGCATAATCATAACTATCGACGGTCCGTCAGGTGCAGGCAAAAGCACTGTTGCCCAAATTGTCGCTCAAAAACTTGGACTTGTATATATAGATACCGGCGCGATGTATAGAGCAGTTGCCTTACTCGTAACAAGAAGCGGGATCGATGCGGATGATGAAGAAGAACTGGAGAGACTCCTTGGCACGTCCAGTATCATGATCGATAGAAATTCGGACAATAATGCTAGAGTACTTCTTAATAATGAAGATGTCTCTGATAAAATTAGGACACCAGAGATATCTCGACTTTCCTCCTACTTAGCCACGAAAAGGGTGGTAAGGAATAGACTTAAGTTAATTCAATTGGAGATGGGTGCTAAGGGTAACATCGTAGCAGAGGGGAGAGACATGGGTACTTGTGTGTTCCCCCGTGCTGATTTCAAGTTCTATTTAGATGCATCAATTGATGAAAGGGCCAGAAGGAGATGGCTCCAGCTTAACGCTATTGGCAGCCAATTAACTCTTTATGAAATAAAACGTGAAATAGAACAAAGGGATGTACAAGACAGAGAACGCTCTGAATCTCCCTTGCATCCTGCTCGGAATGCGGTCATAATAGATACTACAAAACTCAGCGCTGACGAAGTCATTGAAATGATTTTATCTGAGGTAAATAACTAGCTTGATGCCATTACGAAGGGCCTGTCAGGTCGTATATAAAGATGGCGAAGAGATCCAATTTGTATACTCGAGTGGTATATACCTCAAGCATTCTAATTGCTTAAAAAAATTGCAAAGAATAAGGGGTTCTAAACCAGTTACTTTATGTAGTAAGACCTGACATGCGACAGGAAACACACTTTTCCGAATTTCTAGAAGGAAGCATAAACGTTCCAGATAGAGGGCAAATATTCAAAGGCAGAGTCGTACGGATTGATAAGGATGATGTCTTTATTGACTTCGGCTTTAAATCCGAGGGAGTGGCTTCAATTAACGAATTCTGCGGGAAAAATGGCGATCCTGAAGTAGCTATCGGAGATGAAGTCGATGTTATATTGGAGAAATGGGTCGATGATTCCGGTCTTCCAAAACTCTCAAAAAAAAGAGCGGATATTATGAGGGAGCATGAAAGGATTGAGCAAATTTATCAAAATGAAAAGCTAATTAGGGGAAATATTAAGGAAAAGGTTAACGGCGGATTGATCGTAGACATAGGCGAGAAAATAGAGCTGAACGCCTTCTTACCTGCCTCACAAATTGATCTCAGACCTCAGCACAATCTCGATAAATTCATTGGGAAAAACATAGAAGCAAAAATTGTAAAACTCACCGAAAGAGGAATCGTCTTATCGATAAGAACGTATTTGGAAGAGCAAAGAGAGTTGACAAGGAAAAAAGTTCTTTCTACGCTAGAAGAGGGCAAAATAGTATCGGGTAAAGTAGTAAAAATACTTGACCAGGGCGCATTTATAGATCTCGATGGGCTCGAGGGGTTCCTACCCATAAGTGAAATATCCTGGGGTAGAGTAAGACACCCGAGTGATGTAATAAATTTAGATGAAACCATAAAAGTTAAGGTAATTAAAATCGAATCGGACGTGAGAATCACACTGGGGCTAAAGCAGACAAAGCCCGATCCATGGACTCTCGTTGAAAGAAAATACAAGCCCGGCTCGAAGATTCGGGGAAAAGTGGTCTCCATTGTAGACTTTGGCATATTCGTTGAACTCGAGCCAGGGGTTGAAGGGCTGGTTCACACCTCTGAAATATCATGGATAAAGAGGTTTAGGCATCCTAGTGAGGTAGTCAACACAGGTAGAAAGGTAGAAACAATGGTAATCGAAGTCGATTCAGAGAAAAAAAGAATAGCCCTGAGCCTGAAGCAAATTGATCCTAGCCCATGGGAAATTTTCAAAGAACAGTGTCCACCCGGAACTAGAATTAATGGCAAGGTGAAGAATGTGAATGAAAAAGGTGTATTCGTCGAACTTGGTGAGGACCTAGTTGGATTAGTCCGCCCTACAGAGATTTCATGGAAGGGAAGGGTAGATCCAAAAGAGTTCTTTGCAGGAGATCAGGATATCGAGGTCGTAGTGTTAAGCGTGGATGAAAAAAAGCAGAAGATTGGACTCGGCATAAAACAACTTAATACGGATCCATGGGAAGAAACCTTGGAGAGGTGCAGGCCAGGTGAAACGGCATTAACAGGAAAAGTCGTTTCCATAAAAGACAGGGGAATAGTTGTCGAACTTGAAAATGAAATCGAGGGCTATATTCGAGCCAACGAGTTTGATCCTGGAACGGGAAAGGATTTAAATAGCTCCGTTAAAGTAGGCGATATCATAACAGCTCAAGTAACTGGCTTTAATCGCAGGAATAAACAGGTAAATCTAAGTAAGAAAAAGTATGAAGAACAACTTGAAAGGGAAAGAATTTCAAGCTTTCTATCCTCTCAGGGCGATTCATCTGTAAAGCTCGGAGAATTGCTAGAAGAGAAGCTAAAAGCTATAACTAAAAAAGATTGAGGATGTTATAACCTTGCGTGGTCTAATTATCACATTATTAGTTTTGGTAATTATCTTTTTTGCCTTTCTAATCGGTTTGGGGGCCGGGCTCGTTCTAATTGGGGAAAATGGTTTTGTCGCAGGCGATAAGGTAGCCGTGATGACAATTGATGACATTATTCTTGATTCACAGATCTATCTTGAAAGCCTATCAAAGATTAAAAAAGACGATTCAATTAAAGCCCTTGTTCTGAGAATAAATTCCCCCGGAGGCGCCGTAGGACCATCTCAGGAGATTTACAGTGAGGCCAAAGCACTCAGAGAAAAGATTCCTGTGATCGCAAGCCTAGGATCGGTTGCGGCTTCGGGTGGGTACTATATTGCTTGTGGAGCTCAGAAAATAATTGCTAATCCCGGAACCATAACCGGGAGCATAGGAGTAATTGCACAATTTGTAAGTTATGAACAGCTATTAAACTGGGCTAAAGTAGATGTTGAAGTAGTAAAAAGCGGAAAATTCAAAGACGCTGGTTCTCCTTTTAGAGAGATGACCAAAGCAGAAAAGGAATATATGCAGAAAATTATTGATAATGTGCATTCTCAATTTAAGCACGCTGTATCTGAATCAAGGAATCTAAGCGACAATGACATCGACAAAATTTCAGATGGTAGAATATTCACGGGACAGCAGGCACTGGAACTAAACCTTGTAGATGAATTAGGAACTATCAGCGATGCAGTTCGTCTTGCAGGAACTATGGGTGGTATTAAAGAAGAGCCAAATGTCGATTATTATCCTAAAAAAAAGAAATCCATCATTGATTTCATTTTTTCAAAGATCGACAGTTATGGGCTCTCTAGTATACCTTTAAAAGGGCGCTTCGGTCTTTTTTACCTTGTAAATATTGCTAATTGACGATGAAACCTGTTTGGGCTCCTTGGAGAATCGAATATATTACCAAGGAAAGAGAAAAGGGGTGTATCTTCTGTGATAAACCCAAGGAAAAAAAAGACAGAAAAAATCTCATATTATACCGGGGCGGAGCCGGCTTTATTATCATGAACCGATTCCCCTATTCAAACGGTCACATCATGATAGTACCTTATAGACATATGAGTAAACTATCAAACCTCAATGAATCAGAAAGGCTAGACCTTATGAATCTCTCAATAATGGGAACGCAGGCTTTAGAGGCGCTTAAACCCGATGGCTTCAATATTGGTATGAATCTTGGTAGAATAGCAGGAGCGGGGATCGACGACCATATTCACTTTCACCTTGTACCAAGATGGAACGGAGATACCAACTTTATGCCTGTTATTGCCGATATTAAAGTAATACCCGAATACTTAGATCAAACATATCTAAGGCTGTTTGATGAACTAAAAAATATAGGGAGGTAAGACATGAAATTTATAAGGATTATATTACTAGCTATCTTTGTCGTATTAGTTATTGTTCTTTTTATCCAAAACCAAGAGGTATTTACTCATGATTTTGAGCTAAAATTTGACATTAAATTCTATAAAATAGGTCCCTACCTTACCACAAATATAGTAATTATCCTCGTCACATTTATTGTAGGGGTCCTCTTTTCCGCATTGTGGGGTGCATTCCACTCCGGCTCATTAAAATCTCGGATAAAAGAGCAGCAAAGAAGAATCAATGAACTGGAGGCACGTCGGACAGAATCCGCTGCGTCCATATTTGGAGGATCACCTATTAGCGGTAGTGCATCTGGAGTAGCTACACAAGACCCGGATAATTAGATATTTAAGTCGGGAAGATAAAAAACAAAAATACTGAACAAAATTAATCCCCTCCAATCTTATAAAGCTATAATATTGATTAAAGTGCAAATACTTTTATCCTATTGAATTATATGAATCAAATCGCGCACAAACCAAGTTGGATTAAGGCTAGGATTCCTGGCTCCCCCAATTACAAAAAACTCAAATCACTTATGAGGAATCTCAACCTTCATACTGTCTGTGAAGAGGCCCAGTGTCCAAACATTGGCGAATGCTGGGGAACTGGAACTCTTACGTTCATGATTCTCGGGGATACATGTACGAGGAGTTGCGGGTTTTGCCATGTGAAAACAGGAAAAGGTCAAGAGCTAGACTGGGAAGAGCCTCAAAGGGTTGCAGAAGCGGTTAATAAATTGATAGAAAACAATGCCTACATCAGGCACATAGTAATCACATCGGTTAACAGGGATGATAGGAATTATGAGAGTGCTTGTTTATTTGCCGAGACAATAATGAAGGTAAGACAATATAACCCGGGAATAAAAATTGAGGTTCTAATACCGGACTTCAAAGGAGACCTAGAAGCACTTAAAAAAGTTCTAGAATCAGCACCCGATGTGATGAACCACAACTTAGAAACCGTGCCGAGACTATATTACCTGCCCCAGAGAACACCTACAGGAAAAAATAGGGCCGTCAGACCCCAGGCAAAATACGAATGGTCACTAAGAATTTTGGAAGAAAGCAAGCATCAGGGCCATCAAGGTATATTAACAAAGTCCGGAATGATGCTTGGTCTGGGCGAGCAAATAGAAGAAGTTATAGAAACACTCAAAGATTTGAAAAACGCAGGTTGCGACATCGTAACAATCGGGCAATACCTCCAACCAACCAAGGATCACATTCCGGTATCAAGATACTATCATCCCCTGGAATTCGAATCCCTGAAAAAGTATGGGGAAAAGATAATCGGTATACCCCACATAGAGTCAGGCCCTCTCGTGAGGAGCTCGTACCATGCGGAAAAGCAGGTAAGAAACCTATCCAGCGAGCTAAGTTAAAAATCCAAATCGATCATACTATAAAAAATTGTAGGCACTATACCCTTCGGAAGTCTATTAATAATCTCTCGTGCTTCTGTAATCGCAGATTAAACCAAATGTGGAACGTTGGAATCAGAGTCGTCATAGTCACCGGTCTTTCGCCATTGCCTAAACTTATTGAACCTCTTGGCAAATCCAACAGGACAAAACACCGCGTTACCTCAGTATAGCGAAAATTATCACGAAAACGAGCTAAATAAGCATCCTTGATTATTTTCAAAAGATATTTAACATCATATCTCCATGAAATATGTGATCTTACAAGCTGATGGAATGCCGGATCATCCCTTGGCGGAACTTGGAAACAAAACACCGCTTGAAGTCGCCCATACGCCAAACTTGGACAAATTTGCTCAAAGTGCAATACAATTTGGACTTGTAAAGACAATTCCCGATGGTCTTCCTCCCGGAAGCGATGTAGGTAACTTAAGCGTACTTGGCTATGACCCAATCAAATATTATACAGGCAGATCCCCTCTGGAGGCAGCGAGTATCGGTGTCAAGTTAGCAGAATCAGATGTTTCATTAAGGTGTAATCTGGTAACACTGACCGAATCAAATGGAAAATCGGTAATGGAAGATTATAGCGCAGGCCATATATCAACTGAAGAAGCTAAAGAAATAATCATTGACCTTAAAAGAGGTTTAGAAACAGAGAAGATAAGATTGTTCCCGGGTGTTAGCTACAGGCATCTACTTGTATGGTCGAATGGCAACGCAAATATTAAAACAACTCCTCCTCACGACATCTCTGGAAAAGAAGTCTCCGCTTACTTTCCAAGTGGTAAAGGAGCTGAAATTTTGAATGACTTGACTGAAAAATCCAAAGAAATCCTAAGAGACCATCCCGTAAACAAAAAGAGAATCGTAGACGGAAAAAATCCCGCGACCAGTATATGGCTTTGGGGACAAGGAACCACTCCAAACATGCCGAAGTTTAATCAGCTCTTCGGAATCGAAGGAGCCGTAATATCAGCGGTGGATTTGGTGAAAGGAATCGGGGTTTATGCAGGACTTCAGGTGATAGATGTGCCGGGTGCAACAGGTTACCTTGATACAAACTATCAGGGTAAAGTCGATTACGCCTTCCGCGCGCTGGACGAGGTTGACCTTGTAATGATACATATTGAAGCTACAGATGAAACAGGGCATGAAGGCAAGGCGGATTTAAAAATCCAGGCAATAGAAGATGTTGATACTCGAGTCCTAAAAAATATTTTAGAAGGGATAAAAAGGTTTAAGGATTATAAAATCTTAATCTTATCCGATCACCCAACACCAATAGACATCAGAACACACGTAAGTGAGCCGGTACCGTATGCTATCTGCAGCTCTCAGGATATGGACATAAAAGATCACTCTTTGTCATATACCGAAAGATTTGCCACAAATACAAATGTCTATATAGAAGATGGCTGGAAATTAATGAGCATGTTCTTAGAGACTAATTAAGTCGCGTTCTTTGCCTTAACCCAGAGCTCATCCATCTCATTGATTGACAGTTCAGACAGATCCTTATTCATTTCTTTTGCCATCACTTCGAGATTTCTAAACCTGCTTATAAAATTGTCAATTGATCTGTGAGAAACGCTTTCAGCGTCAATATTCAGGTGTCTGGCGAGATTAACAAGTGAAAATATTAAGTCACCCCATTCTTTTTCCATCGATTCCTTGCTTCCACCTTCTAGTTCAATTTGTAGTTCCTTAAGCTCCTCCTTAACCTTTTCAATCACATCTCTTGCATTGCTCCAATCAAAACCAAGATGAGAAGCCTTCTCGCCCACCCTTTGCGCACGGAGGAGTGAAGGCATGGAACGTGGTATATCAAGCAGATTTCTTTTCCTAGATCCCTCCTTAAGCTTTTCACCATGCCATCTCTTCAATGCCTCTTCAGCATTTTTGGCTTTTTCTTCACCGAAAACGTGGGGGTGCCGCCGGACTAATTTATTATAGAGTCGATTAACTACATCATCCATATCGAATTTCCCTTCTTCCCTACATATATGAGATGCAAAAACAATCTGATAAAGGAGATCCCCTAACTCCTCTTCGAGTTCATCTATATCGTCTGACTCTATTGCTCCAACCACCTCGTAAGCCTCCTCGATAATAAAAGCCTTGAGAGTTTCTAGCTTCTGCTCTTTATCCCATGGGCAACCATCTTTACCCCTCAAATACTCGCACAGTTCCACCAGGTCTTGAAAGGTTTTTTCTTTATATCTCTTGTCTGACATAATTGTTGGGATTTGAGATAAATTTTAATCCGTCAGTTTATTCATTCAAAATACCATTCTAACTTTCCGACCATTCAGAGAAACGTTCTTTAAGGCACCTTGACTGCTAAAGACTATCTTCAAATTAAATGGATTTCTTTTTGGAATAATATTAAACCTTAAATCATAATATCGAACGATGTGTTCGCCATTTACCTCTGTGTAGTCGGCGATTGGATAATCTGCAAACCACTTGAAAAGAATCGTCACTGTCAAATAATTGGCCCTGTCTATGAAAATATTTCTTTTTGTCTTTGCAATCTTGTCCAACCTAACCGGGGCTTTTCTTAAGATCGAATAGTCCAATCTATAAAACGCTTCTTCGGTTTCGATCACCCCCATCCAAAAGAAGGGAGCAAGCGGGCGGGGATAAACAGTTGACCTTTCCACAGAAATTGAGCTAGCCGAGGCAAACGCCTCTAATTTCTCCTCATATAGAAATTTCACGCATAAATTCAGCATCAAGTAACCCGCGAGAAAACTAAGGATCGAAATAGATATTATCAACGCCCTGTCACTCCTCTTCCAACACAAGATGAGGCCCAAAATTACCGGAATACTAATAAATGGATCAAGTATAAATACGAGGTTCCAGCTATATCTTTTCATACTAATCGGGTCAAAGATTACAGTCCCATAGGATGTGATTAAATCAAAAAAAATATGCGAATAGATCCCAAGTGCGACAATTAACGATAAGAGAAAAAAATTTTTAAACGATGCAAAGCGATAAATGACTGCTGCAATGAATAATGCAAAGATTGGAGCCGCTACGATTGAATGTGTAATTCCTCTGTGGTACCTAAGAGAGAATTCGGGTCCGAAAAAAGAAACAACGATATCTATATCAGGGAATACTGCTCCAATTAGAAAGGCAATCGCCGCAAGCTTCCCATTTCTCTGTGAAAAACCTGTTTTCGAACCGAGGATACCGATAAGTCCATGAGTTATTGTATCCAAATTCTAAAATGTTTCACGATGCACGATACATGATGCACGTTGAAGAATGTTGTTACTTGTGTCATGCATCTTGTATCCTGCATCTTGCATCCTGATAAATCTTGCATCCTGCATCTTCCTCGCTTTTATTTGTGTAAATTGGTGCCCGTCAAACCCTGAATCTCTTAGGATACCTTGTGAGATTTAAACATCTGTCCTTTCTTACAACTACAACGTCTTCGATTCTTATCCCTCCCAGCTTCTCATAGTATAGCCCCGGCTCGACTGTAACGACATTTCCCTCCTCAAGGATCCCCTCACCATATCCTATTCTTGGAGGTTCATGAATCTCGAGCCCAAGCCCATGACCCGTTGAATGAATAAATCCCTGCTGTTTCCCATTGATATAACCAGTCTCGAACCCGCTTTTTTTGAAGAAGTCCAAAATTGATTGATGAACATCCCTGGTCTTCACACCATGCTTAATAAGACCGATGCCTAACTTTTGTCCGCTGAGAACCGTTTTATACATTTTCTCCAATTCTTCTGACGGATTACCTTTTACAAATGTCCTTGTCATATCACCAAAATAACCACTCTTTTGTGACCTGGGGAAAATATCTATGACAATAGGCTGACCCGCCAATAGAGGGCCATCACCGGCGTGATGAGGCATAGAAGAATGTATACCGCAGGCAACAATAGTATGGGAAGCCGTGTAACCCAATAGTGAAAGTAGAGCATTTACCTCGCCCTTTAGTCTACCCGAAGTAAGGGGAGTGTCATTAAAATAAAGAATATTTTTCAGAACGCGTGAAGAAGAGATCATACGAAAAGCCAAATCCATTGCTTTTGACGTTTTGGCGAGTGAGTCTTTTATTAAATCTATTTCTTTTGTAGTCTTTTTAAGTCGAGCTTCAAAAAAGGGCTCTTCTTCTTTGTAATTTATCCTATAACCCAGCTTCCGTAACTCATCGGCATACTTGACTGGAAACGTCCCTGGAACAACCGCACCTTTAACGTTATATTCATTGAATATGAGATCAACAATGTTTGTAAACACTCGTTTATTTCGCTTCTTCGACGGAAGCTTATGCCTGTACTCAGAGAACGAAAGAACAAAATCCACATTGGCCTCTGTTTTCCCTCTTTCCATTTCTAGCTCATTTAGTACGAGTATCTTTCGTCTCTTGTGCTCAATATAAATTACTGGATCGGGGACAAAAAAATTAATTCTATAGTAGAGATCTGCATTACTTTCACTGGAATCTATTATAAGAATTGCTTGACCTTTCATGAACTTAACTATACCCAAAAGTTCGTTTCCTTCTAGGTACCGGCATTTACCGCAAACCTACTACCCTTCCCTCGGCGAAGGTATAATATAAAAGAAAAAGGAAATCATTCCGCGAATGCAGACTCTTCTCAGATTCTTATACTTTCTGTCGTTGATTTTCTGGCTCGGAAGCATCTTCTTTTTCTCTTTCATAGCTGCGAGAAGCGCTTTTAAAATCCTTCCTCGTGAAATGGCCGGTGATCTTGTAGCTGATATATTTCCCAAATATTACCTGGTGGCATATGTATGTGGTGGGGTTGCTCTCCTTACTACAATGATTAATTGGGTTTCTGGCTATACTACGTCAGGAGTTGTTTATACATTAAGAATTGCAATACTTTTTATAATGCTTGGACTGTCTGTTTATGCCGGGACCATCATAACACCGAACGCCCACGAATTAAGAATCGAAATGCGAACCCTCCCTAAAGACGTCCCTAGGTACATTGAGGTCCAGAGAAATTTTAGCTTTCTTCATAAACGCTCGGCCATAATTAATTCGTTAATTTTCCTACTTGGAGTTGCAATTGTCGTTTTAACTGCCTATAATTATAAGGATTGAACATTATTCTGAATGGAGGAGTAACTATATGTTTGAAGTTACTAGCAAGGCTGCAAGTGAGATCAAGAGACTTTTAGCAGATGAAGATATACCGAATGCTGTATTAAGAGTTCGTGTAGTTCCAGGCGGATGCTCGGGTTTCTCGTATGAAATGGGTTTCGACGACGAGACCGACGAAACAGACCAAGTATTTGAAGTGGATGGCGTTAAGGTAGCAATTGATGAGTCGAGCTACACCTATTTACAGGGAGGCGTGCTCGACTACACAGATGGCCTCAGCGGTACTGGTTTTAAAATAAACAACCCAAATGCCACCGGTTCCTGTGGCTGTGGTTCTTCGTTTACACTGTAATTCGGTAATTATAATAAAATTTCTTAAGGCTGGACTCTTGGATTTAGATCTTAAGAGCCAGCCTTTTTTATTAATGATGCAAATAAATCACCAGGAAATAACGTATTTGTTCAATTTTAAATTCCGAACATAGATGAATGTTCAATATTAACCCTAAATCATAAAAATTGAAATATAGAAAACTAGGAAGTACCAACCTTTTAGTATCAGAAATCGGATTTGGTGCTTGGGGCATAAGTGGTCTCGGATACGGATCTACTGATGACAAGGAATCTATAAGGACTCTGCACAAGGCTCTCGACTTAGGTGTCAACTTGATTGATACAGCAGACTCCTATGGCAATGGTCATAGTGAGGAGCTGATTGGGAGAGTTTTAAAAGAAAGGGGCGACAAGGATACAATAATTGCTACCAAATTCGGCTGGGATTTCTATCGACCCGATGGTATAAGATGTAATTTGAAAAGAGATTATATTTACTTTGCACTTGAACAAAGTCTCAAAAGGTTAGGTAGGAATTGGATAGATATTTATCACGTACATAATTCGAAACCTGATTTAATCATTAAAAATAAGGTCTATGAAACACTAGACGAATTAAAAAGCGAAGGGAAAATCAGATTCTGCGGAGTCTCTGCGTTACATATAGATGACGGCATTGAAGCAATCACTTCTGGAAGACCAGATGTTATACAGGTTAGGTATAATTTGTTAGACCAAGAAGCAGAAAAGGCAATATACCCCTTGGCGCTACAGAAAAGAACGGGAATTATCGTACGAGAACCCCTTGCCTGTGGGCTTTTAACAGGCAAATACGATTCAAGATCAGAATTTCCGAAGAATGACCATAGAAGGGGATGGAATCGAAGTTTCTTGGAAGAGACAGTAATGAAAGTAAAAAAATTAGAGTTTCTTAAAAGCCCCGAGAAAACCCTGACTCAGGCAGCATTGAGTTTTATATTATTACACGAAGCAGTTTCATCAGTGATTCCCGGATCGAAGACGGTAAAGCAACTACGCGAAAATCTTGACGCATCGAGTGTTAAGCTTGATTCTTTCGAATTTGAGGAGATTAAGTCATTATACACAACCAATTTTCAATAATAATATCTACCTTGTGCGTATTTTTGTACTTTTCTTTTTTTTATGGCAAATACAATTATCATAATCTAACTTATCTCATCGTATAAAAACATTGTCATTACGGAATAATCGCCAGTATGTCCAATAAGTCGAGGTTTATAGATATTCACGAGCAAGCAAGATCCTATCAAAGGGTAAAATCAAAGCATGTTATCGAATCCCTATATTCTGATTTTGTAGATTGGCACAAGATCCCCAATTTCCCGAGCAAGATTTCCGCACCATCAGGCAAAATCATTGAATTTGTGGACGACCCAGCGGTCCTAATTGGTACCGCAAGGCTTAAACACAACAATAAACGGATAGCCATTATAGCGCAACAGACCCCGGCAAATGAATCTGAACGGGCAAAATTAAATTACGGTTTAGTTAAAGCAGACGGTTACGGTCTGGCATACAATATGATGGTCTACGCAGAAAAAAATGGATTAATGCTTCACACATATATTGATACCATAGGCGGTGATCCATTCGAATATTCAGCTGAGAAATTGCAATCTTGGCTCATTTCGCATTGCCAAGCCAAAATGATTACACTAAATACAAAATCAATTTCCGTGATCATTGGCAGTGGTGGCAGTGGTGGAGCTATTGCATTGCAAATTGCGCATAGAAGGTTCATGCTGTCCCACGCCGAATACTCAGTTATAACTGCGGAAGGATGCTCCGCAATACTCTTTAGAAGAGCTGATAATATTGAAGAGGCACTAAGGGTGCTCCAGCCTTCTTCTGAGTTTATGCTAAAATACGGCATTGTGGATAAGATCATAAAAGAACCATCGTTGGACAAATCCGATTACCTAGAAAAAACCCTTGAAAATATTAAAAAGAGTGTTAACCAAGCTGTTGATGAGCTAGAACGATCCGATATTAAACACCTACAAAAAAATTTGAGAGAAAAAATCGAACAATGCGGTCGACTCGGAACAAGACGAAAAAGATATCGGACATTTGCAAAAAAGCTCAAGGGATGGCTTCCTTTTTCCAAGACGACTAACTCCCAAGCGTCACACATGCAGATTGCACTTTATGGAGCAGAACCCTACGTTTGTAACGACGAAAAAGACACAGAAGGAAAAATCATCAGATACGGCTGCCGAAATCGCTCCACCAAAGAAGAGTTTGAATCGAATTATTATGCATGTCCATACTGTCAAAAGCCCAGCCCTCTAGGATCGGACGATTACCTCAACTTATTGCTAAATCCCGGCTCATTTCATGAGATACGGCCCGACATGAGCACCGATGACATTGACGGAAAATTTAAATTCTATGACTACTCGGACACCAGAAAAAAAATGGAAGGTCGAACAGATTCTAAGGACGCTTTGATTATAGGTTATGGAACGCTTACTGATATGCCAGTTGCGATAGCGGTATGCGATTTCCGCTTTATGGGAGGATCGATGGGATCAGTGTTTGGAGAAAAGATGAAGATTATAGTCGATTATGCGATAAATAGGAGGTTACCTCTGATCTCTGTATCTGCAACGGGCGGTGCCAGGATGCACGAAGGAACAGTTGCTCTATACCAAATGCCAAAGACCATCCTTTCGGTCTTGAAGCTTAAAGATGCCGGTCTTCCCTATATTTCGATGCTCGGGCATCCGACAACAGGAGGCGCTTTAGCAAGCTATGTAGTACAGGGTGACTTCATTATCGCCGAAAAAAAGGCTAATATAGCCTTTGCGGGGGATCGAGTTGTTAAGCTGACAAGCGAAGGAAGGGCACTTGATCCCAGAATAACGACCTCAGAATTTTATGCTATGCAGGGAGGCATCAATTTAGTAATCGAGCGTGCGCAATTAAAATCAGTTATATCGGGCGTTCTCAGATTGACTCCGTGGTATAAAAGGTATAGAAAAACGATGGAGTCATGATTTTTGTAAAACTTAAAGAACATCAAAAACACCAGTAGGGTGCTGCACTTCAAGCGCTAGAGAAATTAGTTTAGTTGACTAATCTGCTCCCCACATCGTTAAAAAGAAAGGCGAATACTCCTCCTTACTATATGAAGTAAGTCTTGTATTTTTAAACCTAGATCGGTGAGATATTAAAAGCGATTTTAGATAATATTGACTCATCGAATCTGGTACAATATTTGTTTTTATTAAAATAAACATAATCTTACTACATCGAATTTCTATAGTAATGTAATCAGAAACCTCTAAAATATGAAATAATAACAATCGATGAAAGCGTCTAGTCAAAAAAATAACGATAGGAAGGTAATAATCATCGGCGCTGGACCTGCGGGACTCACCGCCGCATATGAACTTTGTAAGGCTGGTGTCGAATCGGTTGTAGTCGAAAAAGACACGACAGTTGGAGGTCTGGCAAGAACCGTTGACTTCAATGGGTATCTTTTCGACATAGGTGGACACCGCTTCTTCACAAAAGTAAAGCCGGTAGAAGAAATGTGGAATGAAGTTCTAGGATCCGATTTTATAAAACGTAAGCGCCTTTCTCGAATCTATTATGATAAAAAGTTTTATTACTATCCATTTAGAATTTCAAATGCGCTACTCAACTTAGGGATTGGAAATAGTATCTTAGTATTAATCAGCTATTTCAAGTCTCAGCTATATCCTCTAAGGCCTGAATTAACATTTGAACGATGGGTATCAAACCGTTTTGGGAAGCGTCTATATGAAATATTCTTCAAAACCTACACGGAAAAGGTATGGGGGATTTCATGTAGTGAAATAAGCGCCGATTGGGCTTCACAGAGGATAAAGGGTCTTTCCCTTTTTACTGCACTGAGGGCTGCCTTAGTTAATCAAAAAAACATCGCTCAAGAAAACTCAATCAAAACATTAATTGATTCCTTCCATTACCCGCGACACGGACCGGGAATGATGTGGAATGAGGTTAAAAATAGGGTTACAGACGGCGGAGGTGAGGTACTTTTAGGAGCAGAGGTTGAAAAGATATACTTATCTGACAACAAAGTTACTGGGCTTGAAATAATTAAAGGCGGAAAGAGTGAACTTATAACTGGCACGCACTATATCAGTAGCATGCCAATACGAGAATTAATTCACAAACTTAGTCCACTTGCGCCTGGACCTGTGATGGAAGCGGCAACGACCCTTAATTATAGAGATTTTCTTACGGTGATTCTTATAATCAAACAAAAAGAGGTGTTTCAGGATAACTGGATTTACATACACGATCCCAATGTACGAATGGGCAGAATTCAAAATTTCAAGAACTGGAGTCCGGATATGGTACCGGATCAAAATAAGACATGCCTCGGCCTTGAATATTTCTGTTTTGAAGGAGATGGACTTTGGGGTATGTCAGATATAGATTTAATTGAGCTCGGCAAAAGTGAACTGGCATCTTTAGGACTGGTAGACAAATCTCTTGTTGAGAATGGGACTGTTGTAAGAATGCCAAAAGCCTATCCGGTTTATGACTCAACGTATCTTGAATCTCTAGAACTAATCAAGCAATTTCTTTCCACTTTTAGCAACCTCCAGCTTGTCGGTCGAAATGGCATGCACAAATACAATAATCAAGATCATTCAATGCTAACCGCGATGTTGGCTGTGAGGAATATTCTCGGTTCCAATTACGACCTGTGGGAGGTTAATACGGATAAAGAATACCACGAAGATGTTTCTGAAGCTGAGACGTTATATGCCGATGAATTATCGACACTAGGCGCCACGCAACCATCCCATCCGAGACTAGTCACAATGAAAGACGAAAAGCTTGCTAGCCTAGATTTAGTGATTAAGGCATTTGCGAAGATGGATAAATTTGCATTTGCCCTTGCTGTTGGATCAGCTTCGGGACTTGCTATTTTAGTATCCACATTCTGGTTAATATTAACAGGAGTCGATTCAAGAGACCCAAATTTCAACCTCCTTGGACAGTATTTTATCGGTTATACCGTCTCCGTGAGAGGCGCATTTATTGGCCTGGGATACTGCTTTCTTTGGGGATTTATTTTTGGGTGGTTGTATGCATACCTACGAAACCTATGTATAAGTGTTTACCTTCATTGGGTCAAAAGACAGGCGGAATCTAGATCATTTAAAGACTTCCTGGACCATATCTAAGTGTCTCAGAGATGAAAAAGAGTTAAATAAATATGGAAGGCAAGAAAACTAATACAGAAGAGGAAAAGCTCTATAGTGCTGTTATGATCTTGAATACCAAATTGCTGGGTCTAACGCTAGGCATCTCGACAGGGTTGGTCATATTTATGGCAACCAACTGGCTTGTTTTAAAGGGTGGACATATTGGTCCAGGAGGTAAGTACACAGTTGGTCCACATTTACAGCTTCTTAGTCAGTTCTTTATTGGATACAAGGTATCTTTTATGGGTAGTGTTGTAGGATTTTTCTACGGTTTTGCTTTTGGAACAATCTTTGGAACTCTAATCGGTTGGATCTATAATAAGATCATTCAACTCAGGAAGTGAAGATTATTTTCAAGATTAACTTTTTCTTCGTCCTTATTGCTTTACAACAAGATACCATTTAAATCCTATATATAACGAAAAGTAATATTTTCAAATGAAAAAAACTCCCCTGATTTCGGTTATCATTCCCGTTCATAATGGTGGCAAGCATCTGAATGATTGCCTGGATGCATTAATGAGATCTTCTTATTCTAAATATGAAATAATTATCGTTGATGATTGCTCCACAGACGACAGTGTAGAAATAAGCGAGAGAAAAGGAGCAAAAGTTTATAAACTGTCTCATCAATCTGGGCCTGCGGCAGCACGAAACTATGGGGCTAGGATGGCGAAAGGAAAAATAATCGTATTTATTGATGCCGATGTAATCGTACAATACAAAACCATAGAGAGGGTTACCGATGACTTCAAAAAAAATCCCAATGTTGTAGCGATATTCGGCTCCTACGACGACAGTCCCGCTGCGGAAGATTTTCTGTCGCAGTTTAAAAACCTACTTCACCATTTCATCCATCAGAATTCAGAGGAAAATGCAAAAACCTTTTGGGCGGGTTTCGGAGCTATATACAGGGAAGTGTTCCTCCAATTAAATGGATTTGACGAGAAAAGGTATACAAAGCCATCAATTGAAGATATAGAACTAGGCCTAAGAATTTGTAATGCCGGCTATCAAATCCGCCTGGATAAAGATTTACAAGTTAAGCATGCAAAGCAATGGAGCTGGTGTTCTTTGTTGAGAACCGATATTTTAAACCGGGCCTTGCCATGGTCAAAATTGATAATTGAGAAAGGAGCCCTATCCTATGACCTGAATCTAAAGGTTAATTACAGAATAAGCTCATTTTTAGCTGGAATAATTTTATTATTACTAATTCTAACTATATTAGATGTTGTGGGTATCATTGGAATTGGTTTAGACAAATATTTCATTGCTCTCGCCGTCTTTCTAGTTATCGCAATAATGATCCTCAATCTGGATTTGTACAATTTTTTCTTCCACAAGAGGGGTCTAAAATTTACCTTTTTATCTGTACCGCTTCATTTTTTTTACTACTTATACAGCGGAATCACATTCGTCATTTGCTGGATTATCCACAAGTTATATCTTCTTCGTTCGGCGTAAAAAAATAAAATAAGCGCTCGTTCTTACCAAAGTTTAGGGGGTCAGGCTTTGTTTATTTGCTTATTTAAATTATTAAGATCTTCCTTTTCCATCACTACCAAACCGAGCATTGACGTAGCTCCAGGATCTAAAATGTCTTGGTGCGTGGTAATAAAAGTCAAGATAGCCTATTTACCAGGTATGGGAGTTAGAGGGGTTGGGGAGGAGTTAGGAAGGACGTAGTAGTACGAGAACATGTTAGATGTCTGTAAAGATGACTATGTAAACAAATAAGCAAATAAACAAAGCCTGACCCCCCGATTTTTCAAGATGGCGGTAGACCAATTCAGAACCAACTATGAATGTTTTTTTATATAAAAGCCGTTCAGAATCGTTGTTTCGTATAAATTCCACTTAGCTCTTTCACCTTTTTAGCTTCATCAGCGTCATCTAAAATTTCACCCTCTCCCATTTGATATAGGAAGTTTGCGTTATCTCTGGGTGCAAAACTCTTTACATTCGGGTCGAAGAATACCTCTTTAGTATGAATTAGGCCTGCCCTGTTATAAGATGCCAGTTCATATTTCATCCCCATCCTAAGTGCGTCGCATGGACAAGCCTCAACGCAGAATCCACAAAATACACACCGCATAAAATCTATGTTGTAAACTTTAGGCCTTCTTTCTATACCATAATCGTCTGCAGGCTCTGCAACTATAGATATCGCTTGCGTTGGACATGCTACCTCGCAAAGCTTGCAAGCGACACACCTTATTTCACCCTCATCATCTGCCGGTAAAATGTGAAGACCCCTATACCTTGGTGGAAGCTCCTTTATCTCTTCTGGATATTGAACAGTGACTGATTTAAAGGCCAAAAGATGCTTAAGTGTTATCATCAAACCACTAAATATTTGCGGCAGATAAAGCCTCTCAGAGAAGCTAAGCTTAGGCTGTTCGAGTGTCTTAACTGAAATTGTCATATCGTCTTAAAAACAAATGAAAACTATAATATTTATAACACAATTAAAGAGAATTAAAAGCCAGATTGGAAGGTAAGAAAAATTCAACGGACAGCCCTGCATCAGGCTAAAGGCTATCACAACAGAAACTGAGGATCCCAGATGTCATTGCGAGAGACTTAAAAAGTCTCGAAGCAATCTCCCTCGGCATTCGCAGAGCGTTTGATTATACATTCCATTATAGGATTGACCTGGCAGATTGCTTCGCTAACGCTCGCAACGACAGGCCAAGGACACGCTGGAGCCAGCTACGTAGAATTCGCTAGTTAATCCGAACAATTTCAAGG
>JBAUII010000093.1:0-8251 GCA_049682815.1 Thermodesulfobacteriota bacterium | reverse complement strand
AGTTATGACCAGTCATTCTCTTTTCAGAGAAGTCGAGGCAACCCTCAAAGCAAACCAAGAAGGGGAAGTCCTCTTTGATACGTTTACCCGGGTACTCTACAGTACAGATGCGAGCAATTATCAGATTGAGCCAATCGGAGTAGTCATACCGAGATCCATAGATGATGTAATAAAAACGACCGAAATCGCATTTAGATATAAAATCCCACTCCTGCCGCGCGGAGGAGGTACCAGCCTAGCTGGGCAGGCAGTCGCTAATGCATTGGTGATAGACTTCTCCAAGTACCTGAACAAAATTGTCAAGGTAGATGAGGAAGCAAGTACCGTACGAGTAGAGCCAGGAATATATTTAGAACAACTAAATAACCACTTAAAACCGCGCAACTTAATGTTTGGTCCAGATCCCTCTACAGCAAGGATAGCCACCATGGGAGGAGTAGTTGGCAATAACGCAACCGGCGCGCACTCAATTCTTTATGGAATGGCGGGCGACAATTTAGTTGGGGCGGAAGTCGTACTCTCTGATGCAACGGCTATCAGCCTCGGCCGATTAGATGAATCTGGTTTAAGTGCCAAGGCGAGTCAACAAAATAGGGAAGGACGCCTCTATAAATCTCTCAAAGCTCTGCGTGAGCAGTACCGTGATACTATTCGCAATGATTTCCCAAAGCATTGGAGACGGGCTTCAGGATACGGTCTTCCATATCTCTTAAATAACAATTTTAATCCAGCACAGCTCCTCGCCAGCTCCGAAGGCACGTTGGCGGTGGCGACCGAGTTCACACTGAAACTCGTACCTCTACCGTTACACAGAGGCCTTGTCCTGCTACAGTTTGGCGACCTGGCTGAGGCAATGGAAACAGTGCCCTTGATACTCGTACAAAACCCATCTGCGATAGAATTGATTGATAGAATGTTAATCAGTTTGACAAAAGGTCATAGAGGTTACGCTTCGCTTCTCTCTTTTTTAGAGGGGGACCCGGCTGCTGTTCTCGCCATTGAGTTTTACGGAGATACCGTTAGCGAAGTTGAAAAGAAGACCAGTAATCTAATCAATCACTTAAGACTTCACAAAATTAATACTTCAATAACCAAAGCTCTTACACAAGAAGCTCAGGCCAATTTTTGGGCCATCCGCAGGGCCGGATTGGGACTCCTCATGAGCAAGCGTGGAGACTATAAACCGATTCCGTGTATCGAGGATGTATCTGTTCCAGTTGAAAACCTAGCGGGTTATGTACTAGACATACTGGAAATCATAAATCGACTGGGTACCGAAGCAGGTTTTTACGGCCATGCAAGTGCGGGGTGCCTACACGTGAGGCCTCTTGTCAATCTGAAGAGGTTAGACGGCGTTAGCGTGATGAAGGAATTAACGGACGAAGCTCTAAGGCTAGCCCTTCGGCATGGCGGAGTCATGAGCGGCGAGCACGGGGACGGGATTCAACGAAGTTACTTGAATGAGAAGCTATTCGGAAAAGAGATATACAGGGCAATGCGCGAGCTCAAGACAGCCTTTGATCCCGAGGGGAGACTCAATCCTGGTAAGGTTGTTGACGCACTTTCGCCAGTCGATAATCTACGATACGACCAGAGCTACTCGACACACCGCTTAAAGACCCATTTGGACTGGTCTACCGACGGAGGTTTTTCACGGGCAGTCGAGATGTGCAATGGGCAGGGGGTTTGTAGAAAACTGGGGGAAGGCATCATGTGCCCGTCGTACATGGCCACCAAAGATGAAATGGATACGACCAGGGCACGTGCAAATGCGCTTCGAGCCGCTTTGTCTGGGAGAATCCCTCTCGAACAAATGAAAAGTCACCGAATGCACAGGGTCTTTGACCTGTGTCTGGAATGTAAAGCCTGTAAAAGAGAATGCCCTTCAAGTGTGGATGTAGCAAAGATGAAAATGGAATTCCTGGCTAATTACCACGAGGCTCATGGAAAAACCTTTCGCGATCTTTTTTTTGGATACGTTCATGAGCTCAGTCGACACTCCGCTCCGTTCTCGGTTATCGCCAACCCACTTATTAAAAACCGTTTCGCACGATTGATCTTAAGCAGTCTGGGAATTCATCCGGACCGGGAACTGCCGGGATTCAGTCGTGATAATTTTGTCCTTTGGTTTTATAATAGAGGGAGTAAAACAACCGCTTCGAACAAGGTCATATATTTCCACGACACGTGGGTGTCTTTTTATTACCCGGAGATTGGAAAAGCATCCGTAAAATTACTCGAAGCCATGGGGCTTGAAGTAATCCTGGTACCCAAACGGGTTTGTTGCGGTCGACCCATGCTTAGTAAGGGATTAATTGAACCGGCTCGCTGTCGTGCAAAGATTAATGCGGAGTTACTGTCGCCATATGTCAGGCAGGGGATACCCGTAATCGGAACCGAGCCTAGCTGCATACTGACATTTCGCGATGAATACCCCGATTTATTGCCCGGTAATGATGACGCAAATATCCTTGCCCAGAATTCCTATCTTCTCGATGAGTATCTATCCAAAATCGAAAGAACAAAATTCCTTAATACATCTTGGAAACCGCTCGGTCCGTCGGTGTTTTTTCATGGCCATTGTCATCAAAGAGCCCTTCTGGGAATTGAATCATCCATCGAGCTTCTTAAATTAGCCGGCTGCTCAGTCACAGAGAGCGGTGCCGGTTGTTGCGGTTTAGCGGGGAGCTTCGGATACGAAAAGGAACACTATAGAACTTCAGAAGCAATCGGCGAAGACAGGCTTTTCCCGGCGGTGCGCGAGTCAACCATGGACACCGTCATAGCTGTAACGGGCGTGTCATGCAAACAGCAGATTGGACATTTTACCGGGAGACAACCAAGACACTTTGCAGAGGTTCTTGCAGATCAAATCGATCGAAATAATGAACGTATCTGATTGATGCAATATTCTATATAAATTGTTGCTTTTGGTAAAATCCCTAACTCTTCCCAAGATCGCGCCTCAATTGATTTTCAAGTTTTTCAACAGCATCCTTCCATCTCGCGCAAACTTCCTGGTACAGTTCCCTTGAATGATCAATTTCTCGTGGCGGTTCTATGGGGTCACCCACGACAATGTTTACCTTAGCAAATTTAAACCCCGGATGAAGAGGGGAAAGTGTGTTGGCGGCGCCCTCTATAAGGATCGGGATTATAGGTACTTTAGCCTCAACGCTCAGGATGCCTACACCCATTCTGGCCGGCATAATGTTTCCCGTTGGTGTACGACGTCCCTCCGGGAAAAGCAAAAGGGCCATTCCGCGTTTGAGACCATCGTAAGTAAGCTCGAGAGAATCCCCAAATGTATCAGTGCTTCCAATCGGTATTACACGCAATGGACGGACTATCCAGGAAAGGGGGGCCTTCTTGAATAGCTCGCTAAAACCGGTAAGCAAGAGCCTGTCAAGAATCCAGCCTGGGAGCGCGGCGACAATGACAATTGGGTCAATATAGCTCTGGTGGTTTGGACATAAAAGGACCGGGCCCTCTCTTGGAATTTTATCCATCCCCACAATTCTCATCCTTAATACAACCCTGACAGAGATGAAAACCACCATCTGGATAATTCTCATAACGATTCTTTTAAAAATGCCGCGCTCAAGATTGAATACCTCTTCAAGGGGTTTAGACGGGGGTTGAAAAAGCGTTTTTAAAAGGACGTCTGGTCCCTCCATCTCAGATCCGGGCACCTCCCTGATTAGTCTGAGAACGTCTCCAATGTTCCTTATTCTGGGGAGATCTTCCTCTTTTAGCTCTAATCCAAACTCGTTTTCTAAAACCACGGTGATCTGAACCAGCGTAAGCGAGTCGAGTCCCAAGTCTATGGAAAGCTCCTGACCCGGAAAGAAGGGGCCACTTACATGTGCGATTTCTTGAAGCCTTTTTAGGAATCTAATTGATGACGGCGCCTCCATAAGCTCTTTTTCTTCAGGAGTAAGCGATATTTCGTCCCTCGGAATGGCCTTTTGTTGTTCTGCTAGGTATCTCTCAACTTCGCTCCTCCTAATCTTTCCAAGCATTGTTCTGGGAAATTGATCGTTATAGAGCTCAAGCTCAGTTATACGCATGTATGTAGGCAGACTGGCACCCCTCATGGTAATTTCAGAGCTTATGCGATCACGTTTATTGAACACCCCCCTGGATATAAGCTCCTGATCATCGGGAACGACAACCATGCGTAAGCCCTTAACAAATCCGCTATCATCGTATGAAGGGAGAACACATAGCTCCTTCGCGAATGGAATGTTTTCATAAAACTTCTCAACCTCTTCAGGGTAAATGTTCTTACCGGAAGACAGAACTATTACCTCTTTTACCCTACCTGTTACCAAAATATTCCCATCAGAGTCTATCATTCCAAGATCGCCGGTGTGAAACCATCCATCACGCAGAACCTCCTTTGTCGCTTTTTCATTCTTGTAATAGCCCTTCATGACATTGGAACCCTTTATGCATATTTCTCCTACACCTTCTGGATCAGGAGAGTCTATACGGATTTCGACTCCTCGAATGGGTATGCCTGCGGTCCCGGTTTTAGGCGCTTTCAGAGGGTTAAGCGTGCTGACAGCCGATGTTTCGGTGAGTCCGTATCCCTCAATTACAAGAAATCCAAGGTTTAAAAAATGTTCGGATACCTTGGGATCAAGCTTTGCTCCGCCACTTGCGAAAAAGCGAAATCTTCCACCAAAGGGACCATGAATGCTCTTGAAAATTAATTTCCCTATACGTATCCCGGTTGTTTTTCTAACCCAGGCAGCGAGTGTATAAAGGATCCAGAAGATAATCCTTGGAAAGACAGGCAATGATTTAACTCTATTAAAAATCTCCCTGTCAAGCAACGTAAATAATTTCGGCACACCAGGAAAAACCGTCACACCCGTGTCCTTCATCACGCCAAATAAATCCAGGCTCTTAAGGGAATGAGAAAAAGTAACTGTTGCCCCTGCGAAAAGCGGTGAAAGCAACCCGACGATGCATGGATAAGCGTGATTAAGGGGTAATATACTTAATACGTTGTCGCTCGATGAAACCTCGGTGAATGATACGAGCGCTTGAATATTACTCATAATGTTTTCACAGGTTAGCATCACCCCCTTTGGCTCACCGGTAGTTCCGGAGGTAAACACAATTGTCTGCGTGTCACCCGGGTCATGATTATACACATCACTCCTATCATTCGAATCCGACAGCGCAGTCAGCTCCTCGATAGAAAAGAGCTTTACTTCGTACTTTTCGTCCTGGAAAAGCGCTTCGAGTTCGGGGAGGCGGGAACTATCCGCAATTATAGCTTTACAGTCCGAATACCTAATTATATTTAGTGAATCTCTTGCACTCAATTGAGCATCCAGAGGGACAATCACCCCCCCGGAAATATGTATTGCAATATAGGAGATTGCCCACCCCGGTGTATTTTCACCGTATACACAAGTATGGTCTCCGGGCTTGAGACCTGAGGATTTCAAATCGTTTGCCACAGCTCGACACTTTTCCCAAAGCTCACGATAAGTGATACGCTCATACCCAGTCGGAAGTTTTCTCTGAAGGGCAATTTTTTGAGGCTGTATCTCCGACCAATGCTTTAGTCTTTCAACTATCGTTTCCATTCTCCAATCCTTCAAAAACTAGGAAGAACACAAGATCTAAATCTGTTTCAGTCGTTCGATATCTGTTCTCCGTTTTAGGTAACAAAGTACTGGCAAATTCGGAAAAAAGCTAACAAAATCATGGAGAACCCCTCTATAGCGTGGTCGTGTATCGATTGACCCTCAATTAATCCGAACACAGACCATTCGAATCTGAGATTTATAGGATCTCAATATTAAAAATCCCTCTCTGGCATAAAATTTCAAATAAAGTAAAATTCAAAATTCAAACACAATTATAAAATGAAGTCAGACGATAATAGCATCTCAATAATTCCAGTTAAGCTCCTACCCGAAATAAAACCAGGAGACAACCTGGTTGACAAAATCTACACCGCAATAACAAAAGAAGACATTCGATTACGTAATGGCGACATCTTAGCGATAGCCCAGAAGATTATTTCTAAGGCCGAGAACAGACTGGCAGAGGTTAATAACATAACTCCGACACCCTTCGCAATCAGTGTAGGAAAAGAACTCGATAAGGACCCGAAAATAATCGAAATAATATTGGGAGAAACAAAGAGAATTGTTAAAATGGAAAAGGGTAAATTTAAAAAGGGAAGATTAATTGTGGAGACGAGACACGGCATAGTTTGCGCCAATGCCGGTGTAGATGCTTCCAACGTGTCTGGTGGTGATCAAGTTACGCTACTGCCGAAGGACCCGGATGCTTCTGCGAGAAGCATCGTTGACGCATTTAAAAATAGATTTGGAATAGATATAGCCGTTATCATCACAGATACGGTAGGAAGGCCGTGGCGGATGGGGCTTACCGAAATTGCGATCGGTTGCTGGGGTATGAAGCCTCTGAAAGATTATAGGGGACAAAAGGACACGAAGGGATACGAGCTTAATGCGACAATTGTCGCAATAGCCGATGAAATCGCGGGAGCAGCAGGGCTCGTCATGAAAAAAACGGGAGCCACACCAGTCGTAATAGTAAGCGGGTTAGAGTACGAACAGGGCGGGCTTGGAGCAAAGGAGCTTATCAGGGATCCAGAAGAAGATCTGTTCCGTTAGGAAATCATCTGTCCGTCATTAACAATGCTGGGTCATTTCATGCCCCGACCTCAACTGTTAACTTCTAAAATCTAATCTATTTTCACGTCGAATCTTAGAAAACAATCTTAAATCAAGCTACCCGGCACCGGTCATCCTTAATATATTTCAGGTTCTAAAGGAAGCAAAAGATGCTGAAACAAGTTCAGCATGACTGACTATGTCATTGATCCTCTTAACGCAAGTTTTGGAAGGCCGTTCACGTCGTCCATAAGATCGATGACATGGAAACCCATCGGGACAAGAATGTCCCGACTATCCATAATAAATACCGTCATCAATAAAAATAGGCGGAGTTTTCCAACCCCGCACGGATGAAACATAAGGAATGGGAACCTAAAGGTTTCGGTTCGCAATATGACATGTATAGAGAAACCCTGGTGCCGGGAATTATCAAGTTAACCGCGATTATCCTTGCTATGCCGGATTTACCGAAATGATATAATCTATTAAATGAACCTGATCACGAATAAAGCGACTGCCGCTTTACTATTGTTTCTAATTTCCTTTTTTTTATACTCGCCCTCACTCAGAAACGATTTTGTATGGGATGACATCGAGGTCATTCAAAAGAGCTATCATAGCTTTAAGGCATCACGTATTAACACCATATTACTCCCTGAGGCAAAACAGAACAAAACCCAACGCTACTATAGACCCATAATATTTGTATCAATGGTCACAGACCGTGGGTTATGGGGGATAAATCCTTTCGGTTTTCACCTCAGTAATCTCCTACTCAATTCTATCTCTATAATGCTCCTTTATTTTTTACTGCTTCTCATTTTTGGGAGATTCTCAGTAGAAGGAAAAGAATCTATATCCTTTCTAGCCGCCCTACTCTTCGCGGTGTATCCGATGCATGTAGAATCGGTCTCGTGGATAGCGGGGAGGACTGATATTCTCTGCGGTATCTTTTTCATACTTGCATTGATCCTTCATATCGAATCTTACCGCACGATTTGGCTTCTGATACTCACGGCGCTCAGCTTCTCCCTTTCTCTACTTTCGAAAGAGGTTGCTTTATCGTTCCCGGTTGTGGTGATTTCGTTCGACGCCTTAACCCGACGGATAAAAAATCCATACAACATATTACGATACACAGTTTACCTCTCGGTCGCACTACTTTACCTGTACTTGCGGGGAAGGGCATTCATTAATCCTATACAAGTTACACATGAAAATATCCGTCAGATCGCAGAAGGTGAATATTATTTTCTCAACCTAATTGAAACGCTTAAGGTGCTTTCAAGCTCTCTCTATTTCTATTTTAGCAAACTCGTTTTCCCCTTCGACTTCAATGCTTTTATTATGTCGGTACCAGCCGAATCCTATTATCTCATATTCTCCATAGCGACAATTTCACTGTTATTCATCATAGCCGTGATCTCGATAATACAGGGGAAGGGCTTAATTGCCTTCTGTATAATCTGGATATTGGCGACACTTGCGCCATCGGCCATTGTTTCAGTCACAAATTTAGCCACCGCACCCCTGGCAGAGAGATACCTGTATATTCCATCAGCCGGTTACTGCATGATTAT
>JBAUII010000092.1:0-22938 GCA_049682815.1 Thermodesulfobacteriota bacterium | reverse complement strand
TCACGGCATTCAGATCAAGTTTTTTGAACTCTTCAGCGTAGTTAAAATCCTCACCCATCGGGTTCGACAGTGAAGAGTGTTGACGGAGTATGTCCAAATTCAACCGGTTAGGCCACCAGTAAAGATTACTAGTGCCGCCACCGGCAGCTTGTCTTGTAGTCCCCCCATGAAACGGGCACTTGCTTTCGTCATTCATCTTCGTTCTCCCGTCGTTTTAGATTTTTGATTCGTAGGAAATCTCCGGAATCAGGCATGAATAAATGCATTATTTTCGTTTTCGTTGTTCTTGCGCCACGTTTTTTTGTAATAAGTAGTGACCAATACGAATTGATGTCAACCGCAATAATAATGACTAAGAATTAACGACGACGCAACCCTTTGTTTAAGCTTGCTCTATGCTCATCACGGCAGCTGAGATAGAAAATACTATCTTCGTCTTCGCCAGGCGATATGGTACGGTGAGTCAGCAAATACGGTTCTTGGAACCCTGGGTATTTACGTAAGGTTTGGCACCACAAATAAAGTTAAAGATACGTCCCCTTTATATTCCTTTGATTTTTCAGGGCCTTCGCCAGAGGAAGACCGAAGAAATTTAATAAATATTGCCTGCCATCGAATATTTGTGAGAGGCAAGGTAGATCAATCTGATGCGATAAGATACTATCCGGAGGACATGAAATCCCGTTTCATCCTGATCTGTAGTGCAAAACCACTTTCCGACCTTTGCCTAAAAACTCATCAAAAAAGACAAATGCAACAGCATCGGAAAAAATCAGGCCTGCCCTACCCTCATGGGTAGAGTTATAACTTAACTCGCTAAATTCAATATGATGATATGATTATACGGTTCTCCGGAATATTGGGAATATACGTAGAAAAAGGGGCCTACTTCCTATTGAAAAAAACTCCGAAGAAGAATCCAATAAAGAATGATAATAATAGACTGATAAAGGGCTTCTCCTGAACCTTACTCTGCAGTGATTCAACCGTTTCTTTCCCACTCTTGCTCGCGACTTGTAACGCATCACCTAACTCCTCGATCACCTTATCTTTGGCAGCTTCGGTTTCACTTTTTCCAGTATCTATTAGTTTCTGGAAAAGCTCTTTCACATCGGATCGCAGATTTGATATATCATCCTTAACAGCACCAAGGCCTAACGGATCACTGTTTCCTTTCATAATACTCACCTCCAGTTGAAAGTATGTATTTTAGGATTGATACTGTCAAGGAATAAAGCGGGCGCGAAAGGGCAGGTAATAAGCCCGCCCCTTCTTAGATTTAGCTGATAATCCATCTACATCAGAATTGAAATGCCTCGATCATTCCAATCTTGGACAAATCAATTCACAACAACATTGGCTAAAGCACATCTAATTAGAAAACCAACCTGCCCTAGCCTCCAAGAAACAAATTCCAAAGTCTAAAGCGGAAACCCTATAAGATTAATTTGTTCCGCTTTCGCCTGTTTCATCCATCGGTGCAGCCGTAGGCGCTTCGGTTGGAGCCGGAGCTTCCTCGACCACCTCTTCCTCAACGACAGCTTCTTCTTCCCCCGCCGGCTGTGGCTGAGTACACCCATAAAAGTAAGCAGTTGTGACGCCAAAACACAAAATCAACAAAAGTTTCTTAAACATTGACATTATACCTCCCTCCTTTGGTGTATTTATAATGTAAATATCTTACAACGAGTGAAGATAAAATCCATAACCCACCCAAAATAACTACATATTCAAATGATAAAAAAGTCAATAAAAGGTAATATCATATTATATATTCCACTAATTTGCTACAATAATATTAAAATTTATGAAATCAAAATAGGTCACACGACTTATTAGCAACGTGGGCTTATGCAAATTGAGAATATAATAAATCTCGAGATAAGTCAATTTATAAGCAAGAATGAAATTTCTAATGTTGATTAAGGCTTATTAGCCTGCTATAATCGAATCTAATTTAACAGATAAAAAAACGATATTTTATCAAAGGATGAGATCCATAAATATATATAGACCCCTTAAGCCTTTTTTTCTTATCCTGTTAATAATGCTGGCCAGTTGCGTGGCAAAAAAGCAAGACTTAGGGCAGTTAAAACCCGATCAAAGAAACGGTGTTTCGGTAAACCCTGTTAGCAATGCCCTCAGGAATCAGATTCTAAACTCAAAGGGTCCAATCATAGTAATGGTTGGTGAAACTACGACGCAGCTCTCAGATCAGGTCCCTAAGTTCTATGAGCTGCAGAATTTTCAACCCGTTTGGACTAATAACAGCACGGTATTGCCTCAGGCAAATTCGTTTATAAAGATTATCAAGGAAGCTGAAAATGAGGGTTTAGAGCCGAGCGATTATCACCTGAAGGGCATTAACGTTTATTTGAATGAAATTCAAAAAGGTAAGGACTCTGTAGATCCTCATATGTTAGCACAGTTCGATTTGCTGTTAACAGACGCATTTATACTTTATGTATCGCATCTGATAAATGGTCGTATAGAGCCCCAGGGTGTCGACTTAACATGGTTAAAAAACCATAGCAATGTAGACTTCGGAAAGATAATGGACCTTAGTTTGGGTTCGAATCAATTTCAAAATGTTATCTCCAACTACGAGAACCCACTCTATATCAGGCTACGTACAGCCCTGTTAAAATATAAGATAATTCAAGCAAACGGTGGTTGGCCTCTCATACCTTCCGGGCCAAAGGTTGAGAAGGGTCAAAGAGGCGAAAGAATAAAAATTCTCCGCGAGAGACTCACAATAAGTGGAGATCTAAACGCGGAATCGACTGTTAACAGCGACATTTATGATGAAAACGTCGCGAGCGCCGTTCGAAAATTTCAGCGGCGACACGGATTAGCGGACGATGGCATCGTCGGCCCTAACACGTTAGCTGAATTAAACGTTCCAGTCGAAAAAAGAATTGAGCAAATAACAATAAATATGGAACGCTACCGGTGGATGCCACGTAACATTGGCTCGCGGTACATAGCCGTAAATATCCCAAGCTTCCATTTAGATGTCATTCAAGAAGGAAAAACAGTATTGACCATGCCCGTAGTGGTTGGAAAACCATATTGGAATACTCCACTCTTTAGTGCGGACATGAGGTACATAATTCTAAATCCCTATTGGAACATACCAAGAAGCATCGCATTGGAAGAAACACTGCCCAAAATCCATGCAGATCCAGAATACCTCTCCAAACGAAATATAAGGGTTCTTCGAGGCTGGACAGACGGTTCAACTGAAATCGATCCGAGCACAATCGACTGGTCTCAGGTGAATAATAACAATCTTAAATATAGGTTTCGTCAAAATCCGGGTCCCTCTAATCCCCTTGGACGTGTTAAGTTTATGCTCCCGAATAACTATAACGTCTACCTCCACGACACATCCCAAAAAAATCTATTCAAAAAACAAAGAAGGGATTTGAGTCATGGCTGCATACGTGTTGAGAATCCATTAGGATTAGCGGAATACGTATTATCAACAGAGCCTGGATGGACAAAGGAAAGGATTGAATCCGAGATCAGAAAGGGCAAGTCACAATCCATAATCCTGCCCGACCCAATCCCTGTGTATCTAGTATACTTTACAGCTTGGGTTGACGATCACGGGGATGTCCACTTTCGTCATGATGTATATGGAAGAGACGAAGCCCTTTACCAGGCATTGCGTAAGACATCATAGAACCTAATCAAATCGCTTAGAAGAATATTCAATCTATCAGACCATCAAATCATTATTCAAAACAAAACACTCACTATCCCTCCCATCGAACGCGCCGAGGATTAATATTAAGAATCGTAATCGTTAGAGTGTAATATTAAATTGAATTTCCCCGCAATCAATGTAGATTTCTACCGAAAAATCATTCGATTGAACAGTCTCACAAATGCATTTTGATTATGAAAAACATTGTCGCACATGGAAATGGGAAATACCAACCCTCTATAACATTGGGAAAGACTGTACAGACAGGCATGCAAAAAATGAACACCTTAGAAATAAGGTAGCCCTCTACTGGGAAAATGAATTTGGAGAGACAAGAAGATTTACATTCCTGGAGCTGTCGAATCTCACAAATCAAATCGGCAATGCTTTACTATCGCTTGGTTTCAAGAAAGGCGATCGGATAATAATCCGCTTGCCCAACATCCCTGAGTTTCCACTGGCCTTTTTGGGTGCTATAAAGATAGGCTCAGTACCTATTCCATCAAGTTCGATGCTAACCTCCGAGGAGATCGGCTATATGCTCGGCGATAGCGGGGCGAGAGGAGTTATAACAACCCCCGATCTATTCGAGGATGTGGAAGCCAACATGGGAGAACATAAGGAGTTTAAGGACGTTATCATTGTAGGCTCCCCCATTCCCTCCGGCTGTATCGATTTAAAAGAACTTGTCATCAGATGCAATACTGCACTCCACGTACCTGAATCCAGAGCAAATGATATGGCTTACATATGCTACACATCCGGAACTACAGGCTATCCCAAGGGTGTTGGTCATGCGCAGCGGGCACTGATTGCCCACGATCCCGCCGCCTTATTTTGGCAGGCGTTAAAACCCGATTATACGGTCTTGCATGCTGGCAAATTAAACTGGACTTACACTCTGGGAACCGGCTGTCTGGATCCATGGCGTCACGGATGCACGATTGTCATATATGGAGGTGAACACGAACCTAAGAGGTTTTTCGAATTAATAACGAAGTACGAGGTAAATGTGTTCATGGCAGTTCCAACGGTTTATAGACAGATGAGTCGGATAGCGGAAGTAATCAATCCAGACCTTTCAAGCTTAAATCACGCCCTAAGCGCAGGTGAACATCTGAGCAAGGAATTATTTACTTCATGGAAAGAAAAATTAGGGGTAGAACTCTACGACGGACTTGGAATGAGCGAATTCAGCTACTATCTATCCAACATGCCGGGGATGCCAATCAAACCAGGCTCGCCCGGAAAACCCCAGCCCGGCCACGAGTCAACCCTGATAGACCCTGAGGGCAAAGAGGTAGATGTTGGTGAGATCGGAGTCTTGGCCACACCGAAAGATGATCCTGGAATCATGCTTTCCTACTGGAACAAACCTGACGAAACAAGACAGATGTACAAACATAATATGTTTATCAGCGGTGATCACTTTTACAAAGACGAAGAAGGTTATTTCTGGATCGTTGGAAGGCATGATGACATAATAACGACATTCGGTTACCGCGTTTCGCCCTTCGAGGTGGAGCGCGTGCTTAATGAACATCGAGCGGTAAGTGAATCCGCTGTGACAGGGATAAGCATAGGCGACGACAAAACAATCACAACCGCATTTGTCGTACTCAAAGAAAAGGTTGATTCTGAGAAAATCAGGGATGAACTGATCAATTACACACAAAATAGACTGGCGAGATATAAATGTCCGAGAGAGATAGTTTTCGTGGATTCAATCCCAAAAACTACCAATGGCAAGATAAAAAGGCATGTTCTAAGAGAAACCTATGGTATGGTTTGATTACAAGTTCTGTCACGAAAAACCTCATATGTTGAACCCGGATAGGTAGGTTTCAATTAGCATTCTGACTATCCTTGAGTATTTACTGAGAAGTATTGGTCTTATCAGATAGATCACGTCAGGCATCAAGTAAAATGTCACATTTCTTCGAGATCTGCAAGACACCCGGATACAACGGATTTTTCCCCAACACACCCTAAACTCTAGGAAGTATACGTATCTACTGTGATCTTCATTACGTCGACATTGCTCTGTTTTCCTACAGGGCCAGGAACAATTATACACAGATCAACCCCTGCTGCTGTATGCTCGTCCAATCTAGCTCTGGCTCTATCCGGGGGACCGACCAAGGCTATTGCGTCTAACAATTCATCCGAAAAGGCTTCGGCAGGTTTCTCGCCAGATTGTATCTTATCAACAACTTCTCCAAAACCTATATTTCTAATCATCCTCTGATAGAACGGAAACCTGGCATAACCACTCAACCCCCGCTTTCCAGCGTCACGGGCAGCCTCCAGATCGTCAGATATAAATGAAGGTATACCGCTCGTAATCTCGATTTCAGTCGGGTCTCGGCCCGCCTCGCTGGCACCCTCAAGGACGTAAGATTTTAGTTCTTGGATATATTCGGGTGTTGCCAGATAAGGCATAATGCCATCTGCAACCTCGCCTGCTAATCGAGCCGCACCCTTTGTGAGACCGGCTACATAAACGGGCAATTTTGGTAGTTGTCTCTTTATTGTAAGAAGCGGAGAACTTCCATCCGCGAACGATCTGACGGCACTTACGTATTTTTTCATAACCTCAAGAGGGTCACCCATATCAATTCCATAACGATCATTAACTGGTTTATGACTCACACCTAGCCCGAGAATCATCCTCCCTCCTGAAATCTCCTGAACCGTCAACGCTTCAGCGGTTGTAACAACAGCCTGGCGCATATAAATATTTGTGATCCAGGTCCCCACCTTGATTTTTGAAGTAGCCTCTGCAAATACCTGCGCATTGGAAAGCGAACTATAAGGCGGCACCTCCGGAGAAAATATGCCTTCGAAGCCGGCATCCGCGGCAATCTTTGCAAGCGCTCTCAAGTCATCAACACTGCAACCCCATACTGGAGAAATAGTGGCAATCCGTTTCATCTTGACTCTCCTTTAAGAATTTTACTTGTCATAAGTCATCCACGATGGAGAGGCAACGTTAACCAAATTCCAAATCACAAGCACCAAATTACAAACAAATTCCAAGCAAGAAATCAGAAATCGCAAAATTTCGGGTTTTGTATTTTGGATTTCTTTGAGATTTGGTATTTGCAATTTGGAATTTCCAGACTCATTTCTAATATTGATTTATAATATCCCTGTAGAATTCGGGACGAAGATAAGCGTCATCCTTCTTTTCTAACACCTCTCTAATGCGTGCGAGAATCTTTTCTTTGTCACGTGGAAATTTTGCCTTGATCGGTAGGTAATTAGAAATATGGTTTGAAAAGAAATAACCGTCGCTAAGACTTGTGTTCTCTACAATTATTTCAAGTTCTCGTATCATCTGAAACTTATCAGGAAGCTGAAATCTACCTTCCTCCCATTTCTTGTAAATCGGAGCCCCGGGCCTTAACTGGAGTGATAGTGCACCCACAAATTCTGGATCCGTATCGGTGAGTAGTCTTCCGGTTGCGTAAGCGTGTTCAGCGCTTCTCTCTATTCCGCCAACACCCAGAAGAACCATCGCAGAATTTTTTATACCCGCCTCCTTAAGCATCCTCGACGCTCTTACAGTCTCCTCAAAATTCGCCCCCTTTTTAATCCTCTCAAGAACTATATCGTCACCACTCTCAAATCCGATGTATACCATATCCAGACCAAGGCTTCTAAGCTCTTTAAGGTTATCGACTCCCTTTCTCAGTATATCACCCACATTCGCATACATTCTTATTCTCTCAAGCCTGACGCACTTCAAATTAAGGTACTCGAGAATCTCGACAAGCTTTTTTTGCGAAAGCACTAGGGCATTACCATCCGCAATGAACACTCGGTCAGTAATGTAACCAAATTCAGACGCCCCATCTATGATTGCCTTTATTTCATCCAAGGGGCGAACGCGAAACCTCTGTACATCTTTTCTGTACATCGCGCAGTAAGTGCACTCATTGTGGGAACAACCAATAGTTGCCTGCAGGATGAAGCTTTTACCTTCACTAGGGGGTCTGAAAAACGGATTTATATATTCAATCATGTATTTAAATTAAACAATAAAATTTAACAAAGCAACTATCGTGTTCCGTACAGTTTACAAAATACCAGGCTTGGTTATAATTACGCTCGCATGGAAAAGAACGAAAAGGAAGGCTTCATATACATATTGGGCATAATTGGATTAATTGCATCTATCGTAATCCTTGCATCTCTAACACATGTGGTACTACACCCCTAGCCTTTAATCAGATAACCGCCCAATTAATTATATGAATAATTATCTCATCGGGGTCAATCAAAGTCCCTGTGTTATCCTGATAGCTATAAGTATTTCCCGAGTGTTCAAATTTGATTCTTATTAGCCGTATGGCTCTTGTGAGAAAGGTTTCTCCACTCTCGGAAGATTGCCTTTTCTTCCCTAAGACAAGAACCTCATTTGGAAATTTCCCAATAAAAAGGACAAATTTGAGATCCGACATTAAACAAAATCCAATCTGGTTCCCAGACCCATTTAGAAATACCTGTAAAAGTTCTTCTGGAAGCCGAAATATCGACAGTTCTCGGATTATGATCGCCTCATTGTAGATATTGACCCCCAGTTCGGTCTTGCCATATAAAATATTCATAACCTCCTTCAAATCGGTACTCGAATTATTATCTTCGGGCGGAATTGATCTTCTATTTCCGATTTGCCTCTTTCTCTCAGCGATATTCATTATTTTATCCCGAAAATCTTGCATTATGCTTCTCCCATCGAGCAGGCAAAATAACAAAGCCGAAAATTATCAGAATTAATTATTGGTTAAATTTATTTCATAAATTAACGGTTTACAAATAAATAACCCGCTGCGGGCCGCAGGGCGTCAGCACATAAACAAACCGTCTCTCATTTTGTTGCGAGACCCACCGTTGGTTGAAGATATGTTAATAGGTGGCCTGCCAGTACCGACCCCGCACATGGGTAGCCCACCAGTCTTGCTGGTGGATTGGTGTGCAACGAGCAAGACTCGTTGCCTACCCATGGGGGGATCAAATGTCACGAGCAAGCCTGTCCTGACTGCTCGACAGAGCTCACGATAGCAGAGTGACATACTCCGAAAGACATGAGCCGCCACTCTCTTCCTTGTACTTAGAGTTAATGATGGTTATAATTTTTGTAATCTTAATTTCCCGTCTGAACACGGAGGAATCTTAGTATAGAGAAAATTCTAGGAAATATTTCAGGTCTTAAGTCTAGCCATCTTCGAAACCTCTCAAGGCTATATAAGAGAAGGATACCCCCAAGAGAAATCATCACCTTAGAGCTTGGAAGGACACTTTCAAGTTTATCGAAAGAAATAAATAAAAGCATAACAGTTTTGATAAACAGGAAAGGGAAAATAGAGATTATTTTTATCGGCGATTCCTTTCAGGTGCCGTTTGATCAACTGCAACGCTCAAGGGAGGCGAAGTATAGACTTAGAGGCTATAGGCTTATTCACACACATCTAAAAGACTCCATCTTGTCACACCCTGACCTTGTAACCCTGTTGAAAGAAAGACTAGATCTTATTGGGGTGCTTGAGGTAAGAAACGGTGGAATTCCAGGTAAGTTTCAAATAGCTCATATCCTCCCGCCGAATGGCGAAGGGAAGATGTGGAAGATATTAGACTACAACGACCTGGGACAGATCGATATTAATTTCGAAGAGTTTCTTAGAGATATTGAATATGACAGCGAAAGAACATTTTTTGAAATCGGCGGACGCAGAGAAAAAGAGGGTGTTTTCCTTATAGGAGTGTATACGAATTCACGCGTTGATGCGCAAAATTCAATTAAAGAGCTTGAATCTCTTGCCATCTCTGCGGACAAAGTAATATTAGATAAAACGATTCAGGGGAGAAAACAGATAGACCCAAAATATCTTATCGGAAAGGGAAAACTGGAAGAGGTTATTCTTAGGGCAAGGCAGCTAGGTGCAGATTCGCTCATCTTTGATCTCGAATTAACCCCTGCTCAAGTAAAGTCAATATCCGAAAAGACAAATTTAGGCGTAATTGACAGGACGCAATTGATACTTGAAATATTCGCAAAACATGCAGTAACAAGTGAAGGTAAAATCCAGGTCCGATTAGCGCAGCTTCGTTACCTGCTACCAAGGCTGACTGGCAGAGGAATAGAGCTATCTCAACTTGCAGGTGGAATAGGAACGAGGGGTCCGGGTGAAAAAAAGCTTGAACAGGAAAGAAGACGATTAAGACAGCAGATAGAACACCTCGAAAGGCAAATAGAGGAAATAAGCAAGAGACGTAAACATACGAGGAAGAAAAGGACCGAAACCGGAATACCGACCGTAACTTTGATCGGATACACGAATGTTGGGAAATCTACACTCTTTAACGCGATCACAAAAAGTAACGCCGTTGTTGAAAATAAGCTCTTTTCAACCCTGAATCCTACGACCAGAAAACTAATATTACCGGGTAAACGAGAAATATTACTTACAGATACCGTAGGATTCATCAGAAACTTACCGAATGAATTGATAAAGGCGTTCAAGGCAACCCTTGAAGAAATGGGTGAATCCTCTTTGCTGGTACACGTTGCAGACTCTAGTGATCCACTTCTGGACGATAGGATTGATTCAGTTGATAAGATTTTGGAAAGCACAGGCTATGAATCTATACCTAGAATCATCGTGTTCAATAAAATAGACTCTGCTCCGATGGAAACCATAGATAGTCTAAAGAAGGCATACCAATCACCCATGATATCTGCTTTAAACAAGGAAACTCTCTCAGATTTACTCAAACTTCTCGAGGTAAAACTCTTTGGTTATGCCAGGTATGATTTAGAATATGAGATTAATGAAAATAAAACCTCGGGTGGAATAGAGGAGAAAGCCACGCCAGCTAGTTCTGCTCTATTAAATTAAATCTTGAAACTATTATAGATAGCTATCTATCTATAAGAATTAAATAGTAACCTCGGCCGTGCCGCCCTTTATAACCTTGACATTATCGTCACGGCGCGATACCTCAAAGCCCAGGATTGTATTTTCTCCATTTTTGCCTAACTCCCATCCATCCAAAACCAACGTATCACCAGGATATACCGGGCTGGAAAACCTAACACCCAATTGCACCAGCTTCGTAGGATCACTCTCTGTGTAACATTCTATTATCCCCCTCATCGCCATCGACATCGTACAAAGCCCGTGAACTACTATACCCCTGAGCCCAGCCTTCTTAGCCACTTCCTCGTCAATATGTATGGGATTTTTATCATGTGCAGCCTCAGCATACCTATATGTAATATCAAGTGGGACTCTGATTATCTTCCTAAATGCTAAAGGACTTTCACCACCTGATGGAGGATGTTCACTTTTTGTTTTCCTTTCGGGCTGTCTTCCACTACCGATACCCCTTATAAAAAGACCCCAATCAGACTCTACAACCTTGTTTCCAGACTCATCTGAAGTTGCCGCATTGAAAATCAATAATTCGCCGCTCCCCTTATCTTCAATATTGGTTACCTTGATCCTAAATATGAGCTTGTCACCGGGTCTGATAGGTTTGTAAAAACGCATTTCTTGATAGCCATGCACAAGCATCAGAACATTTCTTTTAGCTTGGTCTTCCCCGCCATGGAGATCCGGGTCGGCCCAGAGTTTCTCAAGTATTGGCAATTCGTAAACAACCGCATAACTCGGTGGTGCCATGCCTTTAGGAGCAATTGGACTCAGGGCCCCATTATAATTAAAGTAACTCAAATTACGAGCACCGATAGCCCATGCATATTCTTTAATTTCTTGTTCAGTTACAGTATGAATGACAGGGTCATACTCACGTCCTATATATTCTCTATTTAGTCCCATAGCACTTCTCTTCCTCCTTTAAGTTTTTCCACCTTTATATTCACATCTGTTTCCACATCCTCTAGATTTTCAGAAGCAGCCATTGCTTCGCAATTGCTTATACATCTTTATAAATAAAAATTAGAAATCCTGATGAAACAGATTGTTAGACTCATAGCAGAGGAAATTTATCCAGTTGGGAAGCGAGTTAACTTAATAGTATCATTCATAAAACTTAAAAAATGATAAAATGAGTATTTTTAATCTCTGAATGTTAATTTATATAAATAACATATTGTTGTCAAGTACTTAATTCGCAGTTGCAAAAATACTAACAGATAGATTCACAACACAGAAACCTTTCTTCAGTTACGCAGATTAATTTAAGTCTTTATCAAATTTAGCTTGATAACTTCATGTTGCTTGCCGCGCTAATATTCATTCAACTTAGGCAGGAGATCGCTTCGATATCCTCGCGATGACAGGAAATCCCAGAGTTGCTGTGAAATTTGCCCTTCGACTCGCTGAGAATAAATTCCGAAAGTGAAGCAATCTAACAACCAGTCGTTCGGGCGGATTGTGAGCGGGAATCCATTCTTTCGCCTCCGGATCCCCGACAAGGCCTGCCCCGGCACGCTGCTGGCGGAGAGTCGGTGGCATCCGGGTTTGCTCCTATTCTGTCTTTGCGAGGAGTTTTATCCCGAAGCAATCTCATTTTTTCCGTTTTCGGCTACTTCATCCCCTTCGATGTCTCTCAGGGGTTTCTGACAATCACATGAGAGACCGATTTTCGGGTACTGATGCCCCATAGCTTGACGCCGGGCTTCTTGATGAAAAACAATACGGTTTGAAATTCATAAATATAATTATTGGACTTTCCTCATTAAATTTATCGGTGACGAAATTATGGGAGTTTTGACTATATGGAATTTCCGAACAGTTCAAATTTTCGGTAAGCTAATCACATCTTCGTAATAAATATTTAGCTGTCAACAGCATGGGAGATACGATTGGGTCATGAGAAAAAACCACGAAACAAGTTCAGTTTACGATCTTGAGCCAATTTGCATTATTATAACAAGACATAGCATAGAACCGCCTGATGAGAAAAAAGTGGAAAACGCAGTTGAACTACTCCTTTCTCATTTTAGGCTAATTAAAACCATAAACCCCTTAATCTGGATTTTTGTGGGTAGATGGAGAGCCGAAATAACTGACAAAAATAAAGATAGGATTAGCAGGCTGACCGACAGATTAAAATCAGTGGACGGGAACTCTTTTGTAATACCATCCTTTACATGGACTAATATATTAAAACAACATGAACTTGCTTGGAAGACCTGGAGAGAGCTGATTTCTTAGTTGAACAAAACTCCAATCCATAACCAGGCATAGGACCAAAGTTTATCTGCATGAAAAAAGCGATACATGACCGTCAATCGGCAAAAAATTATAAACCAAAGGCATATTATGGGAGATTTTCAAATTGTCAGCGGCTGCTACTGAATAGTATGGTTGACGTAACGATTAACCCAATGAATCGGCACTGTTATAGAAAGTTCTTTAATTCGCAATCGATATTGTCACAACTTTAAACCATTTGTCGCTTTTACTTTTGCTTCGTTTCACTACTTTTGAGAAAATCTTCCATCATCTTGGTTGTGGCTTGTAGCTGCTCCAGCCAATTTTCCTGTAATTTTTGCACACTTTTAATATAATCCTTTACCTGGCTAGGAACGCCTGCACCTTCCATTATCCTCTCCGACTCTTTTGACTGCTTTTTCTGCTCTTCCCCGACATGCTCAAAGATCTTACCAGTAGTTTCTATAGCATGATGCATCAGAGATTTTTGAAGCTCCATCGATCTTTCGAGGAAAGTTTTCTGAAACTCTAAGATTGGTCCAGCCACATCCTTGGTTTTTTTGATTTGATCAAGAAATGGCTTCATGACTTTCTCCATCTCCTTTCGTTGCTTTTCGATCGTATCGAATAGGTCAGAAAACGGAGTTTTATCTTTTGACATTCTAGGTACCTCCTTATGTACAAATTGGTTTAATTTACGTTCAATGTTGTTAATTACCTACCATTGAAATTCGGTTGTCTTTTCTCAAGAAATGCAGTCATACCCTCCACCCTGTCCTCGGAATCGAAACACAATGACACAAGCGCTTTCTCGAGAAGAAGAGCCCTTTGTAAATCCATTTCAGACCCGGAGTTAATTGCCGTCTTGGCCATCCTAACGGCCCTTGGTCCGTTCTTAGCAATCTTATGGGCCAAATTTCTTGCCTCTTCCATAAGACTATCATGTGGAACCACCCGCTCTACCAAACAAATCCTTAGGGCTTCTTGCGCATCAATCATCTCTCCTGTGAAGACCAACTCCTTTGTCTTTCCAAGACCGAGAATTCTGGTAACTCTTTGTGTTCCACCCCAACCCGGAAATATCCCAAGTTTTACTTCAGGAAATCCAAGCTTCGCTTTATCTGATGCAATCCTGATGTCACAAGCTAGAGCAAGTTCACACCCTCCACCAAGTGCATAACCGTTTATCGCTGCAATGCATGGGCTCGGATCATTTTCTATAAGTTCATAAACCCTATGGGCAAAATCAACATATTCCTGGAACTCCCTATCCTTCATGTCGTTCATTTCTGCTATGTCAGCACCTGCAACAAATGCCTTGTCGCCTGCGCCTGTAATTATTAGGGCTTTCAAGTTTTCTTTTGGAAGTATATCCTCTAGAAACACCTTTAGTTCTCTAAGTGTCTGCCAACTCAGCGCATTGAGCACCTTCGGACGGTTAATCGTAAGAATCCCGATCTCGCCGGGTTGTCGTTCATAATCAATAAACTCAAATTTCATAATCATACTCCAAAAGCGTTTTTGTTTGATTGGCCAACCGGGGAATAATTATCCCCTCTAATAAATCTTTGTCAACGATAGAATCTCACAAATTGACCGCTATTATATGAACGAATTTATTACCTGTGAAAATCATGTATTTTATTATTAAGTAAGAAAGATTAGGAGGTAAAAAGTATAATGAAAGTAAATGAGATAATGACAAAAGATGTGGTGTCAGTCGATCAGAATACTCCGTTAAGTAAAGCAGTTAAGATCATGGCTGAAAAGGACGTTGGCGCTATTATTGTGCAAATTGAGGGGCCTACCTTTGGTATATTTACACAACATGATCTCTTGACACGAGTAGTAGCCCTTGGCAAAGATCTAGAAACCACAAAGATCAAAGAAGTTATGACACAGAGTATTAAATGCGCGCAGGCGGAAGACGATGTAGAGGATGTGCTTAGGGTAATGTATGAAGAGAATGTACGATACCTACCGGTTATGGACAAGAGAAAATTGGTTGGAATTATTTCAACGGCGGACCTATTTAAATTCACATTTAGAGCTTCAGAAGGTTACGCGGAGGAGGTCATTTAATCTAAGATCTCTAATACGATAGAATAGATTTTGGTATGTTCAAAAATCGAGAAATAAACAGAGAATGATACTCCTCCAATTCCAACTATACTTAGCAGTTAGTCCGGCTCAATATTCATAAAAGCCCCTTCCACTCTTCCTACCCAACCAACCGGATCGAACCATCTGTCTTAGAAGAGGGGCAGCACGATACTTTGAATCCTGAAATTCTTTGTATAACACGTCAATCACATCAAGTGTTACGTCAAGCCCTATTAAGTCAATAAGGGCAAGGGGACCCATAGGTTGGTTTGTGCCCAGTTTCATTGCCTTATCTATATCCTCAGGACTCCCAATCCCATCTTGTAGAGTAAATACAGCTTCGTTTAGCATCGGCATGAGGATACGATTGACGATAAATCCAGGTACATCCTTGGCTTTTACCGGCTCCTTACCGAGGGCTTTACCAAAATCGTAGGCAATCTGTACGGTTTCATCAGAAGTTGTTAGCGACTTTATAACCTCCACCAGCTTCATTATTGGTGCGGGATTAAAGAAATGCATTCCGACTACCTTGTCCGGTCTCTTAGTGCTTATAGCGATTTCTACAATTGGAAGCGAAGACGTGTTTGTGGCAAGAATTATCTCCGGCTTGGTGAATTCATCCAGCTTCTTAAAAGTCTCCTTTTTTAGCCCTATTTCTTCAAAGATCGCTTCAACAACCATATCCACACCTGACAGATCCTCATAACTGGTTGTCGCTTGAATATTTGATACTATAGCTCGGCTATCGCTTTCCGCAATGTCCCCCTTCTTTACCATTCTGGCAAGGCTCTTCTCTATGGTTTTTATGCCCCTATCAAGGCTAGCTTCAGACACGTCAATTAAAACCACTTTCCTTCCACTACTCGCCACGACTTGAGCAATCCCCGAGCCCATCGTTCCGGCCCCTATTACGCCTACATTTTTTATTTCATCGACGTTCAATTTTAGTAACCTCACTCAAAGATATCTTCATAGAAACTATGAAAGCTACGTGTTCAACTACAAGACGAAGAACAATCGTCTCAATAGAGGTAATTGAACCTTTAGATTTTATAGATCATAAGCCACCGCAGGTGCTAAGAGAAATCTATTAAAACTCATTTAAATGTTTAAAACAACACTGTTCATCGCTTAATGGACTAATCTAAAAATTAAAGAAAAAAATGTGACACAGGTATTAAAGTTAGAAGTAATTAGCCCTCAAGAATGAATGTAATTCTTACGTGGGCTCGATACTCTACGATTTTCCCCTTTTCTATGTGGGCATTCATCTTTGTAACCTCTATACCGGTAAGACCCCTGAGAGTTTTGTTCGCCCTAGCGAGAGCATTTTTAACCGCGTCATCCCAAGACTTTTCGGATGAGCCAATGACCTCTGTTATTCTTGCAACAGCCATAGTACCCTCCTTATTTAAGTGGTGTCTATATATACCCAATTTTGAACGTTTGTAAAGCATAGACTAAAGTGATCATTTTCACTATACTTGAAGCCTGATATATGAGTTTTCGTAATCAGAGCTTCCTTGATTTTTGTCAGATTAGTAATATTTTAGAATGGTAATACATAACTTGAGGTATCGATAGATGAAGTTCGACAAACTTACAATTAAAGCCCAGGAAGCACTTTCGGAAGCACAGTCCATCGCACAGACTGAAAGAAACCAGATAATTGATATTCCACATTTAATACTTGCGCTGCTTGCAGTACAAGGTATTCCAACCGAAATTTTGGGAAAGATCGGTGTTAATCCTGAAATAATGAGAGGATTAGCCCAAAGAGAAATCGCTAAACTACCTAAAGTTGACGGTGGTACAGACCAGGTCTATCTGAGCCGTGAAGCAAGCCAATCTTTCAGCACAGCAGAGAAAGAAGCCAAATCAATGGGTGATGAATACGTTAGCACCGAACATCTTTTTATTGGCATTGTGCAGCATGCAATAGGTGAGATTAAAAGTGAATTTAAGAAGAATGGGATCACACGGGATAACATCATCAAGGTTTTGAAAGAGGTTAGAGGCAGCCAAACGGTTACGAGTCAGACACCCGAAGACACTTTTCAATCCCTGAAGCAATTCGGAAAGGACTTTACTGAACTAGCACGGCAGGGGAAAATCGACCCTGTTATAGGACGTGATGATGAAATCAGAAGGGTCATACAGGTGCTGTCCAGAAGGACAAAGAACAATCCGGTGCTGATTGGCGAGCCTGGAGTGGGAAAGACTGCCATTGTAGAGGGGTTAGCACAAAGAATAGTGAATGGAGATGTGCCAGAGGGATTAAAGAATAAGCGGCTCGTTGCATTAGACATAGGGTCTCTTCTTGCCGGAGCCAAATATCGGGGTCAATTTGAAGAACGGCTCAAGGCTGTTTTGAAGGAAGTAACATCCTCTGAGGGAGAGATAATATTATTTATAGATGAGATACATACAGTAGTTGGAGCAGGAGCTGCCGAGGGTGCAGTCGATGCATCTAACATGCTTAAGCCGGCGTTGGCAAGAGGGGAGCTTCATTGTATAGGCGCTACCACTCTGGATGAATATAGGAAACACATTGAAAAAGACGCCGCACTTGAGAGAAGATTTCAACAGGTTTTCGTAGACGAGCCAAGCGTAGAAGAGACTATTTCTATTCTGAGAGGACTCAAAGAAAAGTACGAAGTTCATCATGGGGTTAAGATCAAGGACGAAGCGTTGATTGCCGCCGGTGTTCTATCCAATAGATATATAACAGGAAGATTCCTACCCGACAAAGCAGTTGACTTGATAGATGAAGCTGCTGCCAGATTAAAGATGGAAATCGACTCAATGCCAATTGAAATTGATGAGAGACAAAGGCGTATAATGCAACTGGAGATCGAAAGGGAAGCACTAAAAAAGGAAAAGGATCAAGCATCAGAGGAAAAATTAAAGGTTATTGAAAAAAACATCGCAAACCAAAAAGAGGAAATAAACGGCTTAATAGCCCATTGGAAAAGAGAAAAAGAGCATATTGCGAACATCAGGTCCATAAAGGAAGAGATTGACAGCGTAAAAATGGAAGCTGAAAGAGCCCAACGCAATGGTGATCTTTCTACCGCATCCGAACTTCTATACGGAAAGCTTCCAGATCTGAACAAGAAACTGGAGAATTTGAGCAATGAGCTTGCCGAAATTCAAAAGGAAAAAAAGATGCTCAAAGAAGAAGTTGATGCAGAAGACATCGCAGAGATCGTCTCCAAATGGACAGGAATTCCAGTTTCTAAGCTGATGGAAGGTGAAATCGAAAAGCTAATCCATATGGAAGAACGCCTAGCAAAAAGGGTTATTGGACAGGATAAGGCGATCGAAGCTGTTTCCAATGCGCTAAGGAGGTCGCGCGCCGGGCTCTCCGATCCTAATAGACCAATTGGCTCTTTCATATTTCTAGGCCCGACGGGGGTTGGTAAAACTGAGCTAGCCAAGGCCCTCGCTGAATTTATGTTTGACGATGAAACCGCTATGGTAAGGCTGGATATGAGTGAGTATATGGAGAAACACACAGTATCAAGGTTGATAGGCGCACCCCCTGGATATGTTGGCTATGAGGAAGGGGGGCAATTGACCGAAGCTATCAGAAGACGTCCCTACTCGGCGATTCTTTTAGATGAGATCGAAAAGGCCCACAATGATGTTTTCAATATACTGCTGCAAATACTCGAAGATGGACGTTTGACCGACGGGCACGGTAGAACCGTCGATTTCAGAAACACTATTATCATTATGACATCCAACCTCGGAAGCCAATTCATACAGGAACTCATAGGCGACGAAGAGGAGATGCGGAAAAAGGTAATGGAGGTCATGAGAAGCTCTTTTAGACCAGAATTTCTCAATAGAGTAGATGAAACCATAATCTTTAGACCTCTCGGAATGGAGCAAATAAAAGACATTGTTGAAATTCAACTCGAGCACCTGAGAAAAAGACTGGAAGAAAGAAAGATTTCAATCGAGCTCACCGACAACGCCAAGGAAGCGCTCGCTGAAAAGGGCTACGATCCAGTGTTTGGAGCAAGACCGCTAAAGCGAACGATACAAAAACTAATTCAGGATCCGCTGGCAACAGATATTCTAAAAGGTACTTTTAAGGACGGAGATTCGATCTTAATCGATGTCGATAAAAACAGAGATTTTACCTTCGGCGTGAAAAAGGAAAAAAAGAAAGCCGCCGCCGGTTAAAACGAGTTCTAAGGAAAGCCCGAATTTGCGTTAGAGCGATTGGAACCGTCTATTGGGAGGCCCGATACATTGAACCCCCTTCCACGGAATCCAGCCTGGTTAAGGCTGCTGCGGGAGAAGACTGGATCATAGAGCGGCTTCCTAATGGCAAACCGGTTTTTGTCTTATACTGCACGCGCTTTTTCCATCTGCTACCTGAATCGGCACCGGTGCTGCTTTAGCTCGCTGGCGTTCTAGAGAAGTACATTGACTACCAACGCGTCTTAATCCACCGTTAGCGACGCCGTCCACGAAAGCCCTTTGAATTCAAATTAGGCTTGTTATAATACGAATATTACACGTTTTGCAGCGTAAAACCGTCATAGGGAATTATTGTGCATAACTGCGGTGTAATTAGTAGTTGCGCCAGCGTGCACCATAGTGTTTCTGGCGAAAAGCTCTCAGGGAGGTGAGTCATACGTACGTTTCTGGTTTTCCCCATGGTGTTGTCTCTCATATCATTCGGATTCGCGGTGCCGGGCAACGCGGATCACCAACACCCCACAGGGGATCCGGAGCAGCTCGGATCCGTCGAGTTCGCGAACTCCTGCGCCGCCGAGGTTCAGCCAAAGTTCAACCGTGCCGTTGCGATGCTGCATTCCTTCTGGTACGAAGAGGCCGGACGCCAATTCCGTGATGTCGCGGAAATGGACCCCAAGTGTGCAATCGCCTGGTGGGGCGTGGCGATAACCCACTGGCAGCCCCTATGGGAGCCGCGCGGTCCCAATCCAGAGGCGTTCGAGAAAGGGCTCGCGGCCGTCCACAAGGCCAGCGAGCTTGGCGGCGGAACCAGCCAGGAGCGCGCCTTCATCGCTGCTTTGGAGGAATTCTACGGCAACGCCGACACGATCGATCACCGCGCTCGTGTGCTGGCGTACGAGAAAGCAATGGAAATGCTGCACGCACGCCATCTAAACGACACAGAGGCGCGCGTGTTCTATGCGCTGTCGCTGTTGGCCAGCGCGACCTCTTTGCCACCGGACAAGACCTATCGGCGCCAGAGGAAGGCCGGTGAGCTATTGATGCCGGTCTTTCGCAAGGAGCCGAACCACCCCGGGGCTGCGCACTACATCATCCATGCATATGACTATCCGCCGCTGGCGTCTGGCGCATTGGAGGCGGCCCGCCGTTACGCTAAGATCGCTCCCGACTCGCCGCATGCGCAGCACATGCCCTCGCACATCTTTACGCGCCTGGGACTGTGGGACGAATCTATCGCGTCCAACAGCAACGTGATCCTGGTGGCACGCAAGTACCGGATTGTGGGTGAGGAATTACATGCCATGGATTACTTGATATTCGCTCATCTACAGAAGGGGGATGATGAACGGGCGCGCCAGGTCATTCAGGAGATGCCGGATGCCGAGCCAGGTGCACCCCTCTATTTCGCGAGCATTTACGCGCTTGCCGCCGCTCCGGCACGGTACGCGGTGGAGCGCAGACAGTGGAAGGAAGCAGCTGAACTCCAAGAACCCAATAACTTCCCGGGTGGCCGCTATGCCTGGGCGGATGCTACGATCCATTTTGGCCGTGCGCTGGGCGCGGCACGAACCGGCAACGTGGATCAGGCACGTCGCGATGTCAAGAAGCTCGCATCGTTCCGCGAGACCCTCCAGCAGCACAAGGAGGATTATTGGACCACACAGGTTGAGATCCAACTCCGTGCGGCCGAGGCCTGGCTGGCCTTCGCGGAAGGCAGGCATGGCCAAGCGCTTGAGCTCATGCGCTCCGCAGCCGTTTTAGAGGACACGACCGACAAGCACCCAGTGACGCCTGGCCAGATCGTCCCCGCCCGCGTCCTTCTCGGCCAGATGCTGCTCGAGCTAAAGCGGCCGGACGAGGCGCTGGCAGAATTTAACAATGTGCTGCAGGCGGAGCCCGGCCGCTTCGGTGCCCTCTATGGCGCTGCGCTCGCGGCCGAGCGGGCCGGCAGGGCTGAGCTAGCCCGTCAATCGTACCAGCAACTGGTCGAGGTCGCATCCGGCAGCAAACGCGACGAGGTACGCCACGCACAAGCCTATCTAGCCAGAACGTCAAAGATGGATACACTCCACAACTGACCGGATGCAGCAGCAAAGTTAGGCAATGTCGGTAGACCGAGCGGGTCGATGTCAATAGCCAAGGGGGATGCGAAAAAACTTGAATTAGAATCAGGAGCCGAAACGGTCGTTTATTGGGCTGGCAGCACATATCGTGGATATGCTCAAATGGAAGGAGATTAGGATCGGTGAATACGCAAGCGATGACGGGAAACAATGGTCAATTCTGTGCAGTCTAAGTAGAACTTCGGATGACTGCTCAATAAAACAACTTAAAGTAAGATGGTAAGCCGCCATTTAATTTTCGCTGACACCCAACGGTCGCAAACAGAACAAGGAAAAAAATTGGAGAACATAATCATCTTGTGTTTTTCTTTCATAATTAGCGTAACGGTCTTTGCGGAACCGTCGGAGAAACCTCAAAACAGCGGTGGCTCAATAGACGCATTCTGGCAAAAGTTCAAAGCAGCTGTCGCGATGAAGGATAAAGAAGCAATTGCTAACCTATCAAAGTTTCCGATTGAAATATCATATGGTGCAGCAAGCATCGAGAACAAGAGCCAACTCCTCAGCCGTTACCACGAAGTCTTCGATGAGCAAACTAACGCCGCGAGATGCTTTGACAATGCGCAACCGGAAATAGAGGAAGAAGACCCGAGACGATTTACCATCGCTTGCCCGGATGCGGCCGGAAACGACGTTGTCATTTATCACTTTGAGAAAATCAAGAATGGTTGGAGGTTTGGTGCGCTCGACAACATTAACGAATGACTTTGGGGAAGCGCTCGAATTTATAGTAGCCATGAATTCAGGTACAGACTCGATTGTAACACAAACGGAAGGCGATTATACTTCCTGCTCGAAGTTTAATCAGTTTTTAACAGGTGCCGCTAACACCCGTGTGTTGTTGTGAATAAAATATAGTGAAATACCAAAGGTCACTGCAACTCCTATTTTTATTGCTATTCGCTCCGGCATGCGCATGTACGTTGAATCACAATGGACGTGAAGAGCAACCAGTTTTGACTGGTCAATCAACGTTCGGTTCCAGGCTTGAAACCATACCCGAAAGTAATAGTGATTTTTTAACCTCTCATATTTTGAATGCCCGGTTTGTTCTCGCGCCCTACGCATACACCGTCAATGATAATCCAGTGCATCTGGTCTTACGTGAAACACTTGATATCCAACACTCTCTCGGCAGAGAGATGGACAATGGAACACTGACTGTGGAAGCCTACCCAGCAATCGGAGCACTCAGCGAGGCTCCCTTATGGAGAATTTCCACAAAGGCTGTTGCGGGGGAGAGATCTAATCTTAGCCTGTATAAGGCTACGGAGGCAGCGTGCTGTGATACGGCAGAGCGAAGCAACTACTACAGCCTTGTCAACGGAAATGAGATTTTATCATCTACTGTTCCGTTGGCTTCCATAGAGTATGCCGGTACAAAAGAAAAAAGATAGGGTCTAGATAACTTTAGCATGTTAGAATACATGCTAAGTTATGGGAAATAAAGGGAAAAACAGGTATTTAAAAAGTGCCCACATTTCGGAGTCTAAATTCAGGGAAATTCTGAGGTGTTTTTCCCTTGAGATAACGGCTACGAAGACGTCGGAATTAACAGGTATATCGAGGCCCACAACAAACAGAGTCTACAAGAAGC
>JBAUII010000091.1:0-6796 GCA_049682815.1 Thermodesulfobacteriota bacterium | reverse complement strand
TATGTCTCCGAACGTTTGTAACCCATGTCTCCGGTCTGCACAGGGAGGACTAAGGTGGGGGTCCATATGAGGGAAAGCTGGTTTTAACTTAGAACCAGCAAAATTTCGCATCTCGGAAGGATATGTAGGAATTCGATCACCTAAGTGGTAAGCTTTGATATGATTCTATTCCCGCCATCCGAAAGTATTATTTCTGCAAGCTCATTCCCCAGAGATTTATGCTCCTTCAATGAACCCTGTATCTCCTTTCTCACCAAGTCGGCGCCATCGGGGGAGGCAAGGAAACCTAATATACTTAGGCTCTCTTCTTTAATTGAAGCATAACATCCCGCAGGGAGATCGCAGTCTCCACCAATTCTCAAAAGAAACGATCTTTCCGCCGATGCAGCTATACTTGTATCGATGTGATTAATTTCTGAAAGGATTTCATTTAATTCGTCATCTTTTTCTCTGCATTCGACAGCTAAAATACCCTGTCCCGGGGCTGGTATGAGAAAATCGACTGGACAAATTTCTGTAAGCTCTTCAGCTAAATTCAGCCTTTCAAGGCCTGCAACCGCAAGAACGATAGCGTCAAAACCGCCATCCCTTAACTTCCTTATTCTAGTATCAACATTCCCTCTGATCGGAGCTATCTTTAAATAAGGAAAATGATAAAGTAGCTGCGCTTGACGCCTCAGACTACCAGTCCCAACCCTTGACCCTTTTTTAAGTTTAGATAATTTTAAGCCCCCATTCGATGCCACACCATCCCTTGGATCGTGCCTTTTTGAGACTGCCCCAATTTTGAGTCCATCTGGCTGAACAGTCGGCAAATCTTTCAGGCTATGAACCGCGATATCTATTTCGTTTTTAAGAAGCGACTCTTCGATCTCCTTAACAAATATCCCTTTTCCCCCTATTACCGAAAGGGGAGAATCTAACTCCTTATCTCCGGTGGTTTTTATAATATGTTTTTCAGTTTTTAATCCGGGGAATTTACTACTTATGAGAGATTCTATAAAACCGGCTTGCCAGAGCGCAAGCTTACTGCCCCTACTCCCAATCCTTAACTTCTGCTTCATCTTCCTCTTCTTCAACAATCTTAAATTCAGTGTCGAGCTCAAACAATTTTTGCATTGAATCCATATATAGGGCACCCAAAGACGTAGAGGATTCCTTCTTTAAATTTGTCAACGGATCATGAAGTATCTTTCCAACGATTCCCGAAGCCATGCTTTCAATTGTATTCCTTACCTTTTCATCATCGCTGCCTAACTTATCGAGTGCCTTTCTTAATTCCGCCTCCTTAATAATCTCGATCTTATTCCTCAGCTTAACTATTGTCGGCACCACCTTCAAACCATTGAGCCACCTTTGGAAATTTCTTTCAGTTTGGAGTACGATTTCTTCGGCCAATTTGGCATTTTCCCGCCGAGACTCCATATTTTCATCCGTTACGCTTCGTAGATCATCTATATCGTAAAGATAGATGTTTGATATTTCTTCAACCCTCGGATCTATATCGCGTGGAACTGCAATATCAATCATAAAAATTGGCTCATTATTCCTCAGCTTGAGGGCTTCCCGCATATGGTGGGGTTTAATAATATACTCAGACGACCCCGTAGCGGTTATAACTATGTCAGTTTCCTTCAGAAAATAATAAACCTCATCCATACTTATTGGGTTTCCATTAAGTTTACTTGCAAGCGCTTCAGAATTGTCATACCGCCGACTTGCAATAGTTAAGTCCCTTATACCGCTGTTAATTAGATGTAGAGCGGCAAGCTCCCCCATATCTCCAGCACCGATCAGCATGACCCTTCTTTTTGACAGGTCATCAAATATTCTCTTTGCAAGCTCTACAGCAACATAACTTACCGAAACCGCCTGGGTACCTATTTTGGTCTGAGCCCTAACCTTCTTGGCTACGAAAAAAGCCGTATGAAACAGGCGATTCAAGATTAAACCGACTGTCTGCTTAAAAACGGCTGACTTGTATGCCTGTTTTACCTGCCCAAGTATTTGAGGCTCTCCAATAACCATAGAGTCTATGCTCGAAGCCACACTAAATAGATGCCTTATTGCCATGTGTCCGATGGAGATATTGAGTAAGTGAGCAAACGAATCTAACGATACCCTGTGAAAGTCCGAGAGAAACTCCCTTATACTTTCAACGCATTCCTCAATATTGTCGGAAACAGAATATACCTCGACACGGTTGCAGGTAGACAAGATCACACACTCCTGGACACTTCTCTTTGCATATAGCTTTTCGAGACCCAATTCCAACATAGATTGCGAGAACGCTAAACGCTCCCTGAGTTCTACAGGAGCAGACTTATAATCTAGCCCCACAACTACTATCCGATGCATGTTAATATCTTACCCTCAAACATGAATACTATGCTAGGGATTTTGATAAATTTCACCGATAAATCTTATCATCAAAAATAACCACTAAAAAGCCCCCCCTCTGGGCATAATAAATACCTCTTCAGTCACAACATCCCCGGGCTGCTTGTAGATGCTAATAATCATGTCCGCTACAGCGTCTGGTTTCATCATTCTTTCCCTATCCCATACCCCTTCAATGCCCTCCCACAGAGGCGTGTCTGTAGGGCCTGGAAGAACCGCGGTCACCTTTATACTCCGATTCCTCAGTTCCTCTCTTATTGAATTCGTAAATCCTAGAACGCCAAACTTCGAAGCACAGTAGGCAGACCAATTAGGAAAACCCGTCTTACCCGCATTAGAGATGACGTTAAATATATGACTTCCATACCCCATATGTCTTAAAGCATACTTAGTCATCAAAAACGTGCCCGTGAGGTTAACTCTTATTATCTCTTCCCATTTTGATGAATCAATCTTTGTGATTGGTTCACTGTAAGCAATACCAGCGTTATTTACGAGTATGTCTATACGTCCGGTGACATTTGAGACTTCATCGATAAACTTTACTACCTGATCCTCTGCCCCAATATCACAGCAAAATGCCATTCCTTCTCCTCCATTATCCAGTATCTCTCGCTCGACTTCCGTAATCTGTTTAGAGGTCCTCGAACAGATAACAACGAAAAAACCCTCCTTTGAAAGATTAATTGCAATCTCCTTCCCTATACCCCTTCCGGCCCCGGTAACTACTGCTACATCTCTTGGCATCAACGCTTACCTATCAAGCTTAAAAATTCTATTCTTGTCCTCTCGTCCTTTTTAAACACCCCTCGCATTGAGCTGGTCAACATGCTAGCCTCAGACTTCTCAACCCCCCTCATGGCCATGCATAGATGATAGGCTTCTGCGACAACGGCTACACCCTGGGGTTTAAGAATGTCATCTAAAAAATCAGCAATCTGAACGGTCATAGCCTCTTGAATCTGTAGACGTCGTGCAAATACCTCGATAATCCTCGGTATCTTGCTAAGTCCGATTACTTTTCCATCCGGGATATATGCGACGCTGCACTTGCCAAAAAAGGGGAGCAGATGATGTTCGCATAGGCTGTAAAACTCAATGTCCTTTACTACAACCATTTCATCGTACCTAATATCGTAAATAGCACCGTTTATAATTTGTTGAGGTGAGATCAGATAGCCTGCCGTAAGCTCTTTATACATCCTGGCAACTCTATCAGGGGTATTTTGAAGTCCCTGTCTGTCCGGATCCTCTCCAATCTCGATAAGAATCTCTCTCACGGCCGTCGCTATGCTCATTTTATAAAACTTCCTCCTCAAAATACTCGAAATAGTTATTTTGCGTTTCCCAGAGTTTCAAATAACTGAGTTTACCTTTTTTTATCCTTGGCTTAAGTTTCGACCAAAAATACCTGACTATGTTCTCTCCGGAGGGTTGTACATCCGTAAAATAGAGAACTTCAATATCAAGCCTTTTGTGGTCTAATTCATCGATGACTTCCCCAGCTATCTCATCCAGCTCACCGATGTTTATGATCATTCCTGTATCCGGATCGATATCCCCGCGAACCCCTACCTCTAAATAATAATCGTGTCCATGACCTTTAGGATTGGTGCATTTGCCAAAAATTCGCAAATTTTCGTCCTCTGACACATCTTTGCGATATAGCCTATGTCCTGCGGAGAAGTGATAGACCCTCGTTATGCTACAAATCTCTCTCGACATCATACCACCCTATAATCCACAAACAGATCAGGTGTCTCGTAGAGCCTTATTCTATGGAGTCTACACTTTACGTCTTTCCCGAGCTGTTTTTCAATCAGTACCCAAAAAACTCGTGCGATATTTTCAGTTGTTGGAATTCTGCCCCGAAAATAGATGTTATCATCATTCAGATCCTTATGGTCAAAATCCTTTAGAACATCGTCTATCATCGGTTTTAAGTCATATAGGTTAATTATCATCCCCGTTTCTGGATCAACCTCGCCTTCAATCGTAACCTCGAGGATATAATTGTGTCCATGGCCATACTTACTCGTACATCTGCCGAAAACGGATCGATTTCTTTCCTCGGTCCACTTGGGATTCCAGTAACGATGCGAGGCAGCAAAGCTGACCCTCTTTGTTAGAAGTGTTTTATGATCCATTGGAAATCCCTATACAAGCCGCCAAGGGAAATTATCTTATCATGAATAACTGGTTCTTTCCAATTTTTCTTAGACCCATCTCTAGTGTAGAATTTATTCCCTGTGATAGATAACAGTTCATCAAGACGCATCGAAATAATCTCAGATAACATAGAAAAGAAACATAAAAAGACTCGCGCCCTGAAAGGGATAGTAGAATTTTTCATAGCTGCAATTATTATCCTGTCATTATCCTCAGTCTTTTCTTTTATTTCCTTAAATCACATCTTTCTCTCTTTGACAAAAATTCTAACCATTATAGCAATTACAATATGCTTTTATAAGTTTTTTTTGTCTGTCCTTCTAACAAAACAAAAAATTGCTGCATTATCTGATGAATTAGATAGGTTATCCCCTGGGCTTGGAGAAGACTTTGTCAATGCCCGTTTACTGAAGTTGAGTTTGGACGAGACCGAAAATGCAACTGGCGTTTCGAAAGATCTAATAATCGCCCACATAGATCGAGTGGTCCTCAGATTGGAGACCTGCGACCTTAGTGTCCTATTTGCAGCTGAAAAATTAAGTAGATACTGGAAACCGGTCACAATTGTTTTGATCTCTTTCCTGCTCGTAATTCTTTTTACTCCCCCAGAATACAGAAACTTTCTATTTAGTAGAGACATGTTCTACTTCGACAATAGGCATCCTCTTGAACTCGCAGACATTAAAATTAAATACGATTATCCTGCATACACACACATGCCAAGTAAGGTAGCTTTGCGAACGGACGGAAACGTAGAAGCTATCAAGGGAACGAATGTAACTTTTGAAGCAACCTCTTTAAAACCAATAAATAGGGGAAATTTAATTCTCGGAAAAGGTGTTCCTCACGCGATAGACACCAATAATCAAAATGTAAAGGCAAATTTTGTTGTTGTTTCAGACGATACCTATTATATTGAGGATCAAAGTAATGGTATCAGATCAAGATCAAGGGACTTTCGTATCAACTCCATAGAGGATTTTGATCCCGAAGTAAAGATTAACCACCCTTCATCAGAAACAATCCTAGCTAGCGTCAACGAACAACTACAAATCTCCTACAGCGCGACTGACGACTTCGGCATTTCCAAAATAATATTGGAATGGGAATCCAGTAAGGGACGGGGGAGCAAAACAATTGAACAGTCCAAAACGGAAGCTAAATCAAAGGAGGGAGAATTTCTTTGGGATCTAAATGGAATTGAAGCCGAGGCCAATGAGACAATTAACGTAAAACTCAAGGCGTACGATAATGATACTATTTCAGGCCCCAAGACAGGTGAATCAAATGTAATTAAGGTTACATTAAGTAATCCAAATAAAACGCACGAAGATGTCATGTCAATCGCCGAGCAGTTACAAGAACAACTATTGGAAATACTCGCTGATGAGATAGATAATTCAAGGTTTACAGATAACCAGCTATTTAAAAATAAAAATTTAGAGAACGCCGCGTCCGAAGAAGAAACTAGAAGTAATTCAAAGGATGAAAGGCTGATCACACAAAATTTCCAACAGACAATAACATCAAAGATTAAAAATGCTCTAAGCTCTTTGGATAATGGACTCGTCAAAATGAAGAACGACGAGCAGTCAGACTATACTCATTTCATAGGATTATCGAATATGAAAGCGAGGATCGAGGATCTTTATTTCGATAGAGTCCAACTGCTTTCATCACTCGCTCCAAACTACTTCTCAAGATTGGATAATCAAATAACCCAGGAAATCAACGAATTTGAGGACGACATTCTTTTCTTAGATTCAATGCTGAAGGGAGAGGAATTGAGACAGTCCCTTAACATCGGTGCGAAAATGGAAGATGAATATGACAATCTCAAAGCCCTCTTAGAAAAATTTAATCAAAATAATAACGAGAAAACACGAAGGGAGATTGAGAAAAAGATTGATAACCTAAAAAATCAACTATCGCTCCTAGCTCAAAAACTGAGCGACTTAAGTGGTGATTTACAACGGGAATTTTTAAATCGCGACGCCTTTCCATCTATAGATCTAGACGAGAAGCTTAACAGTATATTGAATGAAGCTCTCAATGGCGAAATGAGCAACGCCCTGAAATCGTTAGAAGACTTTAGAAATATCATGCAAGATATGATCGCTTCTCTCGAGAGTGGTTTAAAGTCTTACAGAACTGCATCACTCTCAACAGAAATAATGAATTTGAACGATTTCATATCAAGGCTAAATAATATTGAGAAAGAAGAAAA
>JBAUII010000090.1:0-10843 GCA_049682815.1 Thermodesulfobacteriota bacterium | reverse complement strand
CCGAGAACATACCCCCTCAGAAAGAACTTACCAACGGTGCTATACAGGGAACTAATGATTTTAGAAAGATTGGCTATGGAGGACCCTGTCCACCCGGGGGGACTCACAGATACTATTTCGAAATTTATTCCCTCGATACAAATCTCGATCTAAAAGCCGGTGCTACCAAGACTCAATTACTCGAAGCAATGAAAGGTCACGTTATTGGAGAGGACCAATTGATGGGTAAATACAAGAGATAATAGTTCTATATAACATTCTCACCACTGAATCAGAAAGGAGATCAATAAAAAATATATGCTTCACCGGTAGCTTAAATCATACGGTTTTAGCGAAGTTCATCACAAGTTCTACTTATTACATCGACAGCGAGATCCACTTCTTGAATAGTGTTTTCAATTGAAAAGCTAAATCGAATACTCGAATAAGCTTCCTTGTCCGTACGACCCATTGCTTTTAACACAAAAGAAGGTTCAGGCTGCGAATTGGTGCATGCAGAGCTTTGCGAGCACCTTATTCCCTCTGTGTCTAGTTTCTTTAATAATATTCTTCCGTCTATGCCTCCAAACAAAATGTTTGTTGTGTTGCAGATCCTAGTTGAAGGATCCCCGTTGATACTTGTTTCTGGCACCAATTCAAGTATTTGAGACTCAAAGTAGTCGCGTAGTTCTCGCATCTTCTCAATATGATCCTTAAGATTTTCCCGTCTGAGTTCCGCTGCCTTACCAATTCCGACAATCCCAGAAACGTTCTCGGTACCGGGACGGAAGCCGTTCTCTTGAAAGCCCCCAAAGAAAATGGGTGTTAATAAAAATTTGTCCCTACAATATATGGCCCCTATTCCCTGGGGCGAGTGAAATTTGTGCCCCGTCAAGGAGAGAAAATCTACGGCAATGTCATCCACGTTTACCTCTAACTTTCCCACGGCCTGCGCGGCGTCAGTATGAATGACTTTTCCATGTTCATGGCATATAGCGACAATTTCGGCCAATGGCTGAATGACTCCCGTTTCATTATTCACCCATTGTATCGATACAAGATCTATGTTCTCCCTGACAAGTCGTCGAAGTTCCTCAAGGTCTATATGTCCGCTTGAATCGACTGGGAGCAAAATCATATCAACACCCTTAATCCTCAGATGACTGCACATCTTTCGGATCGAGGAATGCTCAACGGTAGTGGTTAGTATACGACAACGATCATTTTTGCTACGTGCAGCGGAATAGAAAGCCATGTTATTAGCTTCTGTGCCAGAGCTCGTGAAAACAATACTGTTCGGATCTGCTCCTATCAGTCGTCCCAGTTGCCTTCTAGCTTCTTTAATACACCCTCTGACCCTCTCCCCTGCTGAATGAGAGCTAGACGGATTCCCAAATCCACTGCTGAGAATCGGAAGGATTACTTTAATCACATCCGGCAATGGCTTTGTGGTTGCATTATTGTCTAAGTAGATTTCTGTGTGTGCCATGAAAAGTTTTAAGCCTCTTACATTATATAAACAGTATAATATACAAACCTATGCCCTGTACAGTAAACATTATTCGCTAAAGGGCACCGGCTGAATCACAAGCAATAGGAATTCGGATAAGTAGTCCTCGTTCGGTTGATAAGGCCAGGATTGACTTGAGTTCGCGCTCCTGGGGATATTATTTTTCTGCTCATAAGCAAGTTATAATAAACATTCAAACAATATGGCAATTATCACAATTTCAGAAAATCTGGATGGCTTGGGTGGCGAAATTGCAACCAAGGTCTCACAAAGACTAGGTTTTTCCTTAGTGGACAGTACCTTAATTCTGAGGGATTTGACCGAGACGGGTTCTATAGACAGTATGAGCTTATTCGATTATGTGGCAAGGGAAAAAATCCCGCCCGAAATAATAAAAAAACTAATCATAGAAAAAGCGCTGAACGACAATGTCATCATACTTAACCTGGGCGGAGAGGTCTTATTTCGGAAATTGCCAGGGACATTACACGTAAAGGTGCGGGACATTAACAGCTATAGGGCAGGCAAAAAGGCTTTAACGCAAACCAGAAAAAATTATATAAGCTTCATGAAAACACTTTTTCGAAAAGAAACAATAGGGGCGGAATTTTATGATATACAGATAATGTTAGAGAGACTGGATACCGATTTTGCAGTGGATCTAATACTCACTGCGGTTGAAACCAAAGGTATAACCATGAAGGCTGGAATCACTTGGAAGGCTCTTCAGCTACTTGGGTCCACCTTGAGAAAAGAAGAAAAACGCTCCAAGACAGGCAAATATTTTAAAAAACTTACGATGCCTTTATTTGCCCACCATAGCGAAAAGCAATTTGCAAAGGTTCTGGATTTTTACAGGATAAAATGGGAGTATGAGCCCAGAAGCTTTCTACTTAAAGCCGACAAAAACGGAATGGTTAAAGAGGAGTTTACACCTGATTTTTATCTTCCTGAGCTTGACCTTTACATAGAACTCACGACCCTTAAGCAAAAGCTTGTTACAAAGAAGAATAGAAAATTGAGAAGATTAAAAAAGCTCTATCCCGATGTAAACATTAAATTATTCTACGGAAGGGATTATAATAAGTTACTGCAGAGGTTCGGAATTAGTTAAAAAAAAGCGACCCCAAGTGACCTTGTTCCTCTTGAAAACCACTTTCTCTACTCGAGTCTCCTCTTTCGATACTCTTTTTAATTAGTTTTCAAAGTAGCCTCAGCCCCTTGGAATCGCTTACTTATATTTATACAAAATATAATTCCCCGTGTCAAGAGAAATTTTTATACATAAAAAATTACTGGAACTCAGGAAGTTATGATACACTTTATCCAGGTAATTCACGATGGATCTTATATGAGATAATCCAATACTCTCTATTAACAGTGCTTGAAGACATACAAAGAATACTAATTACTGAAAAAGAGATTGATGATAGGGTAAGGCAGCTCGGCGCCAAGATTTCACAAGATTATAAAGGAACGAATCCTGTCTTAGTCTGCGTGCTGAGGGGTTCAATTGTATTTATCTGTGATTTAATAAGACAGATTTCCATACCTATCACCCTGGATTTCTTGTCTATTTCGGGTTACACCGGCAACAAACCGACCGGAATCGTACGAATATTAAAGGACTTAGATGAGAACATTGAAAATAAAAGCGTTATCTTGGTTGAGGATATTATCGATACGGGTTTAACCCTCAACTATATACTGAGGACTCTAAAAGCAAGGAAACCGGAGAATGTCCGGGTATGCGCTCTACTTGATAAAAAGGTAAGACGAATCGTAGATATACCAATTGATTATCGCGGCTTCGAAATACCAGATGAGTTTGTTATAGGTTATGGAATGGATTACAGACAGCGATACAGGAATCTACCATTCATCGGCGTTCTTAAGGAAGAAATTTTAAGAAGTTGAGCAGCTAAAAGCGTCATCTTTACAAAAACTTGCGAAACTCGTTCATAATATCCAGATTGGAAACAATCTCTAGGTGACTTGGAATGTCATAGGCTCATTTATCCCCAATTGAAAAAATAGACTTGTTTTCAAATGAAAAGGGTAATTTTGTTAAGTTCACTGTCCTTTGTTATTATCTCACACGGGTTATTTACGCTAAATTCTTCGGCTCATTCTGGCGTACTCATTTTTAAGCGACACGGAAATGATTTCAGAACGATACCACTTGAACAACTTAAAAAACTTATTCCACCACTTAAAGTAGAAGTGTTAGAACCTCAAGAATCTGTAAAACGAGACTACGTTGGTTTTCCCGTAAACCAACTCCTGACGATAGTTTATGGTGATAGCTGGAAAGATGCCGATGACATTTTGTTTACGTGTAAGGACGGCTATCAGCCATCTATTCCCACAGAAAACTTTATAAGATTCCGTAGCTATCTTGTATATGATCGTCCGGACAATAAAGAATTTACATTAATAAATAAACTACAGGGCGATGAGTTTGTGAGGCTTGGGCCGTTTTACCTTATATGGGATGATATTAAATTCCCCGAGGTCTTACAAATCGGTGCTGTGCATTGGCCTTATCAAATAACAACAATTGACCTTATAGACTTCTCCGACCGTTTTCCCCGCATGGCTCCTCCGAAGAATAGCTCACATGCTGTAAAGAGTGGATTCAATTTCTTTCGGGCGTATTGCACCAGTTGTCACACTATAAATGGCGAAGGCGGAAAGAAGGCCAAGGAGCTTAATTACCCGGTCAACGTCACTGAATATTTCAAAGAACCCTGGCTAAAGAAATGGATCAGCAACCCAAGAGACATCAGCTACAATTCAACGATGCCGGCACTAGATCTCAATGCTAAGGACAGGAAAAGAATCATTGAGAACATTATTTCGTATCTTAAAGTCATGAAGGATTATAAACGCAAACCCGAATCGTGATATAAACAAAGCAGACAAGGAATAACACATACCGCCAAATTAATTGTTATGAGGTATGAGGGCGACGATCCGGAGAGGCCCTCCGCTGCCACCTTTGATCTTCATAGGCAAGGCAAAAATAGTTGCCCCTTTCGCCGGCAATTTATCCAGATTAGAAACGTTTTCAAATGCCGGCACGCTCTCTTTAAATAATGTGACGTGTGATTCAAACAACTGCGATTGACCATAATCTATACTCGCCGTATCCAATCCTATTGCCTTTAGTTTTCTCTTTTCAATCAACCATTTTGCCGCTTCCGGGTCCAATCCTGGGAAGTGAAGATTCTTCACGGCTTCTTCACCGCGATTTTCTGTTCCCAGATATTTAACCTTATCCGGCCAATACTTTGAGTAACCGGTGTACAATAAGACAATCGAATGATCCGGAATCCGACCATTTTCGTCCTCCCATTCCTTGAAATCGTCTATACCAATCTCGTAATCGGGATTCTCGCTTGCGTTTTTGGAAACATCTACCACGACGGCTGTGCCGATTAGCTTGCTCAAGGGTATCTCATCAACCGTCTCCTTTCCTTCGGCAAAGTGAATCGGAGCGTCAACATGCGTCCCACCATGTTCAGCAGCTGAATAATTTTTCGCTTCGTAAAAGAACCCCTTATCTGTGATGCCCTCAAATACGACTTCGGATTTGAAGGTTTCAGAAGTTGGCCAGTAGATCGTTTCCGATGAGAAATTATGTGTGAGGTCGACCCATTCCCCTTCAGGAAATGAGTTTGATTTAGAACACCCTAGAATCGTAATTAGGGTTGATAACAATAAAGCCGGCAAATTATAACTGGACATCTTTTCTTCCTCTTTATGTGTAAGTTATTGACAAGATTATATAGTGGGTGTGATAATATCAAGAAATCACCAGCCAGAATGGAGGCATAATTTTATGACAAGAACCTGGAACAGGCTAATACTAGCTTTTTCTTTTGCAATATTGTTGCTGAATATTTCATGCGAAGAGCAGAATACGGACACCAGGATACTAATATTTCCTGGTGGTTTGGCAGTGGCTCAAGATGGCAATATTTATTTGACCACGGTAAATCCGCCAACAGTATTACGGGTCGATCCCGAATCGGGCGAGGTCACAACGATCTCGGGTGCCGGCGTTGGAACCGGACCGGCATTTTCCTCTCCAAGGGGTCTTGCAATTGATGATGCCGGAGTTTTGTTTGTCGCAGACTCAGACCTCAGGGCCGTTTTTAGCGTAGACCCAATTACCGGTAACCGGAATATCGTATCCAGTTCCAGCGTTGGATCGGGTGAAGATTTGAGAAATCCCGTCGATGTTGCAGTCGAGTTGGATGGAAATCTAGTTGTCGCCGATCCGAACCTTAAGGCACTTGTCTCGGTAGATCCTATTGATGGAAACCGGAGCATAGTATCGGATAGCAACACCGGAAGTGGAACAAATTTTAAGGCGCCGGTAGGTGTGACAGTTGATGATGGAGGAACATTACTGGTGGCGGATGAGTTTCGTAGAGCAGTGTTTGAAGTCGATCCCGATACCGGGGATCGAACTGTGATTTCGGACAGAAAGATTGGAAGCGGCCCAAATTTCATTCAAATCTCGAGCCTAGCCCTTGATCCAGATGGAAATATCGTGGTTCTTGACACGGGCGGTAATAGTGTAATTGGTGTAGAAATTCTGACTGGAGATCGTGTTACAATTTCATCAATTCTAAAAGGTTCGGGTCCATTTTTTCTATTTCCCAGGGCAATCGCTGTGGAGGCTGACGGAAATATTCTTGTACTTGACAGCGCTAACTTTAGACTTCTGCGGGTTAACCCATTAAACGGAAATCGAACGGTGGTGGCACAGGCTGAGTAATAATTGCGCTTCGATATGTGGGATAAATTGGTGGTTGCGGAAAGCTAATCCATAAGACGTGAAAACAATCATTCATGAAACAGTTTGATGTACTCTTTTTCGGTTATAACCTCACCTAAACTCTCCAATCGGTCGAGGAATACTATCCCGTTCAGATGGTCATATTCGTGTTGAAATATCCTCGCTATGAAACCCTCTAATTCCTCCGTCTTCTTGTCGCCGTTTCTAGTCGTATATTCTACAACGAGGGAGTTATGACGAGGCACCAATCCCCTGATTCCGGGGATGCTCAAGCATCCTTCCCATTCCTTAATCATTTCATCGGAGCGAGAGGTAATCTTCGGGTTGATCACTTCCCTCGGGTCCATTTTCGGTGCGTTCGGATATCGCGGGTTGGGATGACAGTCTATTATAAAAATCTGATAGGACTCATTTACCTGCGGGGCGGCAATCCCCACCCCATTAACTGCTTTAACAGTCTCGATCAAATCGTCGATTAGCCTCTGAATATACTCGTCACCGATATTATCCACATGTTTAGCTTTCTCTCTTAATATCGGATTGCCTAGCTCTTCAATTTCCAATATCCTGGCCATTTCGTTCAATTATAATATTAAAATGAACTTAATAAAGGATTTATTTTCAACTGCCTAAATATATCCACTAATAGTGGGAGAAATTTGTAGAATGTATTTACTCTTCTTTAAATGGTGCTTAAGCTCTCAAATTTAATTTTCACCAAACTCAATAATGTTGACAAAGGCTTTCCCATTGTGAGATAATTGGGGTTGCTTAAGGCATTAGCTTTTTATCGTTTTCGTCACTTAACCAAAATCCTGAAGGGGTCTCAAGCACGGGATGATGACGGCAGTTCCGGCTTCTCAATCTGCAGCCACGATGTCTATGCCAATGCGCCACAAAGGCGCCCGCATATCGGTGTCAACGGCCCTTGGAGTTTTTATCATTACCTTTGCCTTTCTCGCAATATCAGTCTGGTTTACCAACCTCTTTGTGGAACTCAGGCTCTGGTAGGAAATCATGAAATGGATCAAAAACCTATTGAGCAGCAAGACCTTGATCACGGGCATAGATCACGTTGCGATAGTTGTAAGCGATATGGACAGGTCCATAGAGTTTTACAATGAGGGGTTAGGGCTCAGAATAATAAAAGATGGAAGAAATGAAGGGGGTAAGAAAAAGTCCTTTCTCGGAACCAAAGACCATACTTTAATAGCTTTAACGGAAGATAAAAGGCTCAATAGAGATAAATCTCAAATTGTGGAGAGCGTTGCCCACGTGGCTTTTAAAGTGGATGATGTGGAAAAGGTGAGCAAGGCCTTTAAGTGCAAGGGTGTCACATTCATAGAAGAAAAGGTCGAAAAGGACGGGAAGATAAAAGCATATCACTTCCTTGATCCGGATGGCCTTGAATTAGAGATTTACGGAGAGACGGGAGAATCTGTCCCACCTTACTAAATAACAGTTGAGCCTTAACACATCATTTTCTGACCTGCAACGTTAAATCTGTCACAACTCTCACAGTAATGATAAAAGGTGACCGGGTCATTGATGAGGATATTCTCTCAAACCGCAGAACTAGTACAATCAGTTCATCAGGTAGCAAATTCAATTTGCGAGTTGTGGGAATTTTGGGTATAAAATCTCGACTCAACTATTACTCATGAGGTTTTGGATGGACCTGAAAAAACTCGCCCAACAAGTTTCAAATAAGTCAAAAATTAAAATTACTTCTAAGGACATTGAGAGACTGCTAGGTGCTCTAAAAAAGAGCAAGAATCCCTGGGAGGTCATAGACAAATCTGATTTTCCGGTACCCGCAGTATTCGAATCCATTAACGCATTAGAGAAAATGGGATTGGCTTTGGTACTGGACAATGGATTCGTTCTTACGGACGACGGGAAGAAGATCGCAAAAAAAGTGCATCCTGTAAATGACATATCCTGTAAGACTTGCGAAGGAAGGGGAATCATTCTGGAAAAATTCTCAGAAATCAAGAATAAATTCCTCAAGGTTCAGAAGAGACGTCCGGTTCCTTTGAGAAAATTTGATCAGGGATACGTAACCCCTTCTACTACTCTCTCACGTTTTGCCCTTGCCTATGAGAGGGGAGACATATATGGAAAGGAAATATTTGTGTTGGGAGACGACGACCTTATAAGTATAGCTCTTGGAATCAGCCGTCTACCTAAAAGAATAACAGTTGTCGAGATTGACAAGAGACTAACCGATTTCATTCAGGAAACCGGTGTAAAGGAAGGGTTCAAAGTGGAGGTTCACACCTTCGATCTACGGCGCTCTATACCTAATGAACATAGGAATAAATATGATACATTTTTCACCGATCCTCCTGAGACGTTGAAGGCGGCAGACGCTTTTATTGGCAGGGGAATTGCGACACTTAGTCAGTCTGGTTCAGCGGGATACTTCGGTTTTACAAGGAGGGAAGCATCTCTCACGAAGTGGTATGAGCTCCAGAAAATGCTACTTAAATACAAAATCGTATTCACTGATATACTTCATAACTTTAACGAATATACAAACTGGGGTTACGAAGAGGATACGAGAGCGTGGAGGCTTTCGCCCGCAAAGGTTAAACCGGAAAAAAATTGGTACCGCTCAGCTCTCTATAGATTCGAAACACTCGAGGGTTTTAAAGGAAACACGAAGGATTATGGCAATGAAAATATATATGAGGATCAAGAAAGCTCCACAACGTAGATAAATACAGCCGATTGTTTAGCCATGTATTAATACGAATTACAAAATTAAGACGGTTTTGGATTGAGGATACAGGATTCATGATGACTGAAACAAATTCTAAATCACAAACCTCAAGCTCCAAACAATGTCCAATTTCTAAATTCCAAATTCTATATCTTTTGCGTTTGCTATTTCAAAATTGGGATTTGTTTGTGATTTGGAGCTTGATTATTGGAAATTGGCCACGCCCCACATCCCATCTTGCATCATGTATCTTGCATCGTGCATCTTGTATCCTGAATCCTGCATCCTCCACCATGAATCGATAAATGCCTAAGCGAACCGACATCAAAAAGATACTCCTAATTGGCTCAGGGCCTATTGTTATCGGGCAGGCTTGCGAGTTTGATTATTCCGGAACGCAAGCCTGTAAAGCACTTCGAGAAGAAGGCTATCAGATCGTACTCGTAAACAGTAACCCGGCAACAATAATGACAGATCCAACAGTCGCGGATAGAACATATATAGAGCCGCTCGTACCCGAAATTCTTGAAAAGATCATCGAGAAGGAACTGCCCCAAGCATTGCTGCCAACCCTTGGCGGACAGACAGCCCTAAACCTCGCCGTTAAACTTTCCGAGGCAGGGGTTCTGGAAAAATTCGGAGTTGAATTAATTGGGGCAAAATTGAGCGCAATAAAAAAAGCCGAGAACAGGGATCTATTCAAGGAATCAATCAATAGAATCGGGCTGAAGGTCCCACCAAGCGGAGTTGCTCATTCCATAAACGAAGCATGGGATATCGTAAGCGATATTGGATTCCCCGTTATCATTCGACCCTCATTCACGCTGGGAGGTACTGGAGGAAGCGTAGCCTATAACAGAGAGGAGTTTGAGGAATATGCAAAAGCCGGCCTAGATTTAAGCCCAGTTAGCGAGATCCTGATAGAACAATCAGTATTGGGCTGGAAGGAGTTCGAGCTTGAGGTGATGAGGGATGGAGAGGACAACGTAGCCATAATTTGTTCGATTGAAAATTTTGACCCAATGGGTGTGCATACCGGAGATAGCATTACTGTCGCACCGGCTCAAACCCTGACCGATAAGGAGTATCAGAGGATGAGAGACGCCGCTATCGCGATAATCAGGGAGATAGGGGTCGATACCGGCGGATCAAATATTCAATTCGCAATCAACCCGGAAGATGGCGAAATGGTAGTGATTGAGATGAACCCGAGAGTCTCGAGGAGCTCAGCTCTTGCTTCCAAAGCCACCGGGTATCCAATCGCCAAGATCGCAGCCAAGCTTGCCATTGGGTATACTCTCGATGAGCTTCCCAATGATATAACTCGTTATACACCTGCTTCGTTCGAACCCACAATTGACTATGCTGTAGTAAAGATACCTAGATTCGCATTCGAAAAATTTCCTCAGACCGAGCCTTTACTGACGACTCAGATGAAATCCGTCGGTGAGGTTATGGCAATCGGAAGGACATTTAAGGAAGCGCTGCAGAAAGCTATCCGTTCTCTAGAAATCGATTCTTCGGGGTTCGAGCCAATCACCGCCGACTTGGAATTGATTAGAGAAAAATTATTAATACCTAATCCTGAAAGATTATGGTATATAGCAGACGCAATCAGGTGTGGACTTGATATCCAGGAAATTAACTATCTAACTAAGATCGACCCGTGGTTCCTTGAAAATATAAACCATATCGTTGAAACGGAAAATCAGATAAGGATATTCAATTCAGATGATTTGCCAGGTCCCATGCTGCGACATGCAAAGGAAATTGGGTTTTCAGATATAAGATTGGCCGAGCTTACGAATACGAGCCAGGA
>JBAUII010000089.1:0-59604 GCA_049682815.1 Thermodesulfobacteriota bacterium | reverse complement strand
CCGTGGTTTCACCACGCGGTATTCAACAGGTATTTTAATAAATCCCTTAGTCCCATTCGATCGATCTCGGGGCTTCTTGCAATGACTCAAGTTACCTTCTGTGTATGTCCCGATACCTTGCAGCTGCTGCGGGGCCAGTCATTGACGATATATCATTTGTTTTTTTCTTTCTTTGTCTTGATACAAAGAAACAAAAATCAAGGCTATCCAAAAATTTGCTAAAAATCATGAACTCCGACTAAAAAATTTAATCCCACCACAACCCGCAAATTTTTCTTAACGTCTTCGTTCCTGATTTTCTTAACGCAATTTTTGGAAGGCCGTTCGAGTCCTTGTCTCTCTGAAAAGGATTATCGTCGCCATTGAATTGATCAAGGTGTCCCTGTAGGTATATCGAATTGTGACGCTCAGTCGTCGAATGTCTAATTCAAAGTAGACAGAATCAACCTTATGTAGTTAAACTAAACTCGATAAAGGAGTGTAAGCGAATGTACGTACAAAAGGGAAAGGTTAGGATGCCCGATCTCAATAGCGGTAAGTGGATAAATTCAGGGGAGATTACCAAGCAAGACCTGGCAGCGAGGGTGGCACTGATAGATTTCTGGGATTATACATGTGTCAATTGCATTAGGACACTTCCATACATCAGAGAGTGGTATCGAAGATACCATGATAAAGGCCTGGAGATCATTGGTGTTCACGCCCCTGAATTTACCTTCTCAAAGACCGAAGAAAATGTTAGAAAGGGCATAGAGGAGTTTGAAATCAAATATCCTGTCGTGATGGATAACGATTACAAGATCTGGCATGCGTTTGCCAACCGTTACTGGCCTTCAAAGTATCTAATCGATAAGAACGGCTACTTCCGGTATGCACACTTCGGCGAGGGGAATTATATTGAAACAGAGCTTGCAATTCAGTTGCTCCTCAAAGAGATCGATCCTGATGTCGATCTTCCGGATCCTATGAGGCCGGTGCGAGATATGGACACCCCCGGTGTTCACTGCTACAGAGTCAGCCCTGAATTATATTTTGGTTACAGCCGCGGAAAACTCGGAAATACAGAAGAAGTAAAAAAAGACGAAGTGCGGGAATTTAAAAAGCCGGACATTACACAGGAAGATACAATATACGTTGAGGGCAGATGGATTAGCTCCCCTGAATATATGGCACCTGCCCTAAATGATTCGTCGAAGATGGCTCAAATATATTTAAAATACACCTCTTCGGAGGTAAACCTCGTGATCGATCCCGAAAAGGAAAAGGGCTTTAAGATTGTTATTATGCAAGATAATAAGTATCTCGATCGCGAGGATGCCGGCGACGACGTGGAGTTTGAATCCAACGGCGAAAGCTATATCGTGGTGCGTGATCCAAAAATGTATAACCTGATAAAAAATAAAGACGTCGGGTCACATCTGCTTCAGCTTTCAACCAATTCCAATGGATTTTCAGCTTATGCGTTTACATTCATTAGCTGTGTGATCTGAAAGATAACGTCACCTGTTTATGATACGACTGGAATAATGTAACCATTTACATCTCTATCAGTCTTTTTAGAGTCTATCAATTTCGGAGAAAGAAATATGCGGCAGGAACCCTCCATTAAAATTCTATTTTTAACCGTGTTTGTTTCTTTTCTGGCTTGCGCCAGCAGGCCTGTGGAGGAGAACCATTTTGAAATTGTCAAAACTGCTAAAGCAGATGAAAAGAGCTATGGTATATGGTATTTCGTAACTAAGGTGGAAAAGGATAGAAAATTCCGGGTGTACGTCGCGAAAGAGAGCATTTCGATAGAGAATGATGAAAGGCGATCATGGAGCAAGCTCCTATTTGATCAGGATCAAACTGATGAGGATGGTACCAAATACAAAGAGGTTTTTATCTATTCAATCGTGAATTGCGCTAACAGAACATATTCATATAAATCAGCCCGGTTCTATAACTCGCTGGGTGAATTAGTTTCCAGTGAAAACATATCTCAAGCGCCTGTACCCATAATGCCAGATACTGTCAGCGATCACGTCGCGAAATTTGTTTGTGCTTATTCAGAAGATAAATAACGTTGCGGAGTGTTTATCACAAATTCCTCCTAGAAGTACACTGTGAGGGATCAGGCCTCCATTTCCTTATCAACCCATCAGCCGCACTAATTTGCTCCGGTGCCATCTCCCGCTTGATTTTTTCGAGCAACTTCTTGGCCTGATTCTCTTCGCGAGGAGATCCCGACTCGCTTGCTAACCCCAACCACGTATAGGCGATCACTAAATCCTTACTCACCCCACATCCTCTTCGGCACTGAAAAGGCGAGTATGGTATTTCACCATGTGCATATATCACCCCTAGCGCATTTTGAGCCTGAGGCTGTCCCTGGTTAGCCGCCTTAGTCCACCACTCCGTTGCCTTTTCATAGCTCTTACTGACAGCCCTCCCCTCAAAGTAGAGCAAACCAAAGCTGAATGCCGCATCGCAATCCCCATGCTCCGCAAGCGGTTCCCAGTATTTACGTGCAATATCATACTCACCATACTCGTACCAACGAAGGCCTATTATGTATGGGTCTTTTTCTGTGAAATCTCGCACCGGATTCGGTAACTGGCTCTTTATCTGTTTAATATCCTGACAAGCCACCAAAAAAATAATCACAACAATAGCAAAGAACCCTATAGTAGGCATATTCAAAGTTTTCACACGAAGATTTGATAAACCCAAACAGAAATTTAGAGGTTTTGTCATAGGCCAACGCACAAATTCCTAGGTTTAAAAGCCCTAAAGTACCTTTCAATCAATCCTTACTGAATGGACGTGGACTAAATCCTCACCTTTTTTCATTTATGCTTAAAGTCATACTCTTCTGTCTTGCTGCTTCCGCTTCCAGCTGGGGTATTTGTGAATAATTATTATGTCTTAAGGATTGACGAACACGATTCAAAAGTTCTTTTCGGCTGATACGTCCCCCCGTATCTCGCATATGCATACAGAAATTATAAGTGAATGCTCCATTATACGCTCCGTTGATATACGCATCTGCAGATGTCTGGTTATCTTTACAACCAGCCCATAGCACATGACGTACTGTACTCCTATCCTTTGACTTAAAACCCTTTGTGGGCTTCAACTCTTCTTCCTCACCTTCCACGCGACACTCTATGTCGCGGGGCGGGGGTAGGTATCTCGCTAATGTGGGATGTTCGGGACCGAGCTCGGGAGGCCGTCCAAGACTGTTTTCCCGCAATCCAGTGCCTGAATGGCAGGAATCAAGAAACACCTCTAATAGGACATTATTGGGGAGTTTTTTAAAAATAGCATTTAGATCGTCGTCGGTTATGTAGGATCCATCCCAATTCATGTCCCAGGGGCAGATTAATTCGTCCATGTGGTCACGAAGCTCGTCACCTTCCCTGTCGCGTATCTGAGAGCCGTGTCCCGAAAAATGAAAAACGAGAAAGTCACCGGATTTAGCATTCTTTACCATCCACTTGAGCCTGTAAATAATATTTTCCTTTGTTGCCCTGTCGTCGACCAAAACGCGAATATCCCTATTGGAAAATCCCAAATATGTCTTGAGTATATGGCGCATATTTGTTACATCATTGAGGCAACCGTTCAGATCATTGATTCCCTGGTAGTCATTTATACCAACCAAAAGCGCCCTCTTGGCCATAACACACCTCCTTTTGAATTAAGGTTTCGTTTCCTAAGGCACAATATAAATTCAATCGATTTTAAATACAATATCTAGATCAAAATGGCAACCGCTGCTAGAATCTGGTATTCAGAAGTCACAAGTCAGAAGTCAGGAGTCAGGAGTTAGAAGTCTGATATCCTTTATTCTGTATCCTTTATTCCTTCTTCCGTCTTCTGTCTCCTTATGTTTATCTTTCATCCTGCATCTTGCATCATGTATCATGCATCCTTCCCCCCGTCCCCCCATCGTGCATCCTGCATCATGCATCGTGCATCATGTATGCTGCATCCCGCTTTGCATCTCGCAACCGGTCTCAGCATGTACTTACTAACGAACCGGCCCATAAGGTTGTTACTTTTATGCATCACTTCCTCCCTGATCTATGACTATCCCTATCAATGAGAACTGATATGCATCCACCTTAAAATATTACACACTTTATCTTATTGTTATAATCGTTTGGGTACAAAAACTGCTATTAGTTGTTAAATTGGATTGTATCCAAAAGACTTTATAAGCATTAAATAAACATAGATTTGGGCAACAGCCCGTGAAGATGCGACCCCCTATTTACATTGTTGCAACCCCGAAAAGTATTTCGAGTAACCCCTGCAGGGGCTGCTCCACCGGCAGTATGTATTTTTACTCTACTGAAGTCATATCCAAATCTGGGTTCAAAATAGTTACATACTGAGCCCGCTAATGGTTGACCTGCACCCTTTAGCACGTTTACGTTAGCAGCGATTTGTGGATTGACCTGAGGAGGCTAACCAGGCGCCGTCTCATTGATCTGGAGGATTTCTTCTTCCACTTCGAATTCGTCACTCTGACGCTGGATTAGTGAAGTAATGGTCGAAACAACAGGCATAGGTTGGATCCCATCCTTTTCCTCCGCATATTCTTGGCACAAGGAATTTTCAATTGAGTATTACGTACATTTTCTTTGAATAGCTGAATCGGTCTGAGAGACACTTAGAACCTCATCGTCTGTCATTCTCATTACCTGATCAGCAATGCGATCGGCTTCCTGCTCGTATTTGTCACCTGATTCGTTGATCTTGAGTTTGCGTTGGATGGAAAGATTGTCTTTACAACGTGGGCATCCGCCTCCGCAGGGACAATCGGGCTTGCGTTGAATCACTAGATGATTCGAAGAAAATTGAAGAAGCGCTTTTACCCTAGGTATTAAATTAGAATGAGTTATAGAGTTTTTTTCAAAGGAGAATCACTTGACCAATGTGTCTAAGCGAAAACTCTCATTTCTTAAATCCTAACAATTATTGATAGCATAGCCTCACAGCATTGCCCGATTCATAAGTCAGGACGCTATCCATTAGAGATTGCGAATGGCGCAATATGACTTATAATAAATCGAGGTAAAAATGCAACCAAAAAGATATATCGTCTGGTCAAAAAATGAGATTAATTTAAATGACCCATTCCAGAGGAAGTGGTATGTTAAGCAGGTCCTAACTTATGGAAAGGCTGAGGATGTTGCTTCGCTTGACTGGGAGGAGATAGAGAGAACGCTTCCTGATTTAGACCTGCCTCCTAACATACAAAGACTATGGAACAATTATTTTAATGCTCAAAAGTAAGGGGATTATAAGCGATCTTCAGAAAGGGATATTACTCTCCTTTTCCTCTATAACTGATTCCGAAAACTTTTATCTTACTGGTGGCACTGCTTTGTCCGAGTTCTACTTGGGACATAGGAAATCATTTGACCTAGATCTGTTTACGACCGAAAGAGGCCTCATCTCACCATTTTCTCGAGTTGTTGAGGAGGAATTAAGAAAGAAATTTTCTGTGAATATCGTTCGTAGATTTGAGACATTTGCAGAATTTGAGATAGGCAAGACAGACGAACAGGTCAAAGTTCAATTAGCGTACGACTCGCCATATAGGTTTGATAAATCTATTGATTCGGATCTCGGAGTTAACGTGAATGACTATAAGGATCTGATAGTAGATAAATTCCTCGCTTTTTTCGGCAGGGTAGAACCGAGAGATGCGGTCGATTTGTTTTTCATATTGAAGAGAGAAGACTTTTGGGAACTCGTAAAATTAGCTCCTAAAAAAGACTCCGGGTTTGATTTGTATTGGCTCGCTATCTCACTAGAAAAGACAAATGAGTTCCCAGATGACATAAATAGATGGCCTGTTGAGATGCTGCTTGAGGTAGGCGTTGAAGAATTAAAAGATGTGTTTTCAAAACTCTCGAAAGAGGTAATGGACAAAATAAAAGAGTAGTCACCTTCACAATTCAGGGCGCGACCCCGTTGGTCTTATATCTCTATAAAAAATATTTCTTTTCTGTTCCCGCGTAAGTTGATGTGGTACCAAGCATTATCAAATGATAGCCTCAAAGGTCTTGCCATGTCGCAAAAACCGACTCAATTATGAGCATTTGTAAATTGTGAAGACGCGACCCCAAACCTTCTATTCACAAATGACAATTAATCATAACTCTTTCTCGATTTCTCTTTTTATTTTAATTCATCTTATTATTCCCTGAAATCTCTTTCTCAGAACAACTGCAGCCAAGTGATACAGCTCGACTTACATTTTAATTTATAGGTGATAATGATCATTCATTCCCACATTCGGCCACTCCGGTAATCAACTCTCGCAGCTTTGGGGGAACCAGCGACTCGATCTTTCTTGGCCCATAAATACCTGTGAGGAGATTAGCCGCAAAGGGATCTTTGTGAGTTCCCAGTGTTGCGCTCAGCGGCTGGATCAGTGCCGCTAGATCTTTCCGGAAGGCATTCACCGCTTGCCGAAACTGCAATAACGCACAACCGATCAGCGCGCGGGCGTCTCCTGAGACATTGAGCGAGAAATTCCGATCCAATTTCACTGCGACAGAGGCCGACAGATTTGTGGTGTCAAGCAGGTCGAGCAGGTGCAACACGCCAGCGACTCCTGTTCCCGGGGCATTATCACCCTTTACGGGAGCAAGGATTGAGCTTAGTTGTTCAGCAGTGTGTAGTTCTTGTAGGAGTCCCATCTACTTAACTCCGTTTGCTCATCTTCCAAAACTGTGGCGGTTCCTGCCTCAGGGACTCTTCTTGGAGGGCTTGGGGGCTGTCTTTGTAAACTGAAGATGGGTGCCCGCCAACGCCGCCGGCACTGAAACAGCGCAAAGGTAGCCCTTGCCCTGTTTCCCCTTTTCCCCTACCGAGGTGATATTGCGATCGATGATTCGATTTGTGCTCGTATTGAAATCGAACCGGTAGAAGATTTCTTCCTCGTAGGCTTGTACCGTCACGTGAAACGTCTTTGCCAAATCTAGCGCCAGGAGCATTCCTGGGCCGACACCACCGTTACACAGGATGAGCGCGATCTCCGCATTGGGTAGGAACTTCTCGCGGGCCTGATCGCGCAGAGCCTTGCCTGACTCATTGAGAAAGTTAATCACCGAAGTATCGATGCGATGTCTCTTCAACGGGTCGCTGGGTTCTGATGATGTACCGAGCGTCACGTCGCCCGTGGCCGAAACCGTCCCGCTCAAACCGATCAGTCCCGGATTGCCGTGCGCAAAGATGTTGAAGCGCCGCACCGAGTGTTTCTTTCTAGCGTTCCCGTTTGCATCGGTGAGCATTGCGCCCAACATTTCCCCCAAGGTTTCCACTTCGAAGATCTCGGTAATCCCCTTCTTGTGTTGGTGCGGGGTCCGTGCCACTATACGAAAGTAGTCGGAAGTGGGTGACCAATGACTTCCGGACGTATTACTTGTTTGGATCTCAGCGAGATCTCCCGCCGCTGTTCCAAAGGTGCCCCAAGCTTTTGGACGAGGGTACTTAGCGATCACACTCACCTCATCCTGAGCCGCGGCTACTACGAGTCCCGCAGCAGCGGTTGCTTCTTTTCCCGATCGTGGTTTGTACTTGACGGTGATTGTCGTGGTACCAGGGCTCAGGCCGGTGATGGCAACCCCATTGGGATGCGCCTGGCTATCTGGGACGAACACGGAGGCTACGCTCGAATCCGAACTGGACCACGTGTAGGCAGGTGTGCCGATCGGAACCGGACTTCCTGTGGCTATGGCTACAACGACTTCTTGAACAAAGATTATGTGGTTAGTAGCGTCATCAGCGTCGGTCCTTTCGCTCGGATCGCTCACTGTAAGGACATCCGCACTTGTGTTTTCGAATTCCTCTCCAGGTGACGTAGAAGGGACGGCCATGTCGATCCTGACAGTTGAATCACCTAGCGTAGGCACCCGACACATCGTCGCTGGTACAAGGTTCGGAACCGGAGTGGCTGATGGGTTGCTGGCGCAAGGGACCAACTGTCCGCGCTGCCAGAGTTCGAAGGTTCGACTCGCCTTCTGCAATGCCGGATCCATCCGCTCAGGAGGCATGGGCCATACCTTCTTTCCCGGTGGTTTTTCCTCTTTGACCCTGAAAATGATGGTAGGCGGCGCCACGGTCGGCGCTGCCGGATCCAATATCAAGGCGGCATCTTCTCCCCTGGGAACTAACTCCCACCTTACCGTGCCTAACTTCTTTGCCAGCTTCGCGGCCGCAAGCAGGTTCTCTCCAAAGATACCCGCCAGTTTACCTGTCTTGACCCCGGCAAGCAATCTCGCCGCATCCTGACGAACAGGAGGCTCACCTTTGTTTAACCGTAAAATTGAACGCTGGGCAATGACGTCAATTCTTCCGTCAATCACATCATGCGGCTCAATCGGCGGTGGTATTGGGACATCCGTTTCCTCTACTGAGATAGACTCATTGTTCGGCATATCAAAGTGACCCGAGATTGGCCGCAACAGCATCTGGTTATAAGGCATCCGTCCTGTAGAATCCAGCATAAGCCGGGCAAAGCGGTCGGCGCTCGCGTGTGGGTGCGCACCTCCTTCTACTACCTGCACATACATCCCTAGGCGATTGCCCTCCGGGCTGAGTCCCACAGATGGTAACTCTTCATAGCTCCAAAGTTCGGGAGCGGCAACCATGGCCATGTGTCCAAGATTGCCCTCACCTCGCCTGAATAGCAGGTCTCCCGGTTGAAGGAGACGGTCTAGCCGTGACCCGGGTTCTGCCACTACGTCAAAAAACTGCGCGAAGTGACGCCGCAGTGCGGGACTACCACCGGGTGCAAAGGCATCGAAAATTACAGCCGGCGAGGGTAAACTTCCCGCGTCAAGTGGGCTCAGTGTTTGTGATATCCCGGCTTTGGCCAACACCTGGCTCAACAGGGCACCTGAAGAGCGGGTGCCCTCGACGGCGGAAATGGTTTCATCCGCTAAATTGACGAGCTCAGCACTTAACTTGTTTTCAACTTCCACACGTCTCATAGCATAACCTCTAGCCATTTCGAAAAGATAAACAGTAATAGCGTTACTTCGACTTCGAGCCCAAGGGTCGCAGGGGCAATATCTTCTCGCAACGCCGGTTGGTTGTATTTCGGGTTTGTGGCAGTCACCTCCAAAACAGCAGATGCTGAGTCAAGGGTCCCCTCGTTTGATGTGATAGAAACTGTAGCCATCGTATCCCCCCTGAAACTTAGCTTATCGTTCTTGTCGGAGAACAACTTGTCTTCTTCAGATTTCGAGCGGACATGCTTCTATCCTAACGCACGCTTCTCTGCTTCAACATAAAATTCCTTCCGACACTCTAACCTCTTTATTGCCCTGGTCGTTGGTTGTTTCATACTGCGGGAACAGCACTCCTTTGGGAAGTTCGTTGCCCATCAATTTCACGATTTGGAATTTGGACGGATCGTTGTCCGTATCGACGGAGACAGAAGCGGTTGCCAATTTGGCGTCTTTTACGCCCGCAAAAAGTACGTGGACATAACCGCCAGGACGGGCAGGCATATCCACTACGCAGAAATGGTTTTCGAAGACGTACGTTTTTCGGCCTAGCTCTCCGCCCAGTTTGCGGGTGAATGCTTGCATGGCGATATAGGTTTTTTCGGCCGTGCTTGCGTACTGCGTCTCCCATTGCGGTATAAGCGATTCGCCGGCATTTCCGGCATCGGTTTGCCACAACGTCCACCATCGCTTTTTTTCATAAGCAGCCTTTTTGACGTTTTTGATCGGACTGCTCGTGATTTGGACGACCCGCATTGCCCAATCAGCCTTTCCGGCCTTTATCTTGTCGAGAGAGGGGCCATATCCGTAACGCCCGGTAATGACCGATCCATGATGGACATCGCCCGACAAAATGACCAGAGATGAAGGCCCGAAATGGTGTTGCAGCCAAAGAACGAGTTCGGCGCGCTGTCGGGAGTTATTGCCGTAAAGCTCGTAGTCCCCTTCATAGCGATCGTCTGGCCATGTGTATTCTTTCTTTTGGATGTACATCATGCTTCGATGTGGAAGAAAAGGCGTGGGCAGCACTAGGAGCAGCGTTTCCCCTCTACCAAAACCGTGCTTCCTCAGTAATTTCTCCATGATGGGCCATACGCGCTTGCCGCTTAAAATTGCGGTTTTGTCTTTCGGGGTTTCCCGACGAGTTCTTGTATCCACGCATAATGCTCTCGGGTTTGAAGCAGCCATGAATGACCAATGTCTGTTCAAGAGTAACTCTTCGTATTTTGCCGGCGCGTTATAAGGGGAGCGACTCTCTACGTTTCTTGGATAACCTTCGCTGGACCTCAACTGCTCTAAATATAACGACAAGACCTGAACAAAATTTTTATCAAACATATCAGGGTCATTGCCCCACGCCTGGAATCCCCAATAGGCCGCTAAACCGTTCGCGATGATCCGGCGTGCCATCGCATTCTTCTTGGTAGTCTCTTCCCATTGTTGGTCGAGGTTCCAGTCGTCGGTGATTTCATGATCGTCGGAAAGCATGTAGGTTGCGGTATTGGCCATGATGCGACGGAACGCCTTCACAGCACTATCGAATGCTTTCAAGTTTTCGTCCGAGCCATCGTCGACGCCATAGCTCTTGCAGATTTCTGGGTTCCAGACCGCGAGATACATGGCTGCATACTCTGGAAACGAAAGTAAATGTGCCTCACCGTCCTCTGTCGTAAAGCCGATAGGGCTCGTAAGGCGATGAGTTAACTGTTTTCGACCTGACCAGACTTCGCGAATCATCTTCTTGACAGCTGGCAAGCCTGCCGCTTTATTGAGTCCCCACGGGAAATCTGGAAGACTACCCTTATTTTTCCATGAGTAGTTGTCAACTGAGGTAAGACCCGCTCCGATCGGGTTAGGGATTTTCTCGACATAGCCGAATACGTCAAAAGCAATTCTACGTACCGCCTGGAAAAGCGGAACGGCGACATCGTCCGCATAAATTTGATCGCCAGTCAGTATGAGGCTAGCCGGTCTCTTGAAGGCATCAGCGGCGTTTTTGGCCATCCATTCGTCGAACACGCGAGAGGCGTCATGGCCTGAGGCTCCTGGGCGACGGCAGGAGCCGTGAGCAAGTCGACGATTCAATTCGCCGATAACAAATGTCGGCGTGGGGAACGGGTCGTAGGTGATCTTGAGATCGAGATCCTTCAACCACGTAGTTTTGAGGGCGCCGTTCTCCTCAGTCATTATACTTAGGTCGTATCCGAGAATAGTGTCGGTTGGAAACTTTCCTGAATTCGGAACGGCAGAGACAAGAACGATCCAGATGTTCTCTCCTAGACGTTGGACCCGAAAATCGCCCAAACGAAGTGGGATTTGGTTGTAACAAGGTTTAGCCACACGTCGAGCCAGATCGCCTTGGTAGCAGGAGGTAATCCAAGCTTGGCTGCCCTTGACCTCCTTGCTACAGGCAAACCAGAACCAGACGGCTTCGGGCGTCGCACGCCGAACGATTGGGCCTGCCAATAGCAACGGCAGACTCCTAGCAGTTTGGGGTGGAACCTCGGCTAGTCTGCCTCGCTCATCCGCCCCGATCCCTATCTCGGGCCACGGGGAAAGGGGTCGGAGTGAATTTTGGGCATCGTGTCGAATCCGAAGAATCAAGCTGTCGTGTCTAAGCTGCCCGTTTTCATCGCCCAAGCGCCGTGCGAACTTATCCTCATGGCGATGGGGAAATGGCCCAGCGTCGATAACTTCCGCATAAAGTCCCGGGCGCCAACTTTCAGGCCGCAAGCCCATGGAATCCAATTCCTCCGAACGGAAGACCTCACCTGTGACTACCATAGCCACATGCCCCAAATTGCCTTCACCTCGCCTGAACAGCAGGTCGCCAGGTTGAAGGGCACGGTTGAGCGGAGAGCCAGGTTCTGCCACTACCTCGAGAAACTGTTCGAAGTGTCGACGCAGTGCAGGGCTTCCACCATGGGCAAAGGCATCGAAAATTACAGCCGGCGAGGGAAAAGTTCCCGTGCCAAGGGGGCTCAAGCTGTCTGCGATGCCGGCTCTGGATAGTACCTCTGGCAATAGAGCGCCCGCAGAAAGAACAACCTCTCCGGCAGAAATGGCTTCATCCGCCACGTCGACGAGCTCAGCTCCAAACCTGTTTTCATCTTCTAGGCTATGTCTCATGCTCTATGCCTCACCAGCATTCGACCTGAAAAAATCTCTTTCCTCGTAAACGCATCAACATTCACGGCACTTATCCGAACCTTCGTCTTCTGTGAAAGTCAGTATCTCGTCTTGCCCTTCTTGAGTGAGGCCAATAATCCTGGCCGGATTTGTATTTGTCTCCTCAATCTTCCAAATCAAAACGTGTGCACTGGGGATTCTCAAGATGTAAGTATTGTGTCCACCTGACCATAGAGTCCAGTGTGATACCCTCCGACCGTAGACCAGTAGAATCCTACTCGTCAACCCGGAACATCTCGAAATTGACCGCTGTGAATGAAAACTCCTCGCACCAAGAGTGCTCGTTGTTTCTAATTTCCCGACTTTGAGCAGTCGGATGATTCGATCGGCCACTCCAGCAATCAACACTCGCACCTTGGGAGGAACCAGCGACTCGATCTTTTTTCGCGAATCAACGCCCCTGAGGGGTTGCCTGGAGAGATTTGCCACATAGAGGTTTTTGATGGTTCCCGGTTTTGCGCTCAGCGGCTGGATCAGTGCCGCTAGATCTTTCCGGAAGGCATTCACCGCTGGCTGAAAATTTGATAACGCACAACCGATCAGCGCGCTGGCGTCTCCTGAGACATTGAGCGAGAAATTCCGATTCAATTTCACTGCGACACAGACCGACAGATTTGTCGTGTAAAGCAGGTCGAGGAGGTTCAACACGCCAGCTACTCCTGATTCCGCGGCCTTATCACTCACGACGAGCGCGAGAATTGAGCCTAGCTGTTCAGGATTGGGCAGTTCTTGCAGTAAACCCATGAGCTTTCCTATCTAATTCGCCTATTTATTCTCCAAGGCCCCGCGGCCACTCAGGATCACGACCCGTCCGGATCGATGATGTTGTCCCACTGCATGTCCCGTGGAAGGACCGTCCCAACGAAATTCCCAAACCATGTACCCTGGATGTCTCCTTCTGGACACTTATTGACCTCAGAGGTAGCGTCATTGTAGTACTCAAGTTTCCCTTTAGGGTCCAGACTTTCCCAAAGGTGGAATACCTTCGTGGGGTCGAAGAGAGCGCGTCGATCTAAACCGACTCCTATCAGTGAAACGTTGGTCATGCTGGCCTGTAGCGCCGGGCTCAGATGTTTGTGCCATAGATCCATCCGGATTTTCCGCGGGAGCGATTCCACCTCGCCAGTGGGGTCGGGGGGAATCCTGTCGACTATGCCCACGCCTAGCTCGCTGTCGTGCGAATAGCCGCGCCGGTTGCAGTTGGCGGAGCCGATGATTGCGAGTTCGTCGTCGAATATCCATGTCTTCGAGTGAATGAAGACATTGTGCTTTGCTTTGTACTGGACGACCACCAGGCGCGGGTTCGCTGGATCATCCTCCGCCTTGAGGGCGTCGAGGAATTTCTTTCTCCGCTGCCAGCATTGTCTTATCTCCCCGTTAACTTGGCATGTACGCGCGACTAGGATGATGAGTTTCTGGAGGTGCGAGCTTCCTTCTCTGGCGGCCTTGAGCTTTGCTGCGAGGAGCTTGCTGACCGCGACCCCATGATTCATGTCCTCGCAGCAGGTGAGGTACTGGTCCTCAAGGTAGATGTAGACCTCGGCCTGCTCGATGGCGTTCTCGATGAGGTCGTAGATCGTGTGCTCGCCTTGGGGGGCGAACGTGTACCCTTCTGGATTAGTAGTGACTGGATTGACGCCAATTCCGCGGTGCGCGGAACCATTACCATAAGTCCTTACCACCTGCACATCCGCCGTTCCTGCCCCCGGCCCGACCAACAAACCAGTCAAGAGCATCAACGGGCGTTTTTGTACAAGTCCCGATGGCAAGTCCTTCCATCGGTCAGCAAACGTGTCGTGGAGGTCACGCGCGGCGGGTCCCGTCACTCGGAAGTGCACCTCGTGCCAGTGTCGTCGAGAGGGGTGAATATCCATGCTCCCGCAGAATCCGACCAGCCCGTCGCTGTTGTTGACGAGGAGCAGCTTCTGGTGATGCGAGCCGGCCACAAGATATCGATCGTCGAGGAACGCCTGACCGCCATTCACTCCGTTTATGAATTCCACCACGTCTTTGTTCCAACCCGACTGGAATTGGCGTCGGTAAAGCAGCCCTCGCACTTGAATATTGCGATCATCACTGGCCTCCTCCAGCAACTTTCTGAGCGTGGGGCTCCCTGGGGGTCCCATTTCGGTATCGAGTCCCAACTGCCATCCAGTCAGGTAGATGAAGTGACGCCCACTGTTGGTGGCCCGCTCAATGGCCTGGCGCATATCCCCCCACACATCTCCCACATTCTTGACATACACCTTGACCTGGTTGTTATGTGTGATGGGCCGGACCAACGAGGAGAGGAACCACCGCCCAGGCGTAAACCTGTGCAACGCCCTCTTTAGCCGCATGTGGACGGGGCGCGGCACTCCCAAAGCCGAGTGGCCGACGAACGAAGCGGCCTGCGCCTGATTGCTAGGGTGACTGATTTCTGTGCTAGCCTCTTCAAAGCCCTTCTTGCTGGTGGTCACACGGTAAGTCCCATCCGCAAGATTTAGGAACCGGGCAAGCCCGGTCTCGTCGGTGAACTGGGCCGTAAGCCCAACGGATGGAGAGGGCCCCTCAACCTGTACACGAGCACCCGATACGGGAGAGCCCGGCAGACTCGGCTCGATAGGTGCTTCCGTGACGACGACCAGGAGATCACGGGCTGTCAGGTGGCAGAAGGAAGCGGGTACGAGGTTCGGAACCGGGGTTGCTGATGGGTTGCTGGCGCAAGGGACCAACTGTCCGCGCTGCCAGAGTTCGAAGGTTCGACTCGCCTTCTGCAATGCCGGATCCATCCGCTCAGGAGGCATGGGCCATACCTTCTTTCCCGGCGGTTTTTTCTCTTTGACCCTGAAAATGATCGTAGGCGGCGCCACGGTCGGCGCCCCCGGATCCAATATCAAGGCGGCATCTTCTCCCTTCGGAACTAACTCCCACCTTACCGTGCCTAGCTTCTTTGCCAGCTTCGCGGCCGCAAGCAGATTCTCTCCAAAGATGCCCGCCAGTTGACCTGCCTTGACCCCGGCAAGCAATCTCGCCGCATCCTGACGAGCAGCAGGCTCACCTTTGTTTAACCGTAAAATTGAACGCTGGGCAATGACGTCAATTCTTTCGTCAATCACATCCTGCGGATTAATTGAGGGTAACGCCGAAACATCCGCTCCCACATCTACGGGCAGTTCGTCGAGGTTTTCGGCAGACACGGGCATATATGGCGCCGATAGCGAGGCTTCCACCGATTCATCACTGTAGGCGCCGTGAACGACGAGTTCCTCTGTTCCTGGAGATGTTCCCAAGGACCCAACCGTCGGTCGCACGGATTTAATTGTTTGGGCAGTTCGCTGGTCAACCTGACCCGGATGAGTAGCCCGTGTGCGGCTTCCACCAAGGAAACGCTCTTGGAACATCCTTACCGCCCATTCAGTCTGCACTCCAAACGAACCATTAACCGGCGAAAAATACCCGATGCTAGTCAGGTCTGTTTGCAACTCGCTAATAATCGAGTCACTAATTGCTGGACGCTTGCTGCCACTATATACTTTTTTTGCGTCGTTGTCTCCTCTTCGGACTCGTCCATTTGGCACAGCAGCGAAGAATCCCCCGTAGATGCTTGCGGGTTGAGTTCCAGATCGAATCGGTATGCCGAGATTGCCGGTCTCCAGAGTCGCCCAGTCAAATTGAAGTCCGGGATCACCCGCCTTCCGACCCAGGCGTCTGGGTGTGGTCTCAGTCGTCGCGATATCGCTGTGGCCGACAATGCCATTGGCGGGAATACTCGTGTGACTGTTGCGAATTCGTCTTAGCAGCTCAATTACTGCGGTATATTGCGCGGCAGGGTAAGCACCATCGCGATGGACCAGCTCGATTCCTATGGAGAAATCATTGACACTATCTCTTCCACCCCAATGGCTACGCCCTGCATGCCAGGACTGCCTGGATTCGTGAACCATCTTGATTATCTGTCCATCGGAATCTATAACATAGTGGGCTGATGGGCCTTTAGAATTGAGAAACCAGTTAATTGCACTGCTAGCTCTCGGGCCACCAGTATGATGCACCACGCAGAGAGTTATGTGTGAAATGGCTGAAGAGGATCGAGCTGAGGAATTGGCAGCCTTCATCCATACCGGTTGTAGTTTGACCGTCAATCTGCCTCCGGACAATGTCACATCGCTGTGATTGGTACCAACCAATCTTTCTCCTCTCACCGTTACCGTAGCATCTAGCGCCCGCCAGATCCGGTCAGGAGGAGACGACGTGGATGCTATGGCCGGCCCGATCGGATCCGCAGAGTGATTAGGCGGAATAATCCGCAGTGTGTAGGTGCCATCCGGCGCACCTGTAAGGTTCAAATTAACCGAACCTGCAGCACTAGTGGTTCCCCGAACGTTCGTGCCAACCAATTCAATATTACACATGGGCACCGCATCGTGATTAATAATCCGGTTGCGGACTCTAACTGTGAGGAGCGGCGTAGCTTCCTGAAGTAGTCCAAAACCCAAATCTTCAAGAATTGCTAGTTCGTCAGCGACCAACCCCTCGGGTCTGACCCTAATGATCATCTGGTCGTGGGACAAGCACCCCGATTCATTCGTAATACGGCGGGCAAATCGTTGATGAAGACAATGGGGAAAGGCTCCGTTTTCTATAGATAGTGCATAATGACCTTGGATGTTCCCCTCAGGCATCCAGCCCCTATTCTTCAATTCCTGGTAGGGAGCTGTTTCTCCTACCAGAAACGCCGCTTGGGCTAGTCTTCCCTCACCAAAAGCTCGGCGCAGTAAGATATCGCCAGGCAGGATGGTTGCCTCAAGGACTTCTCCAGGGTTTGCAATTACTTCGAAAAACTGCTCAAAGTGCCGTCGTAGCGCGGGAGAACTATAAGGTGTAAACGCCTCGAAGATTGCTGCTGGCGAAGGAAAGCTACTGCCGTGACCAAGAGGACTAATGTTTTCTGTCATTCCAGCTTCGGACAATACCTTCCTCAAGAGTCCACCTCGTGAGAGTTCGACCGCTACCTTGCCTCCGTGAACGACCCCTTCGGCGAGGGCGATGAATTTGGACCCAAGAGCGTCCCTATTGTCGGAGGATATCTCTGAAGTTGTTACCTCGTCTTCTTCAAGCAGTTCATCGTCGAGTTCTTCAGCCCATAGAACCTTGATCTCTGCGACCTCCGCTTCAAGCAATTCGTCATCCGATTCCTCCGCCGATGAATCTTCGACCGCTGCAACTTCCACTACCTGCCAGGCTTCAGTTGGACCGGCCTCAATCCCCTTCGGCGAGAAGAACTTGATTTTAGCCTCTCCCACCAAACTTGGTTCGCCGCCTGTTTCATGGATGGCGGCGAAGTCAACCTTCTCCTCGACACCCTCGGACCAGACCTTAAACGTTTTAGACCAGACTCGCGAAAAGGCGCTCGTATTGCACCCGACAAAGCGATGGATTCTCTTTGGGTCTCCTTTTTGAAACCGGTCTCGAAGCTTGCTATCAATCGAGGAAACAAGAACGATCTCGTGTGACTCAGGCGCCACAGCTTCGCTTGCAGAGCTATGGCCCAAGGAAAGCCATAGGTCATCCCGAGCATGACCCCAGTACCACAGGCGTGAGATAGAGCCTTTTCTGAACGTCTTTAGCTCCTTCCACAGATCATCAGCCGAATTTAACCAGCGTAGGTTCCAACCTCTCTTCTTTGCACGCTTCTCAATCTTATCAATATATGAGACAAAACCTTCATCTTTTATCTTCTTGGTTGATTTTCGACGTACCTTTAGGTCATCACCCCATCTGCTTTCATAGGCTGGTTTGTAGACAAACCACCAGACATCTTCATCAGCTTGAGCAAACTTCTTGCGCTTCTCTTCTGTGTCGGTTAAGAGTAGAGGAGGTGTCACATAGTTAGCCCATGATTTATCGTGCTCCACATCTCGGTCGTCGAACAGACCAGGGCCACCAGAAATTAGGACGAAATTACGCTTTTTCAACGCTTCCTCATACTCCTCAAATCCTTCTTCATACTCCTCCACCCCTTCTTCCTTCATATACTTATTTTCTCCGTTTATAGCCGCGTCCGAAGAGATGGCGCTATTTCGGCTTGACTCCCAGCTCATTTCTTGGACTATCTCTTGAACGGTCTGGACTGCCTTGTACTCAAACTTCATATCTTCGCAATACATCTCACCCTTCACGCGACGGATGCCCTCACCGCTCTCGGCCTTTTCCGAGGTCAGCTTAAATATGCCTAGGCGCTGAAAGGTAAGCGTGAAGGGCACTTCCTTTAAATTCGAGCTCAGGTATTCCAAAATCCCATTCTTTTCCCTGCCCTCCCCACTGTTACCCTTGATGACAAAGTCCTCGTACCAGTCGAACCAGGTTTTGGCGTCAGACTCCGGCAGTGTCACAACAAGGTTCGGAATCTCTAGGTAGGACTGTGGCTCCTTCTCACCGAGTGAGCTCTCGATCACCTTCAGCTTCACGGCGATGGATTCGATCCTACTCACTTTCTTGCAGTCAAGATCGCCGATTGTCAGGTGAAAGTTAGCGACTAACCACTCCTTTTGCACCTTCGAAGTAGCGGATACCTTGATGGTTGGTCCGCCCGGCGGCACGCTCCTGCTCGTGTACTCAGGAGAGAATTTGATGGTCAACTTGCCGGGTTCTTTCGAGGCTGCATCGAGCGAGGGAAATCCGATCTCCTTAATGAGTGCGTTCTTAAATTCCAGGCGTGACTTTACCTTATATTCGTAGTCCGCAATGATGATCGCCCCGTTCTTACGAGTGTACTTGCGGTCGAGCGTATCCTTGATCCAGTCGTAGAGGAGTTTAGACATCCCCGTACTGAACGTCACGGTAATATCTTCGTACTTCACACTGCCGATGTGCTTCTTGATCGCCTGGCCAGGACCGACCAGTTTTTCATGAATGACGTCTGCGACGGCGTGTCCGCCCTCAAACGACCGGAGCCAGCCGGCCCATTTCCCATCTAGTTCAAGCCCGTATTTGCCTGCTAGGTACCCTCGCCCCATTCCAGTAATCGGCCTCTTTCCATCAGCCTCCAGCAATTCACCATCCGATTCCTCTTCTTCTAAACCTTCATATTCTCTACTGATAACTGCCTCCTTCATAATTCCGCTTTCGCGTATTATTTCTCCATCCGCTTCCTGGATGGTCTCACCCGAAATAATGGACCTGCCGTTTCCATCGATCCCGGTAAGGGAATCGCTTGGTAATGCTGATTCCGAAAATCGGGATTGACACCCGCACTTTTCTTCAAGGTATGACGGTTGTTCATCTATTACCCGACCTATGAAAGCTTGGGCATCTGTTTGTTCTCCCGCAACGGACACTGTCTTACCGGAGGAGAAGGGATACATCCTGCTAGTGAGGCAGTCCCTTTTATAAAGGTGTATCTCGTCTTTGGCAACCCTGCCGGCAGCCTCTACAGCCTTTTCAATATCAAGATAGCCACTTCCTATTCGGACTGCGGTTTCCGGCGGCGCCGCTACGCTTTGCGTACTGCCGAGAAGCAAATTGCGGGTTTCATGAATCCATAGAGGTCTTTGAGAGGCTTCAAACATGCACGCAACGGTTCCCGTAACATGGGGGGACGCCATGCTGGTTCCGGATTTTCTCGTGAGCATGGGGGCGCCGACAGGCTGCTCCCGGGAGGCGGAGCGGGCTGCCAGAATCCTAACCCCCGGGGCAATCAAATCGGGCTTCTGACGGCCGTCCATAGTCGGTCCGGAACTGCTAAAGCTCCCCAATTCAAGACCAGGGGAGTGTGGATTGTAAGCGCCCACGGCAATGGTGCGAAAGCCATTACAGATGGTGCCCGTCGTAGAAGAAGATATGGCGTCATTCGGATCAAACCGGGATTGACAGCCCCGGCAAGCGCTATCGCGTTCCACCCAACAGTGGAATCTTCCGTCAACAATGTCTTCGCCAATCAAATTAATCCTCCATAGACCTGCAGGCGCTGAAGGATAGAGAAAAATATCAACGTGATTATCCCCATTACTTGGGTCGTGCGCTCGGTGGTAGATACGTCCAACCTCTCGGCCCTCGATTTGAATAGAGCGCTGTTTTCCCAAAGGGACGTGAAAAACTGCATCGCTCTCGGGCAGGCGAACCTCAAGTATCAGAGAATCACGCCCCGAGTACCAAACTTCTAACTCGTTGGGCGTGAAATCCGCTTTGTCCGTCCACCAGGTGAGGGTGCGCTTCTGCCCGGGGCGTAATTGACCAGCGGCATGTATTCGTTCGTCAAAATAGTTTCCCGTGCTCTGAACGATTGCCCGACCGGGGGCCTGGAGCAGCAGCGCATCAATGCCCTGCTCGACAAGGGTTAAACCTGTGTGAGGTCCGCCACACCGACCGAGGCTGAGATTGACTACCCAAGGCTGGTGACCAGCAATCTTCGCTATGAAATCTAATGCCTCCAAAATCCTCACACTATCTCCCAGATTCGCCAGGCCACTTATGCCACGGGTTGCAAGATTAACGAAGACAATATCTGCTTCGGGCGCAATGCCAACAGGGCTAGCTCCCGCCCGTCCGTTGCCGACTGCTATATCGCACACGTGGGTGCCATGAGCGCCGTAATCTAAAGTGTCACTTTCTGCCGGATGGTAGCCCAGGGTTTCGTACGGTCGCGGGCTTTCGAGGGCTCGATTTATCTCATCATGTGAATAAGCAACGCCATAGCGATAGGGGGCAGGCTTTATGACAGCGGTTGTATTGCCCTGATCCCAAAGAGCCAGCAACCGGGTAGAACCATCATCCTTGCGGAAGTTGGGATGGGCGAAGTCAAGGCCCCAGTCTGCAATGCCGACAACCACTCCGCGGCCGGTGGCTTCTAGGGACTGGGGACGCCGGGAGTCATTAAAATAATTTTCGGATTCTGACGCCGCATCACTTTCAATAAACTCCGGTTCAGGCTCCACCAGCCGTGAAGCCTTTACACTCAGACACTCTTCTTGCTCCCAGGTCTCGAGTATGCGATCTCGCCTCAACCGACAGGTGGCAATATCTCCAAATCTCGTTACGATCCGCACATGCGGAGGTACATCATCTCCATGCCGAAGCTTCAGAATCACCTCAATTTCATCAGCCCCTTCTCCCTCCTCGATGAGCTCTTTTAGACCGGGATCCACTGCCTGACTCCTCAGACGTTAAACCTACGTCCTTTGATATTGCACTGGTGAAGGGAGTGGAAGCATCTCTATTACAGCTACTATTACTTTTCTCGTAAAGCCATCGTCAGTATATGCATGAATCCTTCTTGTTACCCTATTTTTGAGGCGACCTTACGGCTGACGTTTTAGGTAGATGTGTTTGAAAATTGATCACCATTCACAACGTGTGCATAAAACTATCAACGAAATATATTCTGCAGTTGTTAAATTCACTCAACTTCATCGGCTCCGCTTCCTTCCTCGATAAGCTCTAGTAGACGGGGTTCCACTGCCTGACTCCTTAGATGTTAAATCCATGTCCTTCGACGTCCCTATGACACCTGAGTTTTTTTTACATTTACTATTATATCTCGTACGACTCCATCGTCAGTAGTTATCGAAAGCGTGGCTTGCTTCTCTTCTGCTATTGTTTGAATACTGAGTTTGCCCTCAACAATTTGAACTTCCTTCACCGAAGGTTCCTTGATTGCCAAGGTTGATGTGACTGCACCGGAAACTGATAATGTATAAGTGTTATTACTCATCATATCCATTACTAATGGACGCCGGAGGCTTGCCAGATCAGTCTGGACAGTATTTAGACTGCCTTGCAGGCTTGCGTTTTTGGTCTCCAACTCTGTCCTCGCATCAATTTGAGGTTTTAGCAAGAGCGGGCCCACTATAGTCTTTGATTGGCCCGCCGCGAGACCAACCGTTAATGCTTCATTCCGCGGCAAGTCTTTCGCCAACAAAAATCCTATCAAGAAATTATTATTGAAAATTCCGTTCATGACGACCTCCTTTTATCACAATTAGATTGATAGAAACTACTTCAATGTCATGGCTAGGACTAAGGGCATCATCATATTAGAAGAATCACCCATGCCGCCCCCCAGACCGCCTGACATTGCCATCATCGCAAATATAAGAAAGAAGCTATCGTCCTTCTTATACGTTGTATTCTGGATAGTAACAGTCGTAGGAAGGGTTCCTGGGGGACTACCTGCTGGAGGAGCTTCTGTGAGGCTTTCTATCTGTGGCGGTTTGGTAAGAAGCAGTGGCAGGATTGACATTTGTTGCGATTGTTGCTGTCCCTTCTTTAAGGTTGTATCAATCGCAGTAATCTTTTTGTCTAACGTGCTTGTATTTGTATCCACCGTCTTATCAACTTTCTTTATGGCTTCTGCATTGAGACTGATCTCCTTCCTTAGCTCTTTCGCCAGGTTATCCACAGATTCCTTAGTCGCTAGGGGTTTTGCAAATCTGACCTGTGCCGTCCCCGCGGGGGTACGGATAGCCCCGCCTGTCAGACCCTTTACAGGCCTGAGCGGACGTGGTCGGCGACCGAACGGTCCCGCTCTACCCGTATATTTACGCTTATACCTTGGAGGACGCCGAGCTTCTCCGAATGCTTCTTTCTCCCATCCCTCGTCGTCTCCCTCTATCAGTTCAAGCAATCCCTCGTCTTCCTCTGGCTCTTCCTCATAGTCCACATCTTCCAATTCATCTTCTCCTAAATATGGCATAATTACACCTCCTTATTTTGACTAATGTTATTATGTTGACTGGCGCTATTAGCTTTCGTCTCCATAGCTGAGTCGGTCGAGATGCTTCGATCCTTTCGCTTAAACACCCGAAGCGTGCGAACGGACGGAAGCACATATTGAACGAAGGCGTCTCTGTCCGGGATATACGCGCCTGGAACGCCTTTTCCTTCACACATCTCACAGCCCTCATCTTCTCCCCAACAGTCCGGGCACGCACCGAGGGCGGAAGCGAGGATGTCATTTCTTTCCATCAAAATCATGTTTTCATGCTTGAGTTGTTCGTATCTGGCTACGATTCGCTTGATCTTGGCTTGCCGTTCTTCAGTAGGTGCATTCTCAGCTTGTGGAGGGCTTTGACGCCTCATGAATTCCGCAATCATTTGAAGTCGAGGATCATTGATGCCCATTTGATTCAGAAGGTTTATGACATTCTCGGAGCTTGCCGTTGAACCATCATTCCTACTGAAACTGCTACGCTCGTTCATTTGTTTCCTCCTATTGTCGGCTTTAACTCCAATTTAGTAGTAATACCGCCCTCTAGGACGAGGTATAGGGCGACGCAATCTACTTGGGCGACGACTTCTGTAGCGGGAGTTATGTTCAACCAAACCCGCTTCCACAAACCACTCTGCTAAACCATCTTCTTCCTCATCGTCTGCTCCTGCAGGATCATCTTCGTCATCCGCTTCCGCAAAGTAATCTTCCCTCAGTTGTTCTACCAACACTTGAGCGCGTTCTTCCGGCACTGCAGGATCACACTTAAACTCTCCCTCGTCATCCAAGAGGTAACGGGGTGTTTCCTGGGCATCTTCTCTTGCGTTAGCCTCCAGGGCAGCTTGGTTTGCCAAGTTACTCAGTGCGTTCATAAATGCCCCGAAGGGAGCCGGTGCGCCCTTCGGACCGACAGGCACTGAACTGCGCCCAGCTGGCCCCAGCACTTGACCGAGAACACTTTGTAGGAGTTTAGGGTTTTGTAAAAACGACATGAGCTGCGCAGTAGCAGACGAGCCGGCTGGTATCTTACCCAAAACAGGCTGTGCCCCCGGTCTTCCCGGTCTCCGCGGAGCGGTTGCTCCTCCCAAGGCTTTACCGGCCAATCCCCCCAAAGTACCACCGATAGCACCCCCAAGAGGGCCGCCGAATGCGGTGCCGATGATTGGGGCGGCTACGGGAAGGGCTTTTGCGGCAACGCCTCCAACCTTGCTTCCGACATTTTTCAACGTTTTCCAGAAACTCTCAATCTCGTCAGGTGACGTCAGGTGACATCCCCTCGAGCACATCCTCTAGCAAGGTCTCGATTTCTTGCCATGAGAGGTCATGGTATTCCGGGGATAAAGCCTCGCGAGTCGCTTCATAGTGAGACTCTTCAGGGAAGAGCAAAGATTCATCAAGGTCTTCATCTATATCTTCCACCCAAACTTCCATATAGCCGTTCATAAGACCCTCCTTTCACAAATATCTCTCTTTGAGTAGCGCTTGAATTTCTCCAGTCTTTGCTGGATTAATTCTGTAAACTCCTATTCGGGATTTAATCACTAGTCCTTTTTCTTCCAGAATTTCAAGAGCTTTTTCCACCGTTGCTACCTCACTCTTTATTCTCTGCTCCATAAGCCACCACTCTGATATCCCACGTATGTTGTCTCCTGCATCTCGATGTTCACATAAATAGGCCAAAATTTTGTATGCAGTCTCCTGATCGACACTTTCATTCAATTTGATTTCTCAACGCTCAGTGTACGGTCATGCCTCGCATCTAAGTAGAGCAATATCTGTACCAAGAGTTAAGTATTTGTATTTATTGAATTGTTAATTACGAGGGTAGGATAAATTTGTCCTAGTGAAAGATATAAAAACAGAACAAACGCTTGTATTAGTGGGGGAAATTTCGTAGGACAAATTTGTCCTAGTAAATGCATAAAATTATCCTAGTTTGGATATTTACCGCAGAGAGCGCGGAGGACGCAGAGAAAGGATAAAGTTTTAGTGATTCAAGACTAGTTCTTCTTTTTTCTCAGCGATCTCGGCGGCCTCGGCGGTAAATATAATTTCAGGGTTTCTGAATCTAGCTACTTAAACCTTTTTGCATTAATCCTGTGCTTTTGCATAAGCTGCCAGAAAGCGCGGCGATTCTTATGTGCTGCGATGGCTGCTTTAGTAACGTTACCGCCGTGTTCGAGAAGTAATGCTTCAATATAATTTCTTTCAAAACTTGTAATAAACTTTGTTTTAGCTTCCTTGAAAGATTCATTGACCGCAGGAGATTCGGATTCCGTTAATATTTGATCAGCCCCAATTAACCCACTTTGACAGAGTGTAGAAGCCCTTTCTATCGCGTTCTCTAATTCTCTTACATTCCCAGGCCAATCATACAGAAGAAGTTTTCGTAAGGCCTCTGGAGTGATTTTCTTCAATTCTGAATTAACGGAGTTATGGGCATATTTTTCCAAAAAATGATCCGCCAGCAGCGGTATATCCTCTTTTCTATCTCTTAGTGTGGGAAGGACAATTGGGATGACGTTTAAACGATAAAACAGGTCCTTTCGGAATCTCCCTTGATCCATGGCTTTTCTCAAATCGACATTCGTCGCTGATACGACTCTTATATTTGCTTTTAGCATTTTCGGAGAACCAAGCGGACGGTATTCTTTTTCCTGAAGCAGGCGCAGTAGCTTAACCTGCATCTGAAATGGTAGGCAGTCTATCTCGTCTAAAAAAAGTGTCCCTTCCTCAGCCTCGTGTATCAGACCTCTTCTAGAACTAGATGCGCCCGTAAATGCACCCTGCTCGTGACCAAATAATTCATTTTCCACTAAGTCTGTCGGTATCGCCCCACAATTCACTGGAACGAATGGTTTACCAGATCTCGGACCGAGATAATGTATTGCTCGAGCGAAGAGCTCCTTGCCTGTACCCGACTCACCCAATATCAGAATGACACCATCAGTCTTAGATATGATTGGTATCTTTTCTAGTTCTTTAAGAAAAACAGGACTCTGGCCGACGATCTTTCTCATACCCAATTTCTGCTTTAATGATTCTAGAAGGCTGTCCCTCTCGCGGGTATTTTCGATTAATTGCCATACCCGCGCTAAAACGTCTATATCCTTAAAGGGAGGGACAATATAATCGAAAGCTCCTAATTTCAAAATCTCATGCACATCATCCGGCTTAGCTTCGTCCAGGACGATCAAAAGCGGGATTTGGTTTATCGATACTGTGATATCTGATAAGGAAACCATGAAATCATTTAACAAAGCGCTTTCTAAGGTAATAATGATGATGTCCGGGTCGTATCTATATAAAAGTCCTCTAACACATTCTACCGACTCGGTACCAAATCCTGAAACTGATTCGGTATAGATTTTCGCCAAACGATCTTTGCTAGATACAAGGATATCTTTCAGGGCAGCCCCTAAACCTGTTGATCGGCTATGATCGAGGAGTAAGATTTTTGTTGGCTTCTCCATGGTCCTTCCTCGACAATTTATGAATAAAGGATTGCTCTTATCTCTAGTTCACATGATCATACTACTCTTGTATCAGATTGTGCTTACCATCACCCTATGTAGTCCCATTAGACGAAAAGCAACTTAAATTTCACCCCCATGTAGTTCGTGAATATTGATTGAAACCGCTTACCCTTCTGATTTAGGAGTAGCTTGAGGTCAGCTTCAATATTTGGCTGACTACCTGAACTGATTTATTATATTCGTTCTAAACGTTTGCTAATTCGATTTAGAATACCCCTTTCTACACTATTTCTATCAGAACAAACATATGTTTGTCAAGCATTTTTTTTCATAATTTACCGGAACGAGCTGTTCTTTTTAGCGGATTCCTCTTCCGTAGCCGCAAGTCCCTCAAGTCATTAATTAAAATCACCTATTATTGGATGAATAAACTTACAGCAAGCTGCAACGTATCAGCGCATAAAAAAGCAGTCACGTCATTTATTGCGAGTAGCTCCGACTCCTGAGTACTGAGCCCTGAGTTTGCCGAAGGGGCGAACTATCGAAGATCGAAGAGGACGAAGCAATATGAAATAACTATGTGATCTCGCCACGCTTGAGTCTGCAATGGGCGAGTCGAAGTCCTCGCGATGTAGACGTTACATAATTCGGGGACAGTCTCTTAGATCTTAAATGGGCATTCAAAAAATTGCCATAATCAATTCCGGAAGCGTTAAAAAAAGATTTGGGGTTGTGGTTGGATTAAATATTTTTAGCTGAAGGAATTGATTTAATAATTCTAATTTTTTGTCAGCCCTTGATTTTTGTTTCTTTGTATCAAGACAAAGAAAATAAAAAATTAAACTATGGATCCCCGATAACTATCCTCGGGGATGACATAACGACCAAAAAATTTAATTCAGCCACAACCCGCAAATTTTTCTATACGTCTTCGTTCCTGATTTTCTTAACGCAATTTTTGGAAGGCCGTTCAAGTCCTTCTCATTCTGAAAAGGACTAATCAAAATTAATCGATCCATGAAATTGTAAATTTTGTCCACGAAATATCTAACATCTACAGCGATGACAGTTCATTCCGTCGTCGATAGCGGAAGCTCTTGAATCAAGTTACAGGGAGTCCGCGATCTAAATATGTAGGTGATATTTCTATAAGTTCATCGATATGTTTCAAAATGCATTAACAAATTTCTATTAATCACATTTGAATCACGAGGACATTTCAACAATAATTACATGATAATTACATGATCTAGATTAACTAATTGGTTATGAAGACCTATGCCCAAAATTAACAGAGTCACCAAATCAGAAGGTCTAGCGCTCAAAGAGGTATTCGACGCACTGCCTGATGGAATCATAGCCCTCGATAAGTCGTTTTCAATACTGGATATGAACGATGCGGCAGAGAATATCTTTAACATCTCGAGAAAGAAGGCATATCAAAAATCTATCACCACATACCTTCCCGAAGAAATAGAAGAGACGGCGAAAAAAGCACTGATCGAAGAAAGGACGATTATGGTAGAGGAAATTAGCCCGGTCTTACGAGGAGGGGAAAGAATCCTGATTCAGGCATCTGCTTCACCTATATTTTCTGAGGATGGAGAAGTAAAGTGTTTAATCATTCAGGTAAGGGACCTATCGGGGTCGAACTTTCTTAGCAAGAGAAGCCTCCAGCAGCTATCGAGTTCCAATTTCGAAGGTTTTATTACCGGGCTTGCGCACGAGCTCAAGAATCCATTAAGCGGGATCAGAGGAGCCGCGCAGATACTAGCGAGTGGGACAAAGAACGAGGAGACCACTAAGTGCGCCGACATAATCATAAAAGAAGCCGACAGACTGCGCGATCTTATTGACAAGTTCAAGCGTCTTGAACCCTTCGCGAAGGACGCCTTTGAGTTGGTAAACATCCATGAGATCCTGTCAGACATCACATTTCTTGAATCTAAATCCAGTTCTAACAAGGAAATCAATTTTATCCAAAATTTCGATGTGGCCATACCGCCGATCCTGGGTGATGAAAACTCACTGAAGCAGGCTTTCTTGAACATAATAAAGAACGCAAAGGAAGCGAATCCGGAAAACGCCATTATTGAGATTTCCACAAGGTGGATCACCGACTACAAATTCAGGACCCAAAATGTCATCTCGGTGGAAATAAAAGATAATGGTGAAGGAATACCAAAGGAGAATCTGGAAAAAATCTTTTCCCCCTTTTATACTACTAAGAAAAAGGGATCCGGCCTTGGCCTGTTTCTTGCACATCAAATCATAGCAAAGCACGGAGGCGCAATATTTGTTGAGAGTGAGTTAAAGAAGGGAACCAGATTTCAAGTGCACCTCCCTTTTACCAAGTGAAAACCTTAAACAAGAAATAAAAGACATTATCTCGATCCCCAATTGAGCGGATTACGGATTGACGAGATGAAAAAAAAGATTTTAGTAGTCGATGACGAGGAAAGTGTGAGGTGGGTGATCGGTAAATGCCTTGAGAAGGCCGGTTACACGGTGGACTACGGAGTTAACGGGTCACACGCTCTTGAGAAGGTTTCATCTGAATACTTCTCTTTGATAATACTCGATATAACAATGCCTGACATAAGTGGACTCGAGGTACTTCATGACATAAGATCGAGGGGTATAGACGTTCCAGTTATTATCATCACAGCTCAAAATACGGTTAAAAACGCAATCGATGCCATGAAAGAAGGGGCATTTGATTATGTTGCAAAGCCATTTGATTTGGATGAAGTAAGACTCACCGTCGACAGGGCCATAAATAGCTATGAAAATGCGAGAAAGGTTGATTCTCTAACTGCGACATTGAATGAAGTAATGGAAATACATCAGGGGATAGTCGGAAAATCTCCGTCGATGCTCAAGATCTATAAAACAATAGGGCGCATAGCGGGAAAGGATCTAACGGTGCTCATCCAGGGCGAGAGTGGCACGGGAAAGGAGCTTATAGCCAGAGCCATACATATCAACAGTCCTAGAAAAGACGAAAAACTGGTATCGGTGAATCTAGCGGCCCTGCCAAAAGATCTTATCGAAAGCGAACTCTTTGGATATGAGAAAGGGGCGTTCACGGGAGCATCCATAAGAAAACAGGGAAGATTTGATGAGGCTGCCGGCGGAACCCTTCACCTGGATGAAATAGGTGACATGCCATTTGAACTTCAGACAAAGCTTCTAAGGGTTCTGGAAGAGAAGAAATTCTACCGGCTTGGCAGCGAGAATCCGGTAGAGGTAAATGTAAGAGTTATTTTATCGACAAACAAGAAATTAGAAGAAGAAGTGGAGAAAGGCACCTTCAGAAGGGACCTTTATTACAGGATAAATGCCATAACTATCGTAGTTCCTCCGCTAAGGAAAAGGAAAGAGGATATCCCCCTGCTGGTGGATTACTTTAATGAGAAGTATTCAATTGATCTCGGTATTTATAAGAAAGCATTCTCCGACGGAGCAAAAAAGATATTACTTGAATACAGTTGGCCGGGAAATGTAAGAGAATTAGAAAACACAGTCAAGAGGGTTATTGTTCTCTCATCAGAAAACATGATCACATCGGATGTCCTCCTCGATGCTGCTCCTTACTTAAGGGGGGAAAAGAACGAGACAGACGAACTCTTTGGTGAGTATATTAAATCTAAGCTCGAAGTCTTTCTGTACAATAATCGCGAGGAAGCGTCAGGTGCGATATACGATCTGGTAATTCAAAAGATTGAGAAACCCCTCATCGAAGAAGTGTTACGGATAGCCAAAGGAAACAAGAAAAGGGCAGCGGCGATACTGGGAATTAACAGAAATACGCTTTCGAAAAAGATCGAAGAGCATGGCATACAATATGAAGAAACCCTCCAGTAAAATCAACCCGTTTTCTTTAAGACCCCGAGTTTATTCAGCCCCTCTTTAGCGGCTGATTGCTCGGCCTCCTTTTTGTTGCTTCCCATCCCCTCACCCAGAACCCTCCTCATGACCTTTACCTCAACGTGAAAACACTTCTTATGCGGTGGGCCCTCTTCGTTGACAACCCTATATCTAGGAATTTGTTTGTACTTCTTTTGTGCTATCTCCTGTAGCTTAGTCTTATAATCAATGAATATATCCTTCTCATCGATCGAATTTTTTAGAAGCTTAGATATAACCCTAAAAACCTTTCCATATCCACCGTCTAAATAAATTGCGCCTATTATAGCCTCGAAGGCCCCGGAAAGATTTGATTCTCTCTCCCTACCCCCGGTTCTCTCTTCCCCCTTTCCTAAAATGATTTGCTTATCAATACCGAGTTCCCTGGTAAATTTCGCAAAGTTCACTCTGCTTACTATTGCACTCCTCTGTTTGGAAAGTTTACCTTCAGAAGCCCCTGGATGGTGGTCATACAACAGGCGCGCTACTACCAACCCCAAGACAGCATCCCCCAGAAATTCCAGCCTTTCGTTGCTCTCGGTTGAAAACTCGTTAGCATAGGAACTGTGCGTTAGTGCAGTTTTAAGAAGGGCTCGATCTTTAAACTTATACCCTAGACTCTTTTCTACCATGGGCGAAAAACCCTATCATCATGAGGTCAAAAATCAACCGAATCATCCAGTAGCAAGCACCGTCAAAACATGCGATCGGTTCGCATAAGTCTATATTAGATTCGGCATAATATTAATAGTCGATTATAAAATCGAATTTTGTAATTTTCAATGTTTATTTTTTAAAACCGTGTGCCTATTTTTTAAGCATGATTTTGCTACACAACGAAAAAAACGACCCAATTTTTCGATTGATTTGCCTTCTGTGAAGTGGTATGTTGTTTGCTTATTAGAATGGCAAGGAGGTTTATCAGATAATGAAAAAAGTAGAAGCCATAATCAAGCCATTTAAATTGGATGATGTAAAAGAAGCTCTTAAGGATATCGGAGTCCAGGGATTAACGGTGACAGAGGTTAAGGGTTTTGGAAGGCAAAAAGGTCATACCGAGCTTTACAGGGGGGCAGAATATGTTATAGACTTCTTGCCTAAAATAAAACTTGAGATCATAGTAGTGGATGACATCGTTCCGAAAGTAATCGAAGTCATAATGGACAGCGCAAGGACAGGTAAAATCGGAGATGGGAAAATCTTCATTTTACCAATGGAAGAAGTTATCAGAATCAGAACAGGGGAGCGCGGTATCGACGCCATATAGAGTTAAAGCCAACAAAAGCAGACTTTTATGAATGGAGGACGAACAAGAATGCCCACAAAAGAGAAAGAATCTAAGAGTAAAGGCAAAGGAGGTATAAATGATATGTTTCCTGAAAAGCCAGGAGATGTTATAAAATTGGTGAAAGACCAGAATATAGAAATAGTGGACTTGCGATTTCTTGATTTCCTTGGGACTTGGCAGCATTTTAGCGTGCCAGCCCATGAACTGGATAGTAACGCATTTTCAGATGGACTTGGGTTTGACGGTTCAAGCATCCGGGGATGGCAATCGATTCATGCGAGCGATATGCTTGTCGTGCCAGACCCAAAAACAGGAAGAGTCGATCCGTTCCTGACGGTTCCAACGCTCACAATAATATGCGACGTTGTTGACCCGATAACGCGTGAGCCTTATTCTCGTGATCCCAGAAATATTGCAAAAAAAGCAGCTGCGTACACGAAAAGCACCGGAGTCGCGGATACCGCCTATTTTGGCCCTGAGCTCGAATTTTTCATACTGGACAATATACAGTACGAGCAGACTGCCAATTCGGGCTTCTACTTCCTGGACTCGGTGGAAGGGATCTGGAACTCTGCGAGAGATGAAAATCCGAACCTCGGTTATAAGCCAAGGCACAAAGAGGGTTATTTCCCAACCCCGCCAAGCGATATTTTTCAGGATGTCAGATCGGAAATGGTAAGAATACTTGAACAAGTTGGCGTCATAGTGGAGGCCCATCACCATGAAGTGTCAACAGCAGGGCAGGCGGAAATTGATATGCGATTTTCTCCTATCGTTGAAATGGGTGACAGGATGATGTGGTATAAATACATATGCAGAAACGTCGCAAGGAAGCACGGTAAGACCGTCACATTTATGCCTAAGCCGGTTTTTGGGGACAATGGGTCCGGAATGCACACGCACCAGTCCCTCTGGAAAAATGGGGAACCCCTTTTTGCCGGAAACAGCTATGCAGGATTGAGTGAGTTAGCAATGAACTATATCGGGGGAATCCTCAAACACGCACCTGCTATTTGTGCCTTTGCGAATCCTACGACAAACTCATACAGGAGGCTGGTGCCTGGATTTGAAGCGCCGGTAAATCTAGCATATTCCGCAAGAAACCGAAGCGCAGGTGTCAGAATACCGATGTACTCTCCAAGTCCTAAGTCCAAAAGGATTGAAGTGAGGTTTCCAGATCCGGCGTGTAACGGCTACCTGACATTCTCCGTTATGCTCATGGCGGGTCTTGATGGAATCGAAAAGAAAATCAATCCCGGCGAGCCGCTGGATAAAGACATTTATGCATTGGGGCCAGAAGAACTAGCTGGTATCCCATCAGTTCCCGGCTCCCTTGAGGATGCACTGAAAGCACTTGAGAATGATCATGAATTTTTGCTTAAAGGCGATGTATTCACAGAGGATGTGATTGAGACCTGGATTGACTACAAGACCGAGAATGAAGTTAATCCAGTTAAGCTTAGACCTGTTCCGTATGAGTTTCAACTATATTTCGATGTATAGGACAGTGCAACGAAGGTAAATATTAGAGATTAAACATTGTGAATGGCGGCTGGCAATCGAAAAGCTATGCCGCCTTTTTATTAATTACAACCCCTGACGCTCAGCCAGCAGAAATTACGATATAGACGACTATGGCTAGAGCGCCTATCGCCATCGCCGCCGCATAGAACCTGAGCATACCTGTTTGCGCAAACCTCAAGACAGAAGCGGCCCTGATAACAACGCCCGAAATCCCGTTTACAGCACCGTCAATTATATTCAGATCAAACCTAGCCGCGCCCGCTGAAACGCTGTTAAATGGTCTAACAAAAATAGCATCGTATGTTTCATCTACAAACCACTTTGCATACGAATACTCATAAATGGTAGAGACTATATTACTCCTCATAAGGCTTTGTATTGAAGCAGGATTTACCATGTATAAATAAATGGCAATCATAGCCCCAATAACCGCGGCAATTATTGATAATAATGTTGCACTCCAATGCCCCAGAAAATGATGCAGGGATGAACCGATGTCTATCAAATAAAGCGAGGTTGATAAGAAATCCTCGAAAATGTTTGAATGCGAGATCCCAACTAGCTTGGCCATGAAATCGGGGACCCCCATATATCCGCCAAATATAGAGAGTAACGCAAGCACCAAAAGGGGAATCGTCATCGTGTACGGCGACTCATGAATATGACTCCTGATTGATTCAGAAACACGGGTGCTGCCCTCGAACGTGAGCAGGTACAATCGAATCATGTATAGGGCGGTTAAACCTACTGTGAAGAGTGCAATGTACCAGTGAACCATATAGCCTCTCTCGATCAAAGAAGCGAGGATCCCGTCCTTACTGTAAAACCCCGATAGAAAGGGAATCCCGGATATTGCAAGAGTACCGATAAGAAAGGTGTATGAAGTAAATGGAATGTACCTTCTCAACCCACCCATTTTCCTGATGTCCTGTTCCCCGGCAAGAGAATGAATTACGCTACCAGAACCCAAAAACAGCAACGCCTTGAAAAATGCATGCGTCACAAGATGAAAAATACCGGCAGCATAAGCCCCAACACCGATTGCCATAAACATGTAACCGAGCTGACTTATTGTCGAATAGGCAAGAACCTTTTTAATGTCATTCTGAGTAATAGCGATAGAAGCTGCAAGCAATGCGGTAAAAGCGGCTATTGAAACCACCAGCATCTGAGCAGTAGGCGACTGCGTATAAAACGCACTACACCTTGCAATCATATACACACCCGCGGTAACCATCGTGGCAGCATGTATTAATGCGCTAACAGGTGTAGGACCTGCCATGGCATCTGGAAGCCAGACATAGAGTGGGAACTGAGCAGATTTGCCAACCGCACCGATGAATAGAAGAAGTGCGATCACGGTAATTAGCACACCAGGAATGGCATTGATGAAAGCGGGATCCAAGGCTTTGCCGAAAACGTCGGAAAAATTCGTCGACCCAAACACATAAAAAACCAAGAATATGCCGATTATGAACCCAAAGTCCCCTATTCTGTTAACAATAAAAGCCTTTTTACCGGCACGCGCCTTTTCATAATCCTCATACCAAAATCCTATCAGAAGATAGGATGCTAAACCGACACCCTCCCAACCCACAAACAATAGAGGGAAATTGTTGCCGAGCACCAATACCAGCATAAAGAAAACAAAGATATTTAGATAAGTGAAATACCTCGAGTAAGAGCGGTCTCCATGCATGTAACCAATAGAATAGACATGTATTAAGAAGCTTACCCACGTCACTACAAGAGCCATGACACAGGAAAGGGGGTCAAACAGAAACTCAATACTTACCGAAAAATCCCCTGAAGGAATCCATAAATATAACTCTTGAACTATTTGTCTATCCGAAGGGGATAGCCCTAGAAGACGAAGGAATAAGATTGAAGACAGTATTGCTGAGATAAATATCACACCGCATCCAACTAAGCTGACAATTCTATTTTCTGTCTGTTCGTCCCCTCCGATAACCTTTTTCCAGAATCCGGAAGCAAACACTAAACCATTAATCACTGCACCTAGTAGAGGTGCTAGTATTATCCAAACAAGCATGTTCTATTTACTCCTGTCCTTGGATGTTAACTTCATCTATCATTTATCCCTTAAGCATTTTTAGAATATCTATATTCAGGCTCTCACGGTGTGTGTAGACGGAAACTACGAGAGCTAATCCCACGGCCACTTCAGCCGCGGCGACGGTTATCGACATTATCATGAATACCTGACCAGTCATATCCCAGAGCAGCTTGGAAAAGGCTACAAATGCAAGGTTTGCAGAATTAAGCATCAACTCTATCGACATCAGTACTATGATTATATTTTTCCTTGTGATAACTCCAAAAGTGCCTATAACGAATAGTATTGAGCTAAGGACAAGATAGTGTTCAACGCCAATTGTCACCCTAACCGAACCTCCTTTTGGCTATAGCCACCACCCCTATGATGGCAACTACGATTAAAACCGACGTGAGCTCGAAGGGTAGAATGTAATCCGTGAATAAAACCGCGCCTACACCTTCCACCGTGCCAAACCGGTTGTTCGAAATTGCTTCTGCGCCGTTTAAGGCTAAGCCCTTGTTGAAAGCTAGACTCGTTAAATAACCGACCACGACAAGTGTCACCAATAAGATACCAAGCCTGATAGGACTATTTTGATAATCGAACTTGAGCGAGTCCTCATCGAGGTTTAGATACATCACAGTAAAGATAAAAAGCACTATTATCGCCCCGGCATAGACAAGGACCTGAATTGCTGCAATAAACTGAGCAAGAAGCAAAATAAAAAGCACCGCAGTGGAAAAAAGCGTAAGAACAAGTGATAGAGCACAAACCACAGGATTCCCATGCGTAATAACAAGAAGAGCCCCCGCCACCGATGCAGCGGCAAAAATGTAAAAAAGTATCGCTTCCAACTCAGCTTCGCCCCTTTAAATTAGCTAGACGAATGGTATCTGATAATATGGAAAATTCAACCTTAAAAAATGTGGATATAGTGCCTAATCTTACTGCCGGAAAAATAAAATATTATAATATGTCGTAATTTGGCAGCCGGTCCAAGATCAATAGATCGAGAGATAAATTTTGAGATAAATTTTGAATTGAAAATTTATTGAGAATCACATATATTTGATTCGCTTTCACTGGTATTTCTTTGAATTTTAATTTTCATTGTTGACTACCATCTTTGATTGAACTAAGGAGACCCAAAAATGAGACTCAAAGGCAAAACCGCTTTGATAACTGGTGGAGGTGAGGGAATCGGTAAAGCTACAGCCCTACTGTTTTGTAAGGAAGGGGCAAATGTTGGCATTACTGGAAGAACCAAAAAGACATTAGACCAGGTTGTAAGGGAGGCGAGAGGGAAAGGGGAAATTGTGGCTTTTTCCGGAGATGTATCGTCAGAAGCACACGTCAAAGATACAGTAAATAAGTTCGTAAAAAGATTTAAAAAAATTGACATACTGTTTAACAATGCCGGTGTGCTCGAAGCCGGAAATGTCTTGACGACCTCCGTGGATTCTTGGGACAAGACAATTGACATAAATATCAAGGGTATGTTTTTGATGTCAAAATATGTAACTCCACATATGATAAGGGATGGAGGAGGTTCAATAATAAATAACGCCTCGGTTTTAGGATTCATAGGTTGCGAAAATACCCTCGCGTACAGCGCATCAAAAGGGGCTGTTATGCAGTTCACAAGAAGCATGGCGCTGGACCATGTAAAGCAGGGAATCAGGGTAAACACAATTTGTCCTGGTTTTATAAAAACTAAGATGAATGAAGACTTTATTGGGAACCCTCCTGATGCACAAAAACAACTGGATGAAATAGCAGCCAAATTAGTACCGATGGGAATGCGCGGAGAGCCCAAGGGCATAGCATACGGCATCCTTTATCTTGCATCTGATGAGGCGAAATACGTCACGGGATCAAGCCTTGTTATAGACGGCGGTTGGTCTGCTTATTAAATTTAAATCAAAGAGATTTTGCCAACCAATACGTCTAACCTATCTATTCCTCATCACACCTACCTTTTCACAGTACGTTTCGACAGGGCATTCGGTGCACTTTGGAGAAATGGGACGGCATATGGTTTGCCCAAACGCAACCAGGAGACTGTTATAATCTACCCAATATCTTTCGGGAAGCCTTTCCCTTAAGGCCATTTCTGTTTCAAAAGGTGTTTTAGTTTCTATGTATCCCCATCTGTTTGAAATTCTGTGTACATGTGTATCAACACAAACACCCGGTTTTCCGTAGGCCAGGGTCACGACGAGATTGGCGGTCTTTCTTCCCACACCTTTTAGCTTGAGGAGCTCATCGATGTCATCAGGAACTCTAGAATCGTATCTTTCGATCAGGGTTTCACAAACCCCTCGTATAATCTTTGCCTTGCTCCTGTAGAAACCCACCGGGTAGATGGCTTTCTCAATTTGTTCAGGACTGAGCGCAAGCATATCTCTCGGATTCTCCGCCATCTTAAATAATCTCTTCGAAGCGCTACTGGTGGTCTCATCCTTTGTTCTAAGGCTGAGAATGGTTGATATCAAAACCTTAAATGGATCACGACTTCTCTCAGCCGTATGTGTAACGGAGGGCATTTTCCACTTTCTGTATTCCCTCCTTAAGATGGCAATTATCTCAGGAATATCTTGTGTTTTAAATCTTCCCATTTTCCGACGTGATCAAATTTTTGTATTAAGGAGATACAGAAATATACAGAAAAGTTTAAAATTGAAAAAGATTATGTATATAAAAAGCTTATTCTACTTTATTCCATTATATAATGTTGACCTTGAGGCTCTAACCCTTGACCTACTCAGATTTCGATAAAATCACCCAAATTTTATAACGTTAGACAGTATAAACAGAACCCATGCAACGATAATGCTATATGCAAACAAATTAATGCTATGAGCGTTATCCATCCTATTTTGCAGTTCATCTGTTTTCGTGTTGATTGAGCTATAAAGTGTTCTTAGGGCATCACTCAATTGACTCATTCTATGAAGGATAAAATTCTGCTGGATATGAAAAAAGAGCTCTGTTTTCTTATCCTTCAAGCCTACAGGGAAGTTTGGCTCCGCGTATACCTTTGTGGCTCTCTTGTGCCAATCTAAAAATTGCATATCTAAGTTATTTATCCTTTTTTTTAAAGAATCTAGTTGAGAATCACATTCTTTGAACATTTTTTTAGGATTTATCAGCGTCTTTGTACTTACGGATGAAGGTATTTTTAATTCTGTAAGTTCTTCCATTATTTCTGCATACTCTTCAAAAAATGGATTTGACTCTTTAATTATTTCTCTAAACCTTTCACTTGCTACCCAACTAATATCTTTGTCTGACATCCCTATCCCTCCTTTGTCGTCGAAAAATACATATAGACTCTATATTTATCCTCAGTTTTTTTCATCTAATGAATAACCCTGAACCAGATGATCGTTTAACAACTTAGTTTCCCCATCTTCGATTTTATATGTAAATACGTCAGATTTATTCTCCATGGTTAAATATTCTCTTAACTATCGCAAAATGTGCGACAGTTGAGTTTATTTCAGTTGTTGCAAAATTTGCAACAGCTGAATCTGAACCACTTGTTCTATATTTTCGAATACTGCAATTTTTTCACTTGTCTGGAAATACCGGACAACTCAATTGCTTGGCGATATTTCTCCCACCTTCCTGTTTTGGGGTAAGCGTCATAACTTATTTAAATATTATAATATTTGAGAGTGTTATGTGCCAGTCTTTGAAATTTAGCGTCCTCTTGGGATACAGTCCTTTAGAGTCTGTCACTGTGTCTCCTTTCTATTATGGGAGGAATTTCTCTTGAGAAGTATACTTAGAGCTTAATATTTCACTCGTTCGCCGAACTACTACTATTTGGTACACTATTCGGAAAGAAACATAATTATAAGTAATAAGTGGACGTAATGGCTTTATCCTTTTTGATAAAATAGGTACCGATACCTAAATATTCCTGAGCCACAATTCGGCTTGACCCTTTAATGCGTTAAAGAGTAATTATTTGGCATTCCAAAAATTGCGTCAAGAAAATCAGGAACGAAGACGTTAGAAAAATGACAATCCGTTGTGTCATCTCGAAGGAATACTTCGATGTAGCTCAGTACAGGCTCCTTGACTGAGAGATCTTTATTTATAAAAAAAAAGATATCTCGCCATTGCTCGATATGACAGGGTTTGGACAGCCTTATCCTGAGCCCGTAGTCCTAAGTTCATCGAAAGATCAAAGGGTAGAAGGATTGCTTCTTTGTATCAAGACAAAGAAGATTTCCAATCATTATGTTTTACCTATGCGGGGTTGGAAAACCCCGCCTATCGTTACTGATGACAATATTTATTATGGATAGTCGGGACATTCTTGTCCCGATTGGCTTCCATGTCATCGATTTTATCGAGGACTGTCACTCGAAAGGTTTTGAATTTATTGATAGGCTTCGATCATACTCTTGAGGATCGTTCCGGAAGACGAATTTTTAATCTTCTCAAGTGCGCTTTTCTCAATCTGCCTTATCCTTTCCCTTGTGAGGCTGAATCTTTTCCCAACCTCATCCAGCGTCAAGGCATTTTCATACCCAATCCCAAATCTCATTTTAACCACCTCTCGTTCCCTGGTATTCAGCTCTGAGAGGGCGGCCTCTAGGCTTTTTGGGAGCAATGCCGCCGCAATTAGAGAATCCGCAGGTACTGACTTTGGATCGGCAAATACATCAATAAGGCTCATGCTTTGCCCTTGAAGGGTTGTATCAAGGCTCACGACCTTGTCATTGTCCCCAAGAACCCAATTTATATTCGCTTCCGACATCTTTGCTTTATCAGCAACTTCCTTATTAAGCGGCCGTCTTCCCATCTCTTTCGCGAGATCATTCCGTATTTTTCTGACCTTACTCGATTTTTCAAGCACATATGCAGGCACCCTTACAGTTTTTCCGTGGGTAAATGAAGCCCTCAAGATAGATTGAGTTATCCACCAACTGGCATATGTAGAGAACCTGTAGCCTCTCTTGTAATCAAATTTCTCCACCGCCTTTATCAGCCCCAAATTTCCCTCTTGTAGAAGATCTAAATAGGGTATCCCCCTTCCAACATATTTTTTGGCGATGCTTGCAACGAGCCTCAAATTTGATTTGATAAATCGGTTTCTCAACTCCGTCGCCTTGAAATTATTTGCTTCTAGAAGGTTGACGAGCCTTTTCAGACGTTTATTTAAGTCGTCATTTTCACCTATCCTGTTTCTATGATCCAGTGTATTACGTAATTCACGTATCTCCCTATCTCCATTATTAGCGAATCTTCTTCCTATAATCCTCTCGAATGTCTTAAGAATCCTCTCCGACCTAGATTCACATCTTTCGATTTTTGAGGCAATTTCAATCTCCTCGCTAGGTTTGAGGAGTGGTTCCAAACCGACTTCTTTAAAATATGAAATAACTAGTCTCAAATCCTGATTCTGTTCCTTACTACTTGTACCTTCGCTTTCCGAAATTCGATCGGTTCCCTGAGCAGAGAGCTCCTCAATCCCATCATCGGGCTCCAATTCTGGAAGCAACCCGGCGACCGTCTCAGTGTCCGCCGTGCTGTAATCGACTGTTAAATAGTAGTTTTTTGTCTTGTCCATGATCATCTACTCTCTAATCACTTATGATGTAATATTGAGGTATTGGATGCAGGAATATTGTATACCCTTCTAGATTCCTTAAACCATAAAAAATTCATAAGGTTTCAATTTTATGACTGAATTACTATACGCCAGGCTGAACATTAATGAACATATTGTTAGGATCAACACGACCAAACAGGAAAACTTTTTTGTTTTTAACCGCTTAGCAACACCGGTCTAAACAGTGACGGCAATCAAGATGATACAATCTTAGGTATGCGGTCCCAAGTCAACTTGGAATTATAAGATGGATATATTACTGGATGGTGGTCCTTTCAGGATCACCAGATGCTTTACGCCGTATATCATCCCATTTTTGTGTTAACATATTAAGCCGGGAATCGGCATCCGCGATCTTCCCCCCGCTCAAGAGCGTTAATACATCCCACAGATCCTTCACCGAATTCTCGTTACGTATCGTATAAGGATGAATAAAAGAACATACTTCTCCATAATTAAGGACCACGGATCCGGAAGGATCAAATCCGGATAGAAGTGAATAAACCTTCCTCATACCGGCCCTAATATCGGCCAATTTATTTATTAATTGAGAGCTTGACTCATGCTTGTCTATGACAGAGCCTATAACTTTTTCTGCTTCTTTCAGTCTCCTGAGACCTGAGTCAAGTTTAGTATCGTAGCTTATGGCATTGAATCCCCAATGTGTATAGAGGATTTTTCGCTCCTCTTCCCGAAATATAACAAACCACTGAAATGGGATAATATTTTCAGAAACGAAGATATGCGACTGACCCTTCGACCCTAAAGGCGCAATATAATATCTCCCACTTTCATCCTTCATGAAAAAACAATCTTCTATCTGGTCCTCCAACATATCAAGATTTGATGAAATTGCCTTTCTGAAGCTCTCGTACTCATTTCCAAACCAAACCCCGAAAGGTGACGTCGGCCCTCCCCAATACTTTTCGTAAAAATCTATGTATGAAAGCCAGTAGTCGCTTTTATCTCCAAAATTCTCAACAGCTTCATACAGTATCAACGTGCTGTTTGCCATTGATATAAATATATCAAATCTCACAAAAAAACATAATATCTATGCCAAAATATATGTTTAACAAACTTATTCTTCAAACAGGACAAGTCCAGAATCCGGCCAATCGAGATTGAAAGAAACCAATTGACAATCACTTAACAAAAGTCGTAATATCATGGGGTGGCCGATTTGACTCTCGAGAAATTGATAAAAAAGGCGAAAAGGAAAAAGATTGATTTGGGCCCGGATCCAGCTAAGACGATAAGGGTTTGCGTGAAGCTCGGGCTTATCCCAAAACCCAGGAGACGGATTTCAAGAATAAACAACGGCAAGAAAACTACATATTATTACCCCGACAATACTCTAGATAAATTAGAACATATAAAGGCGCTCAAATCGGAAGGCATCTCTCTGGAAGAGATCAGAGAAAGCTTTGCCCTTGTGTACGTTCAAACCGCTCTACATGATCTTATCCGCCAGGCTGATGATGAAAAAATCGGACAACTTGCACAGATAATCGGAAGCAAGGATCAGGAACTAGAGGCCATAGTACAGGCGCCGCTTATCTATGTAATAGAGGGTATGTCCCAGGAAGAGGCAAAGAAGATCCTTACCCTATTCTGCGGAGTGGGGTTTTATGCGCTTCTAGAGGCCGAGCAGGAGTTGGAAAAACTGAAGTTTAACGACGCCAGGAAAGCACTATCCAAAGCGATTTTTTATAATTCTATAGCAGTATTAAGACTGGCGCGCACTACAGGTGACACAAAGCTGGAAGCTTCAGCCACAGATGTTTATGAAAAGGTTGTTCTTGAACCAATCAGAAAGGCGACCGAGAGTGTTAGGAAAGAATTCAAAAAATCGATCGATAAGTATCTGAGGGAAAAGGGGCTAAAGACTTAACCCAACGGCATCATAGAAAAGGATTTTCCCAATTACCCTGTAAATCTACAACCGCTTACCTATGTACTCCGCTATCCTATCTATGTTTTCAAGAAGGTTCTGATTAATGTCTTCTTCGTCAATGCTTATTTTAAACTCCGATTCCAATGCCACAATCAGTTCCAAAGTGGCTACCGAATCAACACCAACGCCCAGCTCAATTAGGGGAGTGTCATCCTTAATTTCTTCAGGATCAACTCCCGATAACATTTTTTCAATCAATACTTTTCTGATTCTACTATTTATATTCTCTTTCATTGTATCAAGCCTTAAGAGCTACCATCAAACACTATCACCTGGAATACGCCTACTTGAACAACTCAATAACCACTTTACCCGTTGGTCCCCTAGGTATCGTTTGTCTGAATTCAATTTTGCTTGGAATCTTAAAATCGGCAATTTTGCCCCGACAAAATTCATAAATCTCCTTAGCTGTTAAATCGCCATTTGGTACTATTACTGCCTTTACCTCCTCATTACCCTCACTATCACTCACACCGAAAACCACCACTTCCTTCACCTTCGAATGACCTGAAATTTGAAGTTCAACCTCCCTCGGGTTCACCTTATTTCCACTGATATTTATAAACATCTTTTTTCTGCCCACAATTCTGATATACCCATCTTTATCCATAGTTCCCAAATCACCGGTATGATAATACCCATTCCTAAACACACTCATCGTTTCCTGCGGATGGTTCTTATAACCACTAATCATTGAACTGCTCTTAACAGCTATTTCCCCCTCCTCACCCGCTCCAACTACTGAACCATCTTCCCTAACAATCTTAACTTCCACATTTTTTACCGGTCTCCCGACCGAATCAAAGTTAACTTCTACGTCCTGAGATAGATTCATGGCTATTACACCGGTCTCGGTTGACCCATACAATTGCCTTGGATAAATTCCAAATTTTTCATGGAATCGATAGAAAACCTCTTTTGATAGTGGAGAACCGGCGGAAATAACCAATTTGAGAGACGAAAAATCTCTGGGCTTTGGAAGATAGGTTTTCGCTAACACATCGAGCATAAACGGGACTGCCGGGAAAATAGTTATTGCTTCACCTTCGATCATATCAATGACCCTATTCCTATTGAAAGAGCTCAAAACGTAAAGGGTAGCACCAACCTTTATACCACTGATAAAATTTCCAAGCCCGTACGTATGCGAAAGTGGAACGACGAATAATATCTTATCATCCTCTGTCCAACCAACGGTCTGAGTATGATTTTCAGCAAGAGCAATAAGATTCAGATGAGTCCTTGCGACACACTTGGGTTTACCGGTGGAACCGGTTGAATAAAGATAAATTGCCTCATCATCTGGTATTAGGTCATATTTGGTCTTACTTGAAACTCCATCATTGCGATATGAATAGTCTGTTATAGCCCCTCTTATGACCGCTACGGATGCTCCGGTCTTATCGCCAGACTTTTCGGCCATAGGCTTTAACCCTTCTTCAGTGAGTATAATGCGCGGGGAAGAGCTTGAGATATAATATTTCACTTCTGTTTCCCTGTAGGCGGTATTTAATGGAACTGAGATAGCGCCGATCTCAAGCACACTAAAGAAGCTGGTTATAAACTCAAGTGAGTTAGGTAGTAAAATCGCGACCCTGTCACCGGGACCAACTCCCTTTGATACAAGAAACGAGCTTAGATCCTGTACCATGGATAAAAGGGTCCCATAGGTAATCCTTTTTCGCCCGTCCACGACCGCAATTCCTTCGGAATTCACCTTTGCTGAATGTTTAAGCAAATCTGGAACTACTTTCATACTCAATTTCCTATTCTAGGGATACATACACGGAACAGTTAAACCCCGTTCTTCTGGATAACCCAACATGATGTTCATGTTTTGTATTGCCTGTCCGGCTGCCCCTTTCCCCAGGTTATCAAGTGCTATAACGGTTATGCACACACCATCTTGAAATCCAATCCCGATATCACAAAAATTCGTAAACCTCACGTTCTTTAAAGAAGGGTATCGCCCCAAATTACATAAACGTATGAAAGAGCTTTCCGCATAGTATTCGAGATACATTTTCCATAGACGCTCCAAATCCATGGGCTCTCTAAGCTCAGAGTAAATCGTCGTTAGGATTCCACGGTTAACCGGAATCCTATGGGGAACAAATGTTAGGCTTACCGGGCTTCCACTCAAAACTGAGAGCTGTTTTTCCATTTCGGGCTTTTGATCATGCTTATCGATACCAAAAGCTACAGCGGTTTCATTCGATTCTGAGAAATGACGCTCAAGAACAGGCGCCCTGCCGCCACCAGCAAGACCCGCTTTGGAATCGATTCTTATTGACCCATCCTCTAAAAGTGCATTAACGACGGCTGGTGCCAACCCGTATAGGACACTAGTTGAATAGCAACCGGGGTTTGCAACGAGAGTAGCGTCTCTTATCTTACCTTTATAAATTTCAGGAAGGCCATACACGGCACTCTGTAGCAGATCTTTACATGAATGCTCTACCTTATATAAGATCTCGTATTCCTCGTGATCACTAAACCTGAAATCAGGACTCAAATCTATTACCCGGGTGCCGTTCTGAATTAACCGTTCGACAAAATGCATCGATTTCCCGCCCGGAAGGCAACTGAAGGCTAAATCAACATTCTCGATGGATTTAAGTTTAGAAATACTCGAACATTTTATATCGATGAATTTGTTGAATTGAGGGAAAACTTCATAGATTTTCTTTCCTGAAAATTTCTCAGATGTCAGCCAGACTATCTCAACATTTGGATGATGAATCAAAAGCCTGGTCAGTTCTGCTCCGGTATAACCTGTGGCTCCCAAAATTCCAACTCTGGTCTTCATCGATTCTGAGTTTGACTAATTTTCGTAAAAATGCAAACGTTTTCAGTAGTATGATTCATTCAACTAAAATACAGAATATCAATGGCCGTGCCCGCAATCACTAGCTTGACACATTTTCAATGGCAATGATAATATTTCACGAGATTATACAAGGAGGATAAGAATGATTAAAGCGTCAGGTAATTCGCATCTATTTTCAATCTTAACGTTACTTTTTCTCTTATCTTTTGTGGGCTGTGAAAACGACGAAGGTAAGAAGATTGTAATCAAAGGAAACGTAGATAACACACCCGCGACAGTTGAAGCGATCGTGAACGGACAAGTAGTGGACAGCGTTGACACTAATGCAAATGGCAATTACCGAGTAAGGGTTTCCAACAACGCTAACAGTGTGCAACTACGTTTTGTGACAAACACCTTCAATGTCGCTAGAGTGATTCAGCTTACGCCGGACAGTGAGGTCATCTTTGATGTATCCATCGACCCAGGGGTGATCACGATAAACAACTGGCAGGTTATTCAAGAGCATTTGAAATTGTCTGGAAACGATACGATCACATATAATGAGCCCGATGCCGATTTTTCAATTAATGGATCAGGTAAGGACTGCATACGAATGAAAGGAAGCAGTGTGCTTGATATCTCTGCCAGAAACATAACGGTCGTCGACTGCGGCGAAGGTATAATCACGGAGGGCTCGTCCAGCTTGGCGTTTGATACAGTAGAAGATATCAACATAACCGCGAGAAGCAATGGGATCAGGTCAAGAAATGATAGCTCTGTATTTCTCTCGTCGGACAACGGAATTTTCATCAGCTCGAATACAGACAACGGCATAAGGTCAACCGGAACTTCAGAGGTAATACTCGACCCACAGGTAACCTGTACGATTTTTGGCTCGAGTAATGCAATAAGCGAGGGCTCTACCGCTTTTATAGATCCGGATGGCTGCGTTCTGATAAGTGGGTAAACGCAACGACGCTGGGTGGGGTTTTCAACCCATTATTTAGCGTTAATTCCGGAAGTCGTTCTTCACTGGGTTTTTCTCTTTAACAAATTCTACCTTTCTGAGGTTTCCTCCTCAAAACCTCTTTTGGACAGATGTAGTTTCAAATTATGGATTGAAAATCGATATATTAGTGTGCTATTGTTTCCCTAAGTGTATACATCCGGGGGCATTAAAAAAAAGCTGGAAACGGGATCCAGAATAAATATCTGGAAGCAGGACCCTACGGTGCGAGAACCCGGGGTAAGAACCACCTTTGTCCACAACAACGTATATGCCGGACCAAGCGATTCTCAGATAGCTATTAAAGGATTCCCCCCTATTTTGCCTGATATCAATGGAGATTTCCTCTTTCCTCCGCCGGAACAGCATGTTGTGGAGGACTTATATAACCTGCCCGCAATAAGCCAAGAGGAACAAAGATTTGATGCAGCCCATACCTATGCGGTTGTGCGCAAGGTATTGACGATGTACCAGCGTGTATTGGGAAGGGAATTAAAGTGGGTATGGAACAGTGGAAGTGATGTTGAACCGCTTAGCATTTATCCACATGCTAACTTAGGAAGAGCTGCATTCTATGACAGGAGCTTGAAGTCACTGAACTTTCAATATTTCTATGTGCTGGGAAAACAGCCTGTTTTCACCTGCAGGTCCATAGACGTCGTCTCGCACGAAACGGGTCATGCAATATTTGATTCATTAAAGCCCTATTGGAATGTCTTAGAAGATGGCAGGGGGCTCTCTCTGGCGATAGCTGCGTTACAGGAGTCTTTATCCGATCTTACGTCTATTTTCTTTATACTCTCTCAATTGGATCTTGTTGAATATATCATCGCACAGACAAAGGCCAACATTCGCTATGAAGATAACATACTGGCAACTTGGGCTGAAGAGCTCGGGGTGATACCTGGATACGGGGGAGCCAGAAACGCAGTGAATAATCTTAAATTAAGCGAGGCCGGCACAGAGATACATAGGATCTCCCAGGTCTTTACCGGCGCTGTTTACGATATGCTTTCAGAAATGCTTAATGCTGAAAGGGAGCCAGATATTCGTGACGATGCAGAAGCACTGTATCAGGTAAGTCAGTATATGCTGCATCTATTAGTTCAATCCGTTCTCCTTTCGCCCGATAGAAAAGCTTCTTTCGCAGATGTTGCCAATGAAATGATAAAAATAACAGAAGGAACCGGACGATTAGGCCATGCAGAAATTATTCGGAATAATTTTATACATAGAGACATTTTGACTGATACTGGAGCGGCAAGTCCTTTCGATGATTTCTCACATATCTTTCCAGACTTCAGAGGCTGTTGCGGTACTTTGAACGGAGCAGCGGTGTCAAAATAATTAAGAGACCCGGATAACAATTGAGTACGACAGATTATATTCTCGTTATTTCCAAAAGCGCCGCTATCTAAGGCATTCTATTGTCTTCAACCTGGTCTGGTTTGATGGCGCTTCTGTCAGCTTCTCCGTCGAAGAATGGGGGTGGGAGAAGTGGAAGCTTTTCCTTTTTTGAGGTTTGACGCTGAAGCTCGACCTCCGATACGAGTATACTTGGTGCAACAGTTGACACCGGGACATATCCGGATTCAGCTCCGCAAAAGCCATTGAATACTCCATAGTCATTCCCGGTAGCAATTATCTTATTAATGGAAACGAGGGGGGTCCCTACAATTTCTACGTCCCTCACAAGCGCCTCCTTGCCAGTCTCGGGGTCAACCTTATAAACAACCAGCGGTCGTGCGCTGAATGCCTGAAAATCATAGGTTGAGGTATTTGTCTCTCCTCCTGTCATTTTCTCGATGATAAGACCAAACGGCTTTTTTTGACGCTTTACTTCTTCAATAAGCATCCTCTTTAGTTCTTCCTTTGTATGCTCCTTTTTTGATTTAACAATTGTATTGCTCATCCTAGCCATTGGCGCTCTTCTGTAAGCCGCCCTACCGTGTCCATTAGACTTCTTAAAACCAGTTATCGGTGTCCTGGAAAGAAGAAAATTCTTTAAAATACCATTTTCCACCAGAACAACGGTTTGACCAGGAACTCCCTCGTCGTCTATAGGGTAATATCCAAGCAGACGAACTCCATTAAAACTCTTTAATTCAGGATCATCGACGATCGACAGAAACGCCGGAATAATCTTTTCTCCAACCCTGTCTTTAAAGGTTTGACCCTCTTTGTCATTAATCTGCCTCTCACCTTCCAGTCTGTGCCCAACGGCCTCATGAAACACAATCCCCGCAGCCTCAGGCTCTAATATTGCAGGCACATTTACCGGCGAAAGCACCTCAGCACCTTTCATATCAAGCGTATCTGTCACTAACTCCCTCATAACAGACTTCAAGTGATCCACCGTAGGGATATCCTTCTGCGTGAAATAATACAAGCTTTCATAATTCTCAACTACCCGGCCATCCTGAGCCCTTGTCATAGCATCAGCATCTATTGAATACAGAATCTCATCCCTTATATATCGGGTGCCCTCAGAATTGACAAAATATACGGTTTCCTTTTGGGCCGTTATTGAAACCGATGCATCAATCAAATCCCTAAATTCTTTAAATACTGAAGAAACTTCCCTAATCTTGCTTCCCCAATCATTTGGATTAAACGCTAACTCGATCTCAGGTTCGTTATAAATATGAGCCCTTTCCCTGGAAAAACTGGGTATTTCTTCGTCTCTTACTTCATCTACACTCTCAGCCTTCTTATTGAAATACTGTGTAAGCGCATCCTTATAAGCAGCGTCAGTTGCCTGCCATAAGACCGCCCTTATGGAATCAACGTCATTATCAATCGGAATAATTGAGGAATCAAATGAAGAAGAATTGCCGCCAGAATTGCCCAAGATCGAATTATCAAATTCATAATCTCCTACCCTTACGTCAACAAACAAGCGCCTTTGTCTGTCATTGGCCAGGTCCACTATCGCACCATATTTTCCCTTAATACTGTAAAATGCGTTGTCCTTAATCTGATAGCTTATGAAGTATGGAGCCTCATAGCCATCGAGTCTTAGCTTTTTCCATGAACGATTTAATTCCTTTTCCATTGCATTCAGCACCACAGTATCGCTTCTCTCCGAACCCGACACAGATGTTAATGCAAATAAAAGGAATGAAAATATGATTAAGGATAATACTCTTAACCGCATAGATCGATCTCCTTGCATCCAAAAATGGTATCGACCGGAGCCTATAATGTCAATCACATCCCTCGTCGATATCAACCTCGTTTCTGTCACCAGCAAGCTTCATGACCGAAGGGAACGATGCAATCCAAAACGGCAAAGAAAGAGGAGATTGCTTCGGGATAAAACTCCTCGGAAAGCCAGAATGGGACCAAACCTAGAATCGAGCTTGCTCTCCGCTAGAAATATGCGGTGGCAAGTACCCGACAAGGACATTCGAATCCAAGCTTTGTCCGAGACCTACCCCTTGTCGTCATCTCCGAAGTCAGTTCCCGGGATCCAGAGGCAATAGCATGGATTCCCGCTTAAAGTCCGCAAATGACAAGGATTGAGATTGCCCCTCAATCGCTGTAAGAGGCGGATATTTCAGCAACCAGATCTTTGCGGCTATTTTCTTAAGTTATCTCATTTTTTTTAACTTCTTTGTCTTGATACTGAAACGAGTTCAGCACAGGTACAAAGAAGCAACCCTTCGATAGTTCGACAGGCTCACTACTCAGGGCAAGGCCGTCCGAAATCCTCCCTAACCCTCCTTTACATAAAGGAGGGGACATTAGGTCCTCCCCTTTGTAAAGGGGAGTCAGAGGGGATTTCCGCGTCTTCGTTCCTGATTTTTTTAATACTGAAACAAGTTCAGCACAGGCCGCAATTTTTGGAATTCCGTTCAAGTCTTTTTCATTCTGAAAAGGATTAATGAAAATAAATCTATTCATGAAAAGGATAGGCAATGAGGTTTACTCGTTGCAAGTTCACACACCAGCAAGACTGGTGTGCTACCCGTCAGGTACCTAGGCCTAAACACGCCAGAAGAACATAGCTATTTCGATAATTCCCTGACCATTATGAGTCTCTGTATTTCGTTGGTCCCCTCATAAATCTGGAGGACCTTTGCGTCTCTCATCAGTTTCTCAACCGGATATTCTTCGCTATAACCATACCCGCCATGAATCTGAGCAGCTTCCGTAGCAACCCACATCGCGGTGTCGGAGGCAAATGTCTTCGCATATGAAGCCTCTAGCGTGTTACGCTCACCGGCGGCGCTTTTATAGGCGGCATGATAGGCCAGAAGCCTAGACGCCTGCGTTCTCATGCCCATCTCAGCAATTTTAAAACCAACCCCCTGAAATCCAAGAATTGGCTGACCAAAAGCCTCGCGCTCTTTGGCAAATTGAAGAGACTCGTCGAGAGCACGTTGTGAGAGTCCAACGCTAAGTGCAGCTATGATGGGACGGCTGCTGTCAAAGACACGCATGGCCAGCTTAAAACCTTCACCCTCTTCGCCCAGTAAGGCCTCGGGTGGAAGTTCGACCTGTTTAAAAATCACTTCACAACAATCACAAGCACGCTGTCCCATTTTAGGGAGTTTCTTTGAAACCTCAACGCCAGGTAATTCCCGATCTACTATGAATGCACTAATTCCGTGATGACCAGCCTCCGGGTCGGTCTTGGCAAAGACGATAAAAAAAGACGCTTCGTGTGCATTGGATATCCATGTCTTTTGTCCGTCGAGTTCAAACCCCCTGCCAACCCGTCTGGCTCGGGTATTGATGGAAGCCATATCCGAGCCGGCATTAGGCTCGGTCACACAGTATGAACCCAATCCCTCGGAGAGCATTCCCAAATACCTTTTCTTCTGCTCATCTGTCCCGGCAAGAAGAATCGGCTCAGCGGCAAGACTATTAATAACTGTTATGGCCACTGTAATACCAGTGCAGCCCCACGCCAGCTCCTCGGTGACCAAAATCATCTCGATCGGGGTTAGAGCATTACCTCCATATTCCTCGGGAATACACAGACTTATCAAGCCCACTTCACGCACCTTCGATAAAATGTCATGAGGGAATTCCCCCGTTCTATCATATTTACTCGCGGCTGGGGCGATTTCATTTCTCGCAAAATCTCTTGCGAGATTCCTTATCATCACCTGTTCTTCCGTTAAACCATATTCCATATATTCTCCAGCCAAAGAGTTTCTTGTAGGAAGCCTTTATCCATTATTAAAGAATAACTGAACTGACGATTAGATCCTACTTAGAACCGCCGGTCAATGACTATTTTCCCGGGAAGCTGCTCGGTACAAGCGCATAGAGAAACAGGCACGTCCGCGACTGCCTTTTTTGTCACGAGCAAGACTCGTGACCTACCCGAGAAATTGGTAAGCCAAATCTCTCCAACTCCAACAGTGCTCCAACGATACTCGTTGGCCCACTTATGCTAAAATGATGTCTGGAAATAAATTATTGAACTATGACGGGTTATTCTAATAACATATGTATAAAGAGCCGGTATGGATAAAGTGATCGGTGTAGATATAGGCGGAACCAACCTGAGAGCCGCCTCGATAGATAAAAGCGGAAAAATATTAAGCCGCAGGACTGTATCATCTGATGCGAAAAAAGGCATAGAATTCGTCATGGAAAATCTTATATCCCTTTTAACTGAAATCATAAAGGATGAAAGTATTTCAGGTATAGGGATCGGCATTCCCGGTATAATAGATGTTAATAAGGGAATATTAACTCAAGCCCCAAATATCTCCGAAGTAAAGAATTACCCTATAAAAGAAAAACTTAGTCACAAACTCGGGTCAGCTATCGATGTGACCATAGAAAATGACGCAAATTGTGCGGCCCTCGGGGAGTGGTGGCTTGGGGCAGGTAAGGATGTGGATTCGCTCATTATTCTAACCCTGGGAACCGGCTTAGGCGGCGGTATAATACTCAATGGGAAGCTTTGGCGAGGTGTAAATGGCATGGCGGGCGAAATCGGGCACATGACGATTGACCCTGACGGACCAAAATGTAATTGTGGGAACTCCGGATGTCTGGAAAGCTTTGCCTCGGCAGAGGCTATCAGAAGAATGGTAAGAGAAGGTCTGAGAAATAAGAATCTGAATACCATGTTAAGAGAAGATATCAAGGATAGGAGAATTCATGATATTCCTGAGATAGTAAGCAGGGCAGCAAGAATCGGAGATAAGTTTTCTCTCGAAATTTGGGCGTCATTCGGGAGGGCATTGGGAATTGCAATTGCAAATCTAACAAATCTTTTGAATGTCGAGATGATAGTATTAGGGGGCGGACTCTCAAACTCATGGGACCTATTTATAGAAACTGCATCGATTGAAGCAAGGAAAAGAGGCCTTAGAGCGCCGATGGAAAACGTGGAGATTATGAAATGTGATTTAGGAGACGATGCGGGGCTCCTGGGAGCCGCTTACTTGGCACTCAAGGAGAAGTAATATATAACGAAATGTCTTACCGATGTCCCCGTTCACAGGGAAATCCCCTTAATCTTCCTTGACGAAATGAGGAAACTATATAAGGGCTCAGCTTCTGAGAATGGACACCCTTTAATCCTCCCTAACCCTCCTTTTGCAAAAAGGAGGGGACAAATAATCCTCCCCTTTTTAGAAAAGGGGAGTTAGAGGGGATTTTTGGGAGATGTCAGTGTCTTCGTTCACGATTTGTTAATATTTAATAGATCCTGAGCTTCGGTCAGAACATGGTTCAGACAGGCTTGCTCGTGATATAATAATACCCCCCACCTCAGTCCTCCCCCAACGTGTTGGGGGAGGAGAAATCAGGGGGTCAAAGATTATTTGAAAGCAAATATTGTGGCCTGGCCCTTTTTGAAAACTACTGAATTTGCAATTCCGAGAAATTGGGTTTGAGTAGTCGAATGGTCAGGACCTTTTTTCTCTTATCACGAACCTTAAATCTTTCATCAACCCTCATTCCCCCGATCCACATTATCTCGCCCTTGCAAAGGAAAATAGGAATTTGAGGTCTAAGAAACCTGGGTATCTTCTCATCAATAAAATAATTCTTCAATTTCTTAAGTTCATTCATACCATATGGTATGAACCTGTCACCCCTATTAAAATTTCGAACCTCAATTGGAAATTCAATAGACGCAGAATCAAAACAGGCGAGATATTTATCTGACTTCAGTGAATTTACCTTTTCGAATTGGATCTCAAACTCAGCATCCGGAAACTTATGCAAACCAGTTGAATCAACGGTGTATCTGAAACTACGCCTGGACAGAGCCTTCTTCGTCAACAGAAAGAGACCGTAGCCCTTCGCTATCACTATTTCTCCCGGAAGATAGAGCTCCCCCGATGCTTGCTCGGAATCCAGGAGCTCATTTACAGAAACAATATGGTTTAGTGAGATCCTCTTAAGATCGCCTTTTAATTCCTCAACAGCTAATCTCAATAACCCATGCTTCATCGCTTCAGAAAGCGCACTATAATAGGCAAGTTTCCCCACCAACCCGCCATCTCTTAAGCTGTAAAACAGTTTATCAAAATGGTTCTTCGCCTCCGTCCTGATATAGTCCTCTTCGATTCGAGCTATATAGCCAGTCCTCGCGAGTGTTTCCTTTATGTTAGGATTATAAGTCACGAGGTACGGGATAAGCTCATTCCTGATTCTGTTTCTTAGAAAAACGTTCTCCTTGTTCGAAGAATCTTCCATCCACCCTATACCCTTTGATCTCAAGTAATCCTCAACATCTGATTTCGTGACTTCAATCAGCGGTCTAATTATATTATCATTTACAGGGGGTATCCCGGAAAGACCAAGCAACCCGCTTCCGCGAATGAATCTCATAAGAACTGTTTCAGCCTGATCATCAAGCGTGTGGGCCGTGGCTATCTTATCGGCATTATGCTTATTTAATACTTCTCTAAGAAACCTATACCTGAGCTCTCTACCCGCTTCTTCGAGAGACAGGCTCGTTCTCCTTTTAAATTCAATCACATCGATTTCCCGGAGTTCAAACGGAAGGCCTAATTTGTCGGCAAACTTACACACATAGGCAGCATCTCGGTTTGATTCTTCTCCTCTAATATGGTGATTAAGATGGGCCACAATCAGTTTCAGACGATAATCTCCTAGCTCTGTCAATATTTGCAGCAGACCAAGCGAGTCCGATCCTCCTGATACACCCACCACAACGCACTCCCCGGGGATGAGCATGTTAAATCTTTCTATAGTCCTACTTATTAGATTTAACATCTTTGGATTGATTATCGGCAAGTCCGCCCGAGATTATAATTCTGAATGCATCCTCGGTGCTAATAGGAAGCTCTTTAATATCTTCTTCCGGAAGCATTATATAATACCCGCTGGTGGGGTTCGGAGTCGTAGGAACAAAAATGCCCACCAGATTTCTACCCGAAGTATTACGATCGGCATCGTCTTTAATCGTACCGGTAACAAAACCTATCGAATAAACACCCTTCCTCGGATACTCAAACATGACAACCCTTTTAACCCCTTTAAAACCAGTTGTTAGAAAAATACTCTCTATCACCTGTTTGGAAGCTGTATAAATCGTTCGGGCCAGTGGAATTCTTGCAATGATTGATTCGCCTATTCCCAATAGCTTCCTGCCCGTATAAAACCTCGCAATACTCCCAACAAAAAGAACTATGATAATTGTTCCCACGAGTCCGATTCCAAAGGTAGAAAGTTGGAACAGAGATGGATGAAGTTGCGAAAGGGGTCTGATCAGAACCTTAGCGGGTGCAGCGCTCAAGAGCTCGACTATCCATTTTCCGAGTGTGAAGAGGATAAAAACCGTGAGCCCAAAGGGAACGGTTACAATAAGGCCAGCGAGGAAATTTTGCCTAAACGCATTACTGATTCGATTCATTCACTAACTTGTACATCATTTATGGAGTCCCGAAGGAATCTGCTTGGCTTGAAGGTCACGACTGTCCTATCCGATATTACGATCGCGTCACCAGTGGCTGGATTTCTTCCCTTTCTTGCCTTCCTTTTTTGAAGCCTGAAGCTTCCGAATCCGGGAATTTTAATTCCTTCGCCATTAGCAAGTTTTTCTTTCACTGTCTCAAAGAAAAACTCAACAATCTCAGCCGATTCACGCCTTGAAAGCCCTATCTTCACGTGTATTACATCTGCTAGTTCTTTTTTCGTCATATATTTCCCCCTTAGATTTTACGTAATTCTGCGCCAAAGGCCAAATTCAGCCTTTCCAATGTCTTGGCCTGCAGTTGATTTACATCTTCATCCGTAAGTGTTTTATCTGGCGATCTTAATATCATAGAAACAGCGACGCTTTTCTTGCCCTCTTCAATCGCGCCACCTTTAAACACATCAAATACACTTACGTCTTCGATCAAGCTTGATTCTACCCTTCTTATCTCACCAACTATGTCGCCCACTGGCAATTCCTCATCCACTACGATGGCGATATCCCTTCTCACGAATGGGAATCTGGGAATGGGTCTAAACTGCAACTGCTCGCCAATGTAAAACCCTGCAAGTTTATCCAGATCAATTTCAAAAATATATACACGTTGTGAGATATCCATTTCTTCCGATATTTCGGGATGAAGTTGACCCAAAATACCAATTTCCTCATCCTGGATTAAAACCTTCGAGGACTTACCTGGATGAAGAAAGCCGACCTGTTTTGTCTGTTCAAATCTCAGCCTTTTCACAAGCGAATGTAATTCAAAAATTCTCTCAAGAACACCCTTTAAATCATAAAAATCGAATTCAGCTTTTTCCCATAATTCGTGTTGTCTCTCGCCGGTTGCTGCAACCACAAGCTTAGTGATCTCCTTCGGTAACCCGTTTCCTTCCGGAATATAAACCCTTCCAATCTCAAAAACCCTTATATCATTTATTTGACGATTCAGGTTAAGACTCACGTTTCTCATTAATCCTGGAAAAAGGCTCGTCCTCAACACAGATCCCTCATTACTGAGCGGATTCAATATCGCGAGGGGTTGAGTCGAATTAAACAATCCAAGATATGCCGGGTCATCAAAACTATAGTTTATAACTTCAAGAAAACCATAGGACGTTAGGATTTGCTTTATCCTGTTTTCAAGGGTCTTTTCTATTTTTGAGCCTTCTGTCTTCATAACAACAGCGGGCAGGGTTGTCGGGATCCTGTTATATCCATAGTGTCTAGCCAGTTCTTCGACTAAATCCACTTCTCTAGTAATATCCGCCCTAAAGGTCGGGATCATGAACGTTAACGCTTCGCCTTTGGCCGCTTTTCGTTCAATATGGAGCCGCTCCATAATCCCTAGGACTTCATCCGGCTCGATTTCAGTTCCGAGTAGTTTGTTTAGACCTTTTGCGGAAAGCCTAATCTCTCTTCTTCCGACAGGACTTGGATAAACATCGACAATACCCCTCGAAATTGTCCCCCCTGCGAGCTCTCTCATGAGCTGAGAAGCCCTGTCAAGCGCTTTTACTACTCCGTTTATATCTACCTGCCGTTCAAACCTGTAAGATGACTCGGATTTCAAATTTGTCCGCTTTGTGGTCTTTCTTACCCTAACAGGACTGAAAAATGCGCTTTCAAGTAGAATGCTTTTCGTAGCATCCGAGACCTCTGTGCTTGCCCCTCCCATGACGCCTGCTAATGCAATAGGCTTTGAAGCATCAGAAATAATCAAATCTTCATTGGTTAGAACTCTCTCCAGTCCATCGAGTGTTTGTATTACCTCCCCCTCATTTGCGGATCTGACAATTATCTTCTTTCCTTCGATCAAATCATAATCAAATGCATGAAGTGGTTGACCCCACTCTAACAGAACAAAGTTTGTTATGTCAACGACGTTATTGATCGATCTGATACCAGAGTTCTCGAGTCTCGTCTTCAGCCAGTTGGGGGAGGGAGCAATCTTTAGGTCGGAAATTACCCTGCAAGAGTACCTTGGACAGCCTTCGGAATCTAATACTTCAACTTTAGCCAATTTATCTATTTCGTCGCCCTCTTCAACCAATTGAAATTTTGGGTATTTAAGCTCAGATCCAAAAACTGCCGCAACCTCCCTTGCTATCCCGACCACACTTAAGCAGTCCGGCCTGTTAGGTGTTACACCAATTTCCATTACTACCTCATCAAGTCCCAAGGGATTGACAATGCTGCCACCGACTTCAGAGTGTTCGGGAAGTATGACGATCCCCTCGTGATCATCACCTAAACCTAATTCAACCTCGGAACATAGCATCCCTTCCGACAACTCTCCCCTTATACTGGTCTTTTCAATTGTGATCCCTTCCGGGAACTTACCACTTCTTGGAAGCCTCGTACCAGGCCGAGCAAGCGCGACTTTATCATTAACCTCCATATTTTTTGCGCCGCAAACTATCTTGTAGTTCTTGGTGCCATCCGACACGTCGCAAAGGAGAAGCTTTTTTGCATCCGGGTGTGGCCGAATTTTTAGGATTTCAGCTACGACAATTTCCTCCAACCCCTTCCCTAGATATTCAAGCGACTCAACTTCAAGGCCACTCATAGTAAGTTTTTCGGCCAATTCCTCGGGAGCGGCGTCAAAATCAACATATTCTTTAACCCAGCTTAGAGTAAGTCGCATTTTGTTAATTCTACAAAAGTAAATAATTACATATTGTTAGAGCCGGTGTCAATATCAAAATTCGTCCAAGCGATCGATATTAGAAAAAGACACTCCCTCGTGCTTCCTTAATCAATTGTAGGTGCCGATTTCCATGTCAGCAAGTTTGTAAATTGGTGCATACAATCATACTTCGCAAATGTGATTGTTGCGAGGATTGGGTTACAATTATTATAGCGGCTTAAAATGACTCGAATATAAACCATGGAAAGATTCATTTTGATTTTTATATTTACATTATTTCTTATTCTATCTCATCAGCTCCGAGCAATTTCCAGCCAGGAACCAGACAAAAGCACAGATTGGAAACCTAAAGAGGGCTTGGAACTCATCGGTACTAAAGCTCCTCCTCTAACAGGGCTAAAATGGCTCAATTCCAAACCGTTAACTTTAGAAGACCTGTCTGGAAAAGTCGTCCTCATTCGATTCTGGTTAGTCGGATGCCCGCTGTGCACAAGGACCGCCCCATCCCTTGTAGAGCTTAATGAGAAATATTCCCAAAAGGGTTTAGTCGTGATTGGAATACACCACCCAAAATCGGAGAGGACAAGAAATTCTGACCTGGTTTTAAGGCAAGCACAGTTATTTGGATTCAATTTCCCGATTGCCCAGGATAACGACTGGAAAGTCATTAAATCCTACTGGCTTAATGGCAAGAATAGATCATATACTTCGGTTAGCTTCCTGTTGGATAAAAACGGAAGAATAAGGTTAATCAATGACGGCGGAGAGTTTTATAGGAGCGATGAAAATCCAGAAGCGAATGCTGCATTTCTTGCAATCGACAAGAAGATTCAGGAACTTTTGGACGAAAACCCCTGAGAATTTTGCCACGAATTTACACGAAACAACACGAATAAGAAATTACATAAAAAAACATTTAAATAAAAAAGCAACTACTACTCTTTTTATTAATATATAGTATTCGTGATAATTCGTGTTCATTCGTGGCTAATTACCAGGAGCTTCCGCCGCCACCCCCAAATCCCCCTCCACTGGATCCCCCTCCGCCAAACCCGCTTCCACCAGAACGTCTGGGACTGGATGCAAAACTACTGTTCATGACAGTTAGACTTCTTCCAAGATCCGCTACGAATATCCGGGGTGCAAAAGTATCACCATATCTCGGGGAGTAGTACCATGAAGGCGGGCTTTTGTACATATCTTTAAATGCATCTGCCCACCTGTCTCCCAACCCGAAAACCAGGGCGTAGGGAAGTACCCTATCAAAGAGTGTGGGATCATCCTTAGCGAGTTTCTCAATGCGGTCCTTCTCTGCTCTCTCTATAAATTCTCTGAAGCCCAGTAGCTCCTCTTTTGCTAATGAACCCTTCTTTGTCTTCCTGGGCATGAATCTTGAAAACACAAGAACAAATAGACCCGACAGGACTATAGACAACTTTATCCCCCAGGATTGAAATAGAAACATAGAGGCCACAATTATTCCAATC
>JBAUII010000088.1:0-2429 GCA_049682815.1 Thermodesulfobacteriota bacterium | reverse complement strand
CTTCCTTTTTTATATCTTCTGGAGTAAGTAATTTTGGAAACGCCAATCCATATTTAGCGATAAGATACCTTTGCTTCAGCATTGCTACCGTTTGCTCGTACGTAGCAACCGACGATTGTTTCAAAGCATAAATTAATCCTCCTGAATATTGTTTAGCCTCTGATTTTGCATTTTGAAGCTCCTTGTTCACACTATCTATCTCTTTCTGTATTTTCCCTGCAAGTTCAGGGTCGGCATTAGTTACAAAGGTTTCAGTAGTTACGGGGCTACCAGACTCGATTGAGTTTATACGCTGTTCCAGCAAAGCCTTATTTGTTTTCAGTATTTCTAGTCTCGTTTCAATAAGCAATTTAATAAGACCTCCCTCGTACTGCTGGTCTATTTTTTCAGCATCCACAATATCCGTTTGTATCTGCTCAAGCTCACCTTTCAGTTCGTTAACTTGTGCTTTTTCTTCAGGACTAAGTTCAGCGGATTTGCAAGAAACAATGATTGAGATTATCGCTATACAGAGAGATAGATACGAATTCCTCACCATATTTTCATTCCTCTCTATTCCTTCAACCTATAAGTCCATTATAGCATAAGTGTTTTAGCGTGGACACCATTTATCTAAATATTCGATTGCGACCTTTGTGGTGCAAGTTTACCTATCTGAGAGCTATGGAAAGACGTAATTTGTGGCTAACGTACTGAACGAGTACCTCTTAACTATTGCCTCACATAAAAATCTATTCGAAAGTTAATTCGTTGCCTCACGTAAAATATACTCGAAGTTTTTTTGATTTTTTTCATTTTTGTAATTCTGTTTTTGATTTCTTTTCTTTAAATTTTCTTTTGCCGCCAACTTTCTAAGCTTAATTTGTAGTGAGCTTATCTGTCTTCTCAGCTCCGCCGGATTTAGTTTAGAATACTCTTGGTTTAACTTTTTCTTGTGCTCTTTCTCCACCAGGGGCGATTCTAGCACCCTTTGGTAAGGAGTCCTTGGCTGATCATACCTCTTTTTCACCTTGCTTCCCACCCGAATCTTTTCCTTAAGCTTCATCACCGGCTGGAAATAGTTGGTATATAGCCTTAAGTGCGAATACAGTTGGTTTAACAGTCTGAGCTGCTGGGGAGTATCGTAGCGATGATAACCCACCCAACGCCTCACCACCGAGTAGTTCTTCTGCTCCACATAACAGTTGTCATTTTTACGATAAGCCCGGGCCCTGGTAAAAGTGATCTTCTCGTCCTCACAATAACCATACAGATGTTCGTTTATAAACTCTGACCCATTGTCTGAGTCTATTCCCAAGAGCTTAAAAGGTAAGCGCCTTCTTACTTCCTTAAGTGCCTCAAACACCCACACCCGGGCCTTATTCTTAACCGCCTGCGTCTCAGTCCAACCTGTGCATACATCGGTCATATCAAGGGTCTGGATATACTCTCCACTGGGGTCTCCTCCCTCGTGCCCCACCAGGTCTATCTCTACAAAACCAGGCCTTTGCTCATCCCACTCAGAAAACGTCCTTATCGGTATCTGATGCTTTAGCAATGTGCCAGGCTTAGTCCTTGATCTTTGGCGAAGAGACCTCCTCTTACGCTCCGGAGCTAATGCTCTGTCTATGGTGGCAGCAGAGATCTTGCATAGTCTCTCTCTTACTGTCTTATCCAGCTCTATCTCCTTATGCCTCTCCAAGATAGGAATCACCTCCTTCAGCTCTGGCTTAAGTCTCTTACCACATATAAAACCCATGATCAGCCATACCTTCTTCAAAACGCTAACTACCTCATCATCGTAGGTCCTGTCTCTTGTCCTCTTAACCCTCTTTCTACAGTCTCCCACCAAAACAGTGTTGTTATTAATCCTCGTTCTCCGGCCATGATTCCTTAACAAAAAAGCACCGTAACAACGATTATACCCCGTCAGTTGTGTGTACTCTCCAAGTATGGTGCCTTTTTCCTTCTTAGTGGCCTTCTGATACCTCTTCGCTACTACCGCACTGACCGATTTTCTTTCTTTCATGGTTAGCCTCATCTGTGCCTCCCGTTCTCTCTCTAGGGGAGACTATTTTGAATAGATTCTTAGATGAGGCAACGATTCTTTTTCAGATAGATTTCTGATGAGTCAATTCGCTTTCTTGCATAGTCTTTCGCAACGTTTATAATCTGCATCGCCCCGTCGAGCGTGATTGTTTTCTTTTCTACAACCTGCGCGTTGCCTTTCGCAGAGGTAGCGATCAGGCAGACTAGGATAAAGAGGTACTTAATATGATTCATACTTTCGATCCTCCTCTAACCCCCTCTCATCCAATCCCCCTGTGCAGACCGGAGACATGGGTTACAAACGTTCGGAGACATAGGTAACACTTTCTCATAATACTAAACCAACTTAATTTGAGCAATTTTTTGAGCACAAAAATATACATCAAATCGCCCATCTTCAT
>JBAUII010000087.1:0-52680 GCA_049682815.1 Thermodesulfobacteriota bacterium | reverse complement strand
CTTCGCCCAGAAGGCACTGCCGGCATCGTTAGATCGTTGATAGAAAATTCCATATACGCACGTGCAACAATTACAAAGTTGTATTACATGGGCATGATGTTCAGACACGAAAGGCCTCAGAAAGGGCGGTACAGGGGATTTTATCAGATCGGTGCGGAGCTCTTCGGCACAAATGACCCGTATGCTGATGCTGAAATTATTAACATGCTATGGGAGTTCCTGAAATCAGTTGGAATAACCGGCTTGCTCAGGCTTGAGATAAGCTCTCTCGGGGATGGAAATTGCCGCCCGCAATACAAACAAAAACTTAATGATTACTTTCAACCAAGGAAAAATGAGCTCTGTGAGAATTGTCAAAGGAGACTCGAGTTGAATCCACTTAGAATCCTCGATTGTAAGGAAAATAAATGTAGGGAAATTTCAAAGGATGCCCCAACCATGCTCGAAAGTCTCTGTGACAAGTGTGAGGAGCATTTGGAAAAAGTTAGAGAATCACTGGGGAATTTCGGTATTAAGTATATCTTAAATCCAAGAATTGTTCGGGGGCTCGATTATTACACCCGAACCGTCTTTGAAATTACTACGGAGAAGCTGGGGGCGCAAAATGCTGTGGCAGCCGGTGGCAGATATGATGGCTTGGTTGAAGAACTGGGTGGACCCTCAACTCCGGCCGTCGGGTTTTCGATAGGAATGGAAAGACTTGTATTGCTTCACGAGATGGTCGCTCCGGACGCCTTTCAGAAGGAATTGGAAGTCTTCATTGCTTTTCTTGGCGAGAAAACAAAAAAGACATCATTTAAACTAGCGTACGACCTCAGGATGCGAGGTGTATCAGTAGAAATGGACTACGAAAACAAGAGCCTGAAAAGCCAGCTCAGGAGGGCCGATAAGCTTGGTTCTAAATTCGCGGTGATTGTAGGAGAAGAAGAGCTAGGCAGGGGCAAAGTGAAGCTACGAAATATGAAAGAGAGCACTGAGGAAGAATTTGATATAGAAGATTTAAATAAACTTATGACCAAGATTAAAAGAGAATCGAGTCATCAATAAACGCTTTCTGGCGATAACACCCACCTAACCATCCATCCGTTCCCTGGCGTTGGAAATTTTATTGCGTCATCTCGATTCAAGCAAACGACAGTTCCGGGCTGAAAACCTACTATTGAACGCTCTGAATCAGTTATGAGCAAAAGACTCAAAAGCCTCGAAAGAAATGGTAGATGTCCCACAAGCATCAGTGATCTCTCTTCTGAGCAAAGTAAATCTGCAACTGGATTCACATCGTCATTCGGAGCAAGCCCTTTAATTGCCTTAACTCTATCACCTATGGACAACCCTCCTGCTATTATCTCGGCGGTTTCTTTTGCCCTTAATTTTTCACTACACTTAATCTCTTCTGGCCGAGTCCCCAGTCTACTTAAATAGGCGGTTACTCTTTCTACACCCTGTCTACCCTCCGCCGATAGTGGCCTTAAGGGGTCCTCTAATTCGTTTTTTGCTTCGCCATGCCTTACGAGATAAAAGTACATGGAACTATTTAAGAAAATAAGATCACCTTACTCTCTTAATTACACCGCATGCTATCCGCGCTCCAGCATCACCGGCAGGATCGGTGATTTGGTCATCTCTCCCGGCATGCATAACAAGCGCAGTACCTCCCTCATGGAATAGAGAGTTCTTGCCATTCCCAAGGGTCGCCAAAGGGGCTAAACCAACCGCTGAGGCAGTACCATCGGGACCTACCAGAAGATTCGGCATGTCTCCGACGTGCGGTCCTTCAGGGTTTTTTAAGCCATGTTTCTTTTCATGGGGATCGAAGTGTCCGCCCGCAGATTTGAAATCAGGAGTTTCACATTTACCAACGGCATGAATATGAAAACCATGAAGTCCCTGCGGCGTATCATGCACTTGGACAGCTATTTCAACACCGTCAGGCCCCTCTACAAGGGTTGCATACCCCACGGTTTTTCCTTGATCATTTATTAGCTCTGAAGCAGCCATTTTCGAGTCTGCCCGAGAATCATAACCATTGACAATCAGCAAAAATATTATTGTAACAATAAAAGCCGGACCTCTCATTTAAAGCACCTCCTCGTATTCTCAATTTGATTCAACTTTTTTAAAACAGGTACCACAAAATTTTGCTCCAGCATACAACTCAGCACCACACTCACATTTTCCGATGACCATCGGCTTCGCGAGCGATTTTAAGTTGCCGAGCTCCTTCTGAGCACTTAGATGAACCAGCCTCAACTCCTCCTCCCTTCCCTCAATTTCACCCTCTATCCTCGAAATATCCACGCATTTCAATCTTATGCTTTCCTCGTTAAATTTATTGTTATGCTTGAACATCCTGTATACAGCATTGCCGACATCTTCTATATTTCTTCTCCTCTTCTTCGTAAGTTTCTGTATTTGATTCTTAATCTTCAACGTTTCATAGGCTTCTTTAGACCTAATGTTTACGATTCGCAGTCCTTTGTTCAATCCGTATCTCATTTTGGTAAAAAGATCAGAAGTTTCATTTATTTCAGCCATAAATGTCTCCTCATAATTTATCGAATTTTGGATGGCTATTGAGTTTACTCAGAAAGGATAATATATTACCATAGCCTTACCATTTATAAAAAAATTGATATCTAAACAGTACACATAATCGAGCATAAACATCAAGGCATATTTCCAGGTATGATTAACTCCCTTGAGCGTAATACTCAAGAACATTTCATTTATCAAATTACGTCCATTTTGAGGGCAAATTAGCAGAAATTACAGAGAGTTACAGTGTTAAGCAAGAGAATTTTCTACGGATGGTACATCGTTGGAGCATCCCTTATTTTGATCATTATGGATGGGCTTCTTCTTTATTCGTTTGGTGTATTCCTTCCTTACCTAAATGAAGAGTTCGATTTTTCCAGAGCAATGGGTTCCTCGATATTCTCATTACGTTCCTTTGTGCTCGCCTTCTCCCTAATCCTGGCCGGAAAACTTGTGGATAAATATGATCCTCGAAAGGTAGTCCTTGCCGGAGGTGCAATCGCCGCTCTTGGAGTATTTCTCTCCGGACTCGCAACGAAGGGGTGGCAGCTCTATTTGACATACGGTCTGTTGATAGGACTCGGAGACGGGGTTCTATATATTACGTGTGTTGCCGTAGTAAGCAGATGGTTTGTAAAGAAAAGAGCACTCGCGATAGGATTAATAACAACCGGGATCCCACTCAGTGGACTCATAACGAACCCTCTCACCGCATGGCTGATCTCAAGCTTCGGAGTTAGGTATGCATTCTTCTCGCTCGCCGGGATCATCATGATCTCCGTCCTTTCGGCATTGGTGCTAAGGGGTTATCCAGAAGATAGAAAACTCAGGCCCTACGGTGAAGACAATGGAGATAGGTCAGAAACTCAACCGACACATAATAAAACAAAAAATGATAACGACTGGAAGGCCCTCGAGGCGATTGTTACACCAACATTCTGGTATATGTATGCCATGTATTTTCTCGGTTTTACTACATTTCTAATCGTAGTCATACATCTATTTAACTTCGCAATTGATTCAGGAATTTCGCCTCTCGTAGCTTCCGGCGCTCCCGCAGCAATTGGAGTTGGAAGTTTAGTGGGCAGAATCATCCTTTCGGCTTTACTGACAGAAGTAATACAAACCACGAAGGTTCTATTCATCTGCTTCATGTTCCAGGGAAGCTCTATTTTATTAATACTTGCATCTGGAGAAATCTGGTCATTCTATTTATTCGGTCTCCTGTTTGGATTTTTCTACAGCGGCACTGTCCCTATCTTCCCCACGCTACTGGGAAGCTTCTTTGGGCTGAGCGCTCTAGGAACCATCTACGGATTCTTTGGCACCTCCTATTCGGTGGCTGCGATAGGAGGACCTTTAATCGCGGGATACATACACGATATCACCGGCACTTATCTTTACCCTTTTATTCTCGCTATAGTCTTTTGCTATATGGCAGCCTCATTGAGTTTCTTCATAAAGAAGCCCGAGAGGCTTAAAGGAGATGTAACTGCGGCCGCTTAATAGTAAGACTTCCAAAATAGGTTCTGAGTACATTAGTGACGTTTAAAGTAAAATTATTTTGTAAACCATGAACAAAAATGCAATTACAGAGATTTGTGAAGCCTCCGATAGATTACTCAAGGAATTGAACCTCGAAAAATATAACAACCTTTCGGGATTGAAATCGGCGAGCAATCAAGAGGGGATATTCAGAAAATATCCCGATTTCAGGGACCCCGGGCCCTTTTTAACAATCAAGGCGATTCAGCCACACGATGGAACCGAAGAGATTGGATTGAGACTGATCCTCTCCTTCTTGGCAAGAACGTTTCTCGAGGGCAGGTCAGCAAAATTAAGAGATCAAATCCTCAGCGCCGAATTCAGGGCATTAATCACTTATGGCAAGAGATCTATCCACTATAGATCCGTTGTGGACGAGATAAAAAACGAACCCAAAAAATCGATTAGAGAAGAACTAGATAGGAAAAGACGGGAGGTCGTCTTAAGTGTCAATCAACTGTACCTCAAACTATTCGAAGCCTTTAATAGAGATTCAGAGGAGCTAGGATTTCCAACATACATGAAACTCTGCGATGACACGGATTGTCTAGGGCTCAGCAGACTAAGGGAAAAGGCAAAGGTTTTCCTCAGTGATACGGACTACATTTATAGCGATCTGCTCAAGTGGTTTCTCCTAAAGCGTATGGAACTGAAATTAGAAGACTTAACCTTGAACGATCTTCGTTACCTATTCAGCTCATTTGAATTAAGAGGAAACTTCCCTCAATCTCCGCTGTTATTGATCGCAAACAGGTTATTTTCAGAAATGGGCATCGAAATTACAAACAACCTAGAAATAGATCCGGAGAAGAGGGCCGGGAAGATTTCGGGATCATTTTGCATACCCTTAGGTGTCCCAAATAAGATTCTGTGCTCAATAAACCCGTCTGCAGGGGTTGAGAACTACGAATCCTTTCTTCAAACACTGGGAAAAGCAATGTGTTACACTCACACCGAAGCGGGAGGCCCCTTCGAATCCAGAATGCTTAGAGATCCGACATATTTGGAGATTTTTTCTCACTTGTTTAAGAATCTGGTATATCAACCCAAGTGGATAAAAAGGTACCTAACACACGATATTGGAAGCGACTTTTTGGAATTCTTGTACCTAAGACAGCTAAATATTTTGAGATATTACTGTGGAAAACTAATTTATCAGCTTTTAATTCACGAAAACAGTGAATACAAAGATAGATCAGAACATTATTCACAGACTTTAAAAGAAGCTACCTTAGCTGACCACGATAAAGCGGATTACCTAATTGACGTAGAACCATTCTTCTATTCGGCTGTCTATCTTAATGCGAGCTTCATTGAGGTTGGCTTCAGATCGTTCTTAAGAGAAGCCTTTGACGAGGAGTGGTGGAGAAAAAAAGAGGCTGGACATTTTCTCATTAATTTGTGGAAACATGGAGGTAGAATGACATCAAAAGATATCGCCGAGAAATCTGGAATAAAAGAAATAGATTCAACCCCACTCGTAATCAATTTTCAAGACATTTTCAGGTTGTAATTTAGGAGTCCTGGATGAGCGCTGGCATCTTCTATAGCCACATATTTAAGACAAGCCCGGGTCCTGTTGTCGGACCGAAATTCATCAATTTCCCCGAATTGCTCGATGGAGTTCTACGATTACCAAACGTAAGACTATTTGAGCATGAGCGTGTGACAGAGGATTTGCTCCTAAAATTTCACTCCAAAGAAATGATCGAGAATCTAAGGAAAAGATCGTATGGTAAGAATGCATTCCTGTCAGTTGGAGCCTGTATAAAGGCTACGAAAATGATTATGAGCGGAGAATTGAAGAACGGTCTGTTGTTCAACAGTGCGTCTGGACACCACGCTGGACGGATCTCAGCGTGGGGAGGGACTTACATAAACTGCGTGGCGCCAGCCGTATATGTTGCAAGACAGACCCTTGGTATTGAGAGATTTGCACTTCTAGATACCGACCGTCATCATGGAGACGGTGATAGGGATATGTTTGAAAACGATGATTCATTTCTTCATATCTGTTTCTGCGACTCGGACTTTGAGAGTGAAACAAATAAATGTGTTGGTGTGGGCTGGAATTCCACTGACGAAAATTATCTTGGTTTGGTAAAAAGCGAATTCATCCCTCGAGTGAGAGGCTTTAAACCTGAGATGATATTCCACTTTCTCGGCCACGACACTTGCCAGGGTGATTATGGAGACATAGGTTTAACTCCGGAATTCTTCATTGATTTGGTGAAAATGGTAAAAGGGTCTGCCGAAGAGATTTGCGAGGGTAGATATTTAATAATTACAGGTGGAGGCTCACGAAGAGATGTCGCGGAATTCATATTCCCCAAGATTGCTGAAATTCTAGCAAGCTAGGGAAAAGATACACGACGCACGATTCATGATACACGAGTTAAATACGTTATAAAATGTTATCCTTGCGTCGGGCATCCTGCATCATGTATCGTGCATCTTGCATCGTGCATTATGGTTTCAGAATCACCTTTCCAAACTGACCCCTGTCCTCCAAGAGCTTTTGTGCGGAAGCCGCCTCTTTTAGAGGAAAGGTTTTATCTATCACGGGGCGAATGGTTTTCTGAGAAACCAGATTAACAACATTAATCAAGTTGCTTCTTGGCGCATTAAAAACCGTTACTCCTAAGATAGCAATGTCTTTCATAATTATTGGCCCGAAGTTAATTGTAGATGAACCCCCACCGACAACCCCCACCAGCAGGATCCTTCCCTTGGGCGAAAGCGTCTGTATATTTCTTTCCCATACCGATGCTCCGATCTGGTCAAATATGACATCAACACCCTTATTATTCGTTATTTTTTTAACTTCTTCGGAAAAATCCGATTTATTGTAGTTTATAGTTTCATCTGCTCCAAGCTCCTTTGCCTTTTCAAGTTTTTCATCCGTGCCCGCAGTAGCAATTACCAACGCACCCGCGAGGTCGGCAACCTGCACAGCGGCGCTCCCGGTACCGCTCCCAGCGGCATGCACAAGTACAGTTTCACCGCGTTTAAGCCCGCCCCTCTCAAATAGACCATACCAGGCAGTGACGTAACAAATGGGAAGGGTTGAGGCATCCTCGTATGAAAGATCATCGGGAATTGGAACCACATTTGCTGCCGGGACTTTTACGTACTCTGCGAATCCTCCATAAAGATTTACGCCTATTACTTTGGGCGGTCCTCCTCCTGACTTAACCGTTGGATCTATGACAACTCGCGCCCCTAAATTTAAGTCCTTGACATTCTTCCCCACCTCCGCGACATCCCCCGCTATGTCCACACCACCGATATGGGGTAGATCAACTGGCCTCGGAGACTTGCCGGATCGCAAGCGTAAATCCAATTGGTTTAAAGACGCCGCCTTCACACGGACAAGAACTTCATCATCTCCAATCTCAGGATCAGGTACATCATCGTATTTCAGTACTTCAACACCGCCAAACTCATGATATATTATAGCCTTCATACAAAGCCCCCCTTATTTGCCACTTGGTATTTTTATTTCAAAAATATTGAACGGCTAAGATTATATACGGAACGCAATAATATATCTGATTTTTTTCAGATCAATTAATTTTTTATTAAACAAGGCTAAGAGAATAGGATCAATATCCTCAACTAAACGCCTCAACAGAAGATCTCTTCCCCCTTGAGGGGGGAAGACTAAGATGGGGGTGTATGTTAAATGTATCGCAAACTTTCATTTTTTTATACTGGGTTGGAAAACCTTTCCCACCCGTATTGTGAAATACTCTTAAATTTAATAAATAGTCGGGACTCTTCAGGCCCGATCAAATTGTGGGCAGACATTCCTCGAAGTTTAAGATCAGAATCATTGAATAAAACATATTAATGTGCTAATTTTTTGATAAGAAAATAATCGATAGCTAAAAATAACGGATTGACATAAGAGCCCAATGTTCGGTATAGGAACAGGTGAGATTCTCGTAATACTTTTAATTGCCCTTCTTGTTCTTGGTCCAAAAGAATTACCAAAGGTGGCCAGAACTATCGGAAAGACCATGAGAGAACTCCAGAGGACTAAAGATGAGATAAGACAGTCAATCGACACGGAGTTTGAAGACAATGGTGAGGACAGAAAACCAACGGAGCAAAAGCTAGAAGAGAATGTAGAAGAGAAGCTAGAAGAGAATAAAGATGTGAAACAACAAGATAATCTGATCTGAAGGCGACGACTTTGAGGATGAAGTACACCCGTTGGTATCGCGGGCTTTAATGATTGACATATATAAGTCAAAATCAACCCAAACCAAATAACAAATCGCGGCCAGATTTAAATGACCAAAGGACAAAGCAAAGTCCCATTATACGAACTACACACTACTGACACATCATACGCATTATTACTCCCGAACGGGCAGGAAAAAACGATCGAGATTACTCCAGGAATGGCATTTGGGACGGGGAATCACACTACGACGGTTCTTTGCATAAAATTGCTGGACTATTTACTGAAAGGGGCAAACATTGAAAATGTCTTGGACGTAGGATGTGGAAGCGGAATTCTCGCGATCTGTGCGGTTGCACTCGGAGCAAAGACTGCTCAAGGCTTGGATATAAAGATATCAATTGTGAATGAAGCCAGAGAGAACGTCGCGAGAAACGGGCTTTCTTCAAAAATAGAGGTCCATCTGAGAACTATCGAGGCGGTTAATGATAAGTTTGATCTTATCACGGCTAACATTTTAATAGACTTAATAGACCTGATGAGCGACGAGCTTGCATCCAGACTGAAACCTAATGGACATCTCATAATCTCTGGCTTTAGGAATGAACGTAGCGATGATGTGAAAAAGAAGTTTATTGACTTGGGCTTAATCCTGAAATACCAACTACATGAGGACGAGTGGAGTGCACTATTATTTTATAAAGTATAATAATTTTTTTCTAACTTCTTTGTCTTGATACTGAAACGAGTTCAGCACAGGTACAAAGAAGCAAAAATCAAGGCTACCCAAAAACGCTTGCGTATCGAGCGAATGCGAGATATCTATTACTTTAATTAATTAGTTCTCTCAGTCACTTTGTTCCTTCGAGATGACAGTAATGATTGTCATTTTCTTAACATCTTCGTTCCTGATTTTCTTAATACTGAAACAAGTTCAGCACAGGCCGCAATTTTTGGAAGGCCGTTCAAGTCCTTTCATTCTGAAAAGGATTAAGAAAAATAAATCTATTCATGAAATTGAAAGAATTGTGTCCCCGGAATATCCAGCATCTACAGCAATGATATATATTACCCTCATCTTCTTACTCACAATTTGCTAATAAGATATACTCGGATACAATTTTTGCGTACACTCAAGTAAGGAAATTCATTGCCAAAGCTCACGATCGATGGAATAGAAGTTGAGGTTGAAGACGGATTAAACCTCATTCAGGCTGCATCGCGCATCGGCGTTGAAGTTCCACACTTCTGCTACCATCCAGCCTTAAGTATCGTAGCACAGTGCAGGCAGTGTCTTGTCGAAGTCGAAGGTGTGCCAAAAGTAATGCCTGCGTGCAACACCTTTGTTAGAGATGGTCTCATTGTCAAAACAGATTCTGAAAAGGCCATCGACGCAAGAAAGGCAACCGTCGAATTTACCCTGATTAACCATCCTCTCGACTGCCCGATATGTGATAAGGGCGGAGAGTGTCCGCTACAACTTACCACGTTCAAACACGGGCCTGGATACAGCAGATTCGATGGACCGGAAGAGAAAAAGGTAAGGAAAAAGTATTACCTCAGCGAAAGGATATTATACGACCCGAATCGCTGCATAATGTGCACAAGATGCGTCAGATTTACAGATGAGGTTACAAAAACGGGAGAGCTAGGATTCGACGGACGCGCATTCAGAAAGAAGATTGTAGTTTTCCCAGGCAAGGATTTAGACAATGAATTGGCCGGGAATGTTATCGACCTCTGTCCAGTAGGTGCACTACTCAACAAAGACACGCTCCACCAGGAAAGGGTTTGGTACTGGAAGTTTACTGATACGGTTTGCCCCCTTTGCAGTAATGGCTGCAATATAACGGTCGGGGTTGATCCACGGATGGGTCGGATTTCAAGGGTTCGTCCGAGGACTAATCTTGAAGTAAATAACTACTGGATTTGTGATAGAGGCAGATACAATTTTAAGGCTATTCAAACTGAAATGCGCCTTAAAGACCCGATTATTCGGACAGGCGAAGGCTTCGAGATAACAACCTGGGAATACGCTATCGATTTTCTTACATCCGAGATTAAACGGATCAAGAATTACAACGAGGAAATAGCATTCATTTGCTCCCCAGTTCTTACAAATGAAGAACTTTATATGCTTAAAAAGCTTGGAGGAATCTTGGGGATTAGAAACATCGCTTCAAACATAGTGGAGTCTCAAGGAGACAAGAAATTTGGACTAATAAGCGAGGATCCTTTCCCAAATAGCGCCGGTGTTAGAGACATCATTTTATCCGACAATGATGAAGATATGGCAGGCACTATAGACGCTATCGTTGAAAGGAAAATAAAGGCCGTCTACGTGATAGGCGAAGACCTATTCAATTATATTACTGATGGGACTAAAACGACATTGACCGAAGCCATGGCCAGCCTTTCGCTGCTTATTGTTCAAGATTTTAGACTGAGCAGTACGGCACAGTTGGCTCATGTAATTCTTCCTGGCTCTACCCCGTACGAAAAGGACGGAACGTATACGAATGACAATGGGAGGGTGCAAAGAGTAAAAGAGGCAATTCCTCCACCCGGCAATGCAAAACAGGATTGGGAGATCATTAAACTCATAGGGAATACCATTCGGGATGGCAGTTTCGATTACTCAAATCCTTCTGAAATTATGATGGAGATTTCGGAGAAAATTCCGTCTTTCAGAGGTATAACCTACGATAAAATCAGCTCACTTGGTACTGACAAAAGTAGCTAGAATTAGTGTTTATGGAAAGGTGAATTGATGCCCTGGGTCGATATTAGCATATCGTTTATTAAAGTAGCCTTACTGTTATTTGTGGTACTGACCCTCGTCGCATATCTAACATTTGCCGAGCGGCGAATTAGCGCATTTATTCAAGACAGGCTGGGTCCAAATCGAGTAGGACCGTTTGGGCTACTTCAGCCCCTGGCAGATGGTGTGAAGTTCATATTCAAAGAAGACATCATTCCTGAACGTGCCTATAAGCCGTTATACCTTCTTGCCCCCGCAGTCGCTCTTATCACTTCCATCGTAGCCCTTGCAGTGATCCCCATTGGCGAAGGCTTTAACACCACGATCTTTGGTTTATTAAAAGAACCGGTCTATGTAAAATTACAGATTGCTGATATCAATGTCGGTCTTATATATGTTTTCGCTATTGGATCCTTAGGTGTGTACGGTGTAGTGCTTGGTGGATGGGCCTCAAACAGCAAATACCCCCTTCTAGGTTCTATGCGTTCGGCTGCTCAGATGATCAGCTACGAAGTCCCGCTCGCCCTTTCAATTTTAGGAGTTATCATTCTCGCAGGATCATTCAAGCTGACCGAAATAGTACATGCGCAGTCTAAACTCTGGTATGTGGTGCCACAGGCATTGGGTTTTCTGGTCTTTGTTGTGTCGGCTTTTGCTGAAACAAATCGACTCCCCTTTGACATGCCGGAAGCGGAGCCAGAAATCGTTGCCGGTTATCATACAGAATACAGCAGCATGAAATTTGCCATGTTCTTCATGGCAGAATATACGCATATGGTAGTAGTCTCATGCCTTTTAGTTTGCCTATTTTTGGGCGGGTGGTATCCACTACCATTCGGCGGCTGGTGGGGAATAGACATTCAAAGATACTGGTATTTGCCTCCAGTCGTGTTTATCGGTAAGGTGCTTTTCTTTTTGTTCTTCTTTATATGGGTCAGGTGGACTATTCCCAGATTTCGTTACGATCAGGTTATGGGGCTCGGCTGGAAAGTCCTGTTCCCCCTTGCGGTCCTAAACATAATAGGCACAAGCGCAGTTGTTGTTTATTTAATGTAGGGGCACGTTGCAACGTGCCCCTACTATTATTTTACCTTTTCTACAATCATAGCGATTCCCATTCCGCCACCTATACAGAGGGACACAAGGCCCAACTTTGCCTTTTTCCTCTTGTGTAACTCATGTATCAATTTTGTTAGAATTACTGCGCCTGAGGCACCGATGGGATGTCCAAGTGCTATTGCTCCGCCGTTTACATTAAGCTTTTCTTCAGGAATCGGGAAATCACTCAAGACTGCTAGAGACTGCGCAGCAAACGCCTCGTTTAATTCAACCAGATCTATGTCGTCAATTGAAAGGCCAGCCTTATCCAATACCTTCTGCATGGCTGGTACTGGACCAATCCCCATTATCGCGGGTTCGACTCCGGCCACTGCATAGGCCCTGATTGAAACCATAGGCTTAAGCCCAAGCTCTTGAGCCTTTTTTTCAGACGCAACCAGCATTGCTGCAGCTCCGTCATTTATACCGGAAGCATTTCCCGCAGTAACCGTTCCACCAACCTTAAACACCGGACGCAAACCTCCGAGAGTTTCAAGAGTCGTATCAGCCCTAGCATGCTCATCCTTGACGAATGAAACTGGATCCCCTCTTCTCTGAGGAATCATTACAGGAACTATTTCATCATTAAATTTCCCTTCCTCCATAGCAGCCTTGCATTTCATCTGGCTTTTATAAGCGAACTCGTCTTGCGCCTCTCTTGAAATGTTATATGTCTCTGCCAGGTTCTCTGCCGTTACTCCCATATGATAATCATTAAAAATATCCCAGAGACCATCGTAGACCATTCCATCCGTTATCTCCTCCTTTGGCATACCCATCCTGTATCCATAGCGAGCCTTTGTAAGATAAAATGGGGCTGCGCTCATGTTCTCGATTCCACCCGCTAAAATCAAGTCTGAATCCTCCGCCTTTATTGCCTGTGCTGCCAGCGCAACACTCTGCAATCCGGAACCACAAACCCTGTTCAGTGTGAATGCAGGTGTCTCAATACTGAGCCCCGCATTAAGAGCAACCTGACGCGATGGGTTCATTCCCTGACCTGCGGTCAATATATTACCCATTATACAGTCATCAATTTCTTTAGGATCGATATCTACCCTACTCAAAAGCTCCTTTACCACAGTTGAACCTAAAGTTGTCGCGGGAATATCCTTCAGGGATCCACCAAATGCACCTATAGCCGTTCTTAGAGGTCCACATATTACTGCCTTCTGCATGTTAAATCCCTCCTGAGTTTTTTGTGAATAGCTGGGATTCTACCCAAGAAAAAGCTCATTTGCAAAACGCTGTTTTATCAAAAAAGATAATTGTAGCAGAAAGGTTCGGATAGCCAAAAAACGGCTTCCAATTTAGGGCTCGACCCCGAACGGAGTATATGAACCGGATCGACCGGGCGTCAATCCCTAAACTTGTTAATATTGACGACGCAGCGCCACGCGGTTGTTAGAAGGTTATGTTTTTCATTTAGCGGCGACCCTAAGGTAGCGACGTGTGCAGGGTTAAAACCCTCCTTCAAATCAGACATTAATGAATAATTCCGAATCTTCTTGACATTAAAAGCTCATTAGGGTAACCAATTAAAAACTCACACAAAGGATAATCTTGTCCAAGAAACTAGTCGGAATCGTTTTCGGTGGTAGGTCTGTCGAACACGAAATCTCTCTGCTATCTGCCAGGTCAATCGTAAAAAATATTGACTCCGCCAGATTCGATATCTTCCCGATATTTATAACGAAAGACGGCAGTTGGAGAAAAGCCTCGATAGAGGACTGGATAGGCCGGGGAGAGATTACAATTTCTGATTCTACCTTTCTTGCTTCCTCCTTAGACCCTCACAAGCCTGTTTTTTATGAAATTGAAAATAAAGCGATCAGACAGGAGCACAAACTCGATGTCTTATTCCCAGTTCTGCATGGAACATATGGGGAGGACGGAACTGTTCAAGGGATGTTTGAGCTAATGGAAATACCCTTTGTTGGATCCTCCGTACTGGGTTCATCGGTCGGTATGGATAAGATAGCAATGAAAGCAATATTTAGAGACTCCGGTATACCAGTCGTTCAATTCATTGGGTTCAATAAGTCGGATTGGACAAAAGAAAAAGAAAAAGTTAAAAAGAGAATTCAAGGCGAAATTGGCATTCCCTGCTTTGTTAAGTCGGCAAATTTGGGCTCAAGCGTGGGTATAACGAAGGTGAAATCAGAAAATGAGTTAGAAAAAGCGGTGGATTTCGCCTGTGAATTTTCAAACAAAGTAATAGCAGAAAAGGCAGTTATAAATCCCAGAGAGATTGAAGTAAGTGTCATGGGCAATGAGGAACCAATTGCATCATCTCCCGGGGAAATAATTCCGCACAGGGAATTTTATGACTACAAGGCAAAGTATACGGAAAAAGGTACAGAACTGATCGCTCCGGTCAAACTTAATCGAGAAACAACTGAGAATCTCCAAAGATACGCAATAAAGGCCTTTAAGGCAATAGATTGTTTTGGCATGGCGAGAGTAGATTTTCTCATGGAGAAAAGCACAGGCGATATTTTCGTAAGTGAGCTGAACACAATTCCTGGATTCACACAGATAAGCATGTATCCAAAACTCTGGGAAGTCAGTGGTATCAGCTATAAGGATCTTATTTCGAGGTTAATAGATCTGGCCTTTGAAAGGCATGAAAACTTGAAAAAGCTCAAAACTGATTTTAAGGATTAGCATGCTTTCTCCGGATCATAAAATTGCTTCCCCTTAAAAACTCAAACCCCACCTCAACGATTCTGGCTTCAAGCCCGGTTCGTGATTGTTACGTAAATGCTATCCAAACCCAGAACCGTCATTGCGAGAGAACGGAATGAACGAAGCAATCTCATTCTCAGTCGTTCGAGGGTTTTCTAACACTCAACCGACACCACACAGCAAGAAGATTGCTTCGCTGCCGCTCGCAATGACAGACCTGATTGCGTCATTGCTGGCACATTGGGCTTACTCAGTGTAAATACTTCGATTCCTCAGTACGGGCTCCGCGAAGCAATTTCTTATTTTGGACAAGTTTGAAATAATCCCATTATTCATGCTCTAGGACGTCAGCCTTCGCCCCCCTGAAAATAACCAGGAAAACGACTCCGGTTAATATACACACTCCACCTGCAAGTTTTACCAAAGAGGGCAAGTCCCCAAAAAAGAGATATGAAAAAAGGACGACGAAAAGCGACTCCAATGGCATTACCGCCGTAGATCGAGATACGTCAAGCAGCTTTATTGATTGGAACTGACTCGTTTTTGCAATAAATGCTCCAGAAATACCCCCCAAAGTCATGAACAAAACATCCAGTAGACTGGGCATCTCAAATGTACCTGTGACGGTCAGGTAAATAAATACGACAATTGAAACGCCGAGAGCTCTAAGGCTTGCAACCGTGAGCATATTTAAATCCTGTGCAATCTTCTTTATAAGAAAAGATAATATCGAGTAGAAAAATGCCGAGATAAGAGCCAACAACGTCCCCATTAACAGATATCCCTCTTTTTGGTAAGAAACAATGACTGCTCCCAATATTGTGATAATGATTCCAACAAGCTCCCATCTATTTAATCTCTCACCCAAGAAGATAAAACCAAGCGTTAAAGTAAACAATGTCTGTGATTTCATCAGAAACGAAGTAAGAGGAGGGCCAATTATCCATATCGAGGCAATCCACAAAGCAGCACCGACGGCAGTCAGGATTGAACTGTAAACAAATATCGGGAAATACCTGCGAACCCCCCTCATCTCCAATCTTTGAGAAGGAAGCCAGATAACGACAAGCGAGGAAAATAAAAATGCGCCAAAAAACCAGAAAAAAACGGTTGTTTCGGGACTTAATTCATTATTTATCGCTTTTCCAAATATATAGGAAAGGGAGGTAAAGAACGCCGAACATATAAGGAACAAATATCCCTTTATTGGAAACGCTTTTTTATTTATCTGTACTACTATGATCTATATCCTTTGAAACCAGCTTATGAAATCTTATCTTCTTGCCTGCTCCACCACCATGCAAGTGCGGAGCCAGATATATTATGCCAGACACTGAAGATCGCAGCGGGAAGCGCTGCCAGTGCCCCGAAATATGCCCCGGCCAACGCAACCCCTAACCCTGAATTCTGCATACCCACCTCTATTGATACCGCTTTCGCCTTTTTCATGTTCATGCCTACAAGCCTCGCTAGTCCGAAACCAACACCCAGTCCCATGACATTATGAATCATTACAACAAGACCGGTTCTAATGCCAACCCCGGAAATGGATTCAGCATTGGCCGCTACTATAACTCCGACAATGAAAATTATTGCAGCAGAGGACAACAGAGGAAGAAATTCAACAGCGAGCATGACCTTTTCTCCGTATAAGGCCTTTATTCCAAGACCAAGTGCTATTGGTAGAATAATTATATTGATAGTAGTAATGAAGAGTTTATAAGCAGGTACGTCTACCCATTGCCCTGCATAGATATATGTGAAAAGTGGAGTCAATATTGGGGACATGATAGTCGAAACCGAAGTCAACGTAACAGAGAGAGCAACGTCTCCTCTAGCCAGGAAGGTTATTACGTTCGAAGCCGTCCCACCGGGGCACGATCCAACAAGCACCACTCCTGCTGCAAGTAATGGCTTGAGACCGAATATATTGGCAAGAACAAATCCTGCCAGAGGCATGAACCCGTACTGGAGAAAAAATCCAACGGCGACATCCAGAGGCCTGAGCAGTACTCTCTTAAAATCCTGGCCGTTGAGGGTAGTACCCATTCCAAACATAATTACACCGAGGGCGAGGGGGATAAGATATATGAGTTTTCTAAATGGATCGGGATAGAGGTATGTAAAGATCGAAAATCCGATAATCCAAAATGTAAAGTAATGCGTAATCAGGCTGTTCAAAAATCTGAGGATTATCACGGCGTTATTTAAAAGAAAGCATTTCCAGTGGCTGCGAAAAACTACATAAGATCGTAATCGCTGTCAAACGATTAGAAGAGAATTTTGGCCGGGGAGAGCGTTTTCGTTGTGAAAAAGATCATGTAATTTAGGGGTAGATCACGAGTCTCGCTCGTGATACAATTTCATCCCACCAGCTAGACTGGTGGGCTACCCAATAATCGCAAAATATCTTTTTTGTCTGAGGGCAGTGTATCGGGGGTGACATTTCAATGTGAAAGCAATATTCAGATGTCGAGTTTCAGATCCACTACCATTATTTTAAGTGCTAATACTAGCTAATGATAATCAACAGTCGGGACCTGTCAGTCCCGATGAACTCCCGCGCGTCAGCAAGGCACGAACTCCGAAAATAATCAGTTGCCTGCGCACTGGGGCACAGACCATAACGATTAAATTCCTGGGAAATCACTTTCTCTCAATTGGGGGTTGATCTACAGCAATGGCGAGCCTCGAAAAACCGTTTGTCTTTACAATATCCATCGCCTCAACAACACGACCGTGAGTCACTGCACTATCTGCCCGTATGATTACCAGGGATTCTTTATCCTTCTTTTCTTTCAATTTCTGTGAAAGATTATCAAGTGTGATTACCTTATCATTCAGGTAGGTTTTTCCATCGGCGGTGAGATTTATTGTAAGTTCTTGGGCCTTTACGGGCTCGGCAGATGAGGCCTTCGGAAGCTTCACATTAATCCCCCCGGAAGTAACGGCAAAATTAAGAGAAAGCGCAAAGAATATGAGCAGATTGAAAACTACATCTACTATAGGTGTTAGATCAAGAGTACTGGCTAAACCCTTCTTTGCTTCATCCTCTTTTCGAAATCTCATCTGACAATCTCTCGGGCCTTCTCCTTTCTGTCATTCGCAATAACAATTTCTTCCATAATGCTCATCCCTTCCTCTTCCATTTCCGCCGTGATCTCTCCAGCTTTTCCAGAAGTGTATTTGTAAGCTATAAAAGCTGGTATAGCAACCAAAAGCCCAAGAGCGGTCGTGTAAAGCGCCTCCGAGATGCCCCCTGCAAGGCTTGGAGGATTTACAATTGGTTGTTCGGCAATAACCCTGAATATCTTTATCATTCCGGATATCGTTCCCAGTAGACCCAATAGTGTGCTGACATTACTGATAGCACCGAGACCCTCAATATATCTGTAGAGATCAGTCGCCTCTTTTCTACCAGACTCCTCGATTTTTTCCTTCAGTTCATCTTTGGGTCTATCAAAATACTCAAGTGCGGTGGAAGCTATTCTTGCAATGGGCGAATCATTTGCCCTTGATAACACCCTGGCATCACCAAATTTGCACTGGGAGATTAACTCATAAAGGGTGCTCAAAAACTGTTCAGGAATTATTTTTTTTGGTCTTAGAACCCAAATCTTTTGAAGTAAAATCGCCAGGCCCACTATTGAGCAAAGCATTATGGGATACATAAAGAATCCGCCTTTTCTAATAAATTCAAAAAAACTACTCTCCCATATCATAACAACCTCCGTATATTGACGAATAATCACAAAAATTTAAGATCGACATCACTTAAAACGCACTAAAAGGATATACATTGGCTAATTCTAGGTCAATTCTGATTTACTGTTTAAATTTATCCACGACGTAATCTATCAGGAAAGAAAGTGTAATACCATCCATACCCTTTACAATATAATTCAATTCCGAGAGATTTTGGTTAACATCTAGATACTAAAAGGCTGTCTTTAAAACCCATTCTTCACTTGATAAACCCTGGAATACTCTCACCTCGCATCAAATCCTCAATTTTTTCCCTTTCTCTTACTAAAAAATATTCACCCCCATTGACCAATACTTCAGGTACGCGTGGACGGGAATTATAATTTGAAGACATTGCAAACCCGTATGCCCCGGCACTGAGTATTGCAAGAAGATCACCCTTTTTGACCCTTGGAAGTTCTCTATCTTTTGCAAAAAAATCTCCGGATTCACATACGGGTCCGACTATGTCTACCTTTTCTTCCTGGCTATTGCCTTGATTTACATTCAAAATTTCGTGATAGGAGTCATAGAAAGCCGGCCTAATCAAGTCATTCATAGCTGCATCTACGATGACGAACTTCTTTGTTTCTCCTTCTTTTAAATAGATGACCTTCGTTACGAGTATCCCGGCATTGCCAACCAAAGACCGTCCAGGCTCTAAAACCAGCCTATATGGTTTGTCTCTCAGCTCTCTCACTACTACTTCGGCATAATCTGTCGGTTTAGGTGACACTTCACCCAATTCATAACTAATTGCTAGCCCCCCTCCTATATCTATATACTGAATATTAATCCCTTCATCCCTCAATAAACCTGAAAGCTCTATAAGCTTTCTTAACGAATCCGCAAATGGGGTGAGGTCAAATATCTGTGATCCAATATGCGCATCGATACCGACAATCTCTATTCCCTCCATCCTTGAAGCTTGCCCGTACACATAAACAGCCTTATCGATATCAATTCCAAACTTACTCTCTTTAAGCCCGGTAGTTATATACGGATGTGTTTTTGGATCAATATCCGGGTTAACACGAATCGCGACCCTCGCCTTCTGCTTCAAATCCTTCGCGACGGTGTTTAACGCTTCAAGCTCCTCAGTGGATTCAACATTGAAAAATAATATCTCTGAAATGATTGCTTCCCTCATTTCCTCAAGCGTCTTCCCAACACCAGAAAATACAATCTTTTGCGGGGCACCACCCGCAATTAAAACCCTGCGGAGTTCTCCTAGTGAAACGATATCAAATCCTGCTCCAAAGTTCACGTATGCCTTGAGAATCGCTAGGTTTGAATTAGCCTTTACCGAATAACAAATAAGGGAGTCTATGGACGAAAACGCATTACTATAAAGGGCAAAGCTATGCTTCAATGCGGAAAAACTGTATATGTAGCAAGGGGTCCCGAAAGATTCAACAATTCTTCTTACAGGGACTTCCTCTACATGAAATTCATTATCTCTATATTCAAATCCGTAGTGCATATCACTGGCTCCCTTTTACTATCACCACACATAATTGGCTAATAATTTCGATTTGTACAGAATAGAGACTCATTCTAGTGCCATGCCATTCATCCTTCATCGTGCATCATGCATCCTGTATCCTGCATCATGACTCATGAATCAGTGAATCTACAATTCACCCTTCAGATACGATTCTACCAAAAGCAATCTATCATTGCCCCAGAACATCTTGTCCCCCACAAAAATTGTCGGCGCGCCGAAAGCACCCCTTCTAACGGCTTCTGCAGTCTCATTTCTGAGCTCATCCTTTATATCCTGCTCATTAATTCTCTTTATGAATAGCTCGTGGTCCATATCGAGCTCTTTTAAAGCTAGGCGCAATATGTCATCCTGGCTTATATCATCATTCCGAATCCAGTAAAACTTGAAAAGTTTGTGCGAGTAATTCCTAATCCTCCCCTGTTCCTTCGCAACCAAAGCGCCTCTCATCGATTTCACGCTGTTAACCGGGAACAGATCCGGGAAATTGAGCTCTATTCCATAGTGATTGGCCCAATCCTTTACATCCTGAATCATGTACGACTTTTTGTTTGGCACCTCCAGAGGGGCACGGTTGCCGGTTTCCTTATACACACCTCCTATCAAAAAGGGCCTCCAATCGAGTTCGGCTCCATATTTTACGCATATACCTTCAATTTTCGTTGAAGCAAGATAGCTATAGGGACTTGAAAAATCATAATAAAACTCAACCGTCTTGCTCATCTTTTCCTCCGAAACACTCAATAAAAACGATCGAATAATTCTACAGCGGTTTTCATACACCCACATAATTGACTTAGTGATCTAAACCTTGACCCTCTACGGAAGTGTGCTAAAATCAAAATACAATCGTCAGATTAAATTGTAACAGTTCAAGATAAGTTAAAGAAAGATGACTTGCCAAATTCGCTCCTCTCCCGCCGTCTAAACGCATTAAAGATAAAAGTTTTTTATGAAGATTCAAGGTAGATAAAAAATGACAAAGGGATTCAATGGCCTTCGAGTTACCGCTTTTGAGAGCCGGAGGGCTAAAGAGATAGAGAAACTGATCCTCTATCACGGGGGCACTCCGCTCTTGGCGCCCTCAATGAGGGAGATTCCGTTATCTGAGGCAACGGAGGCATTAGAGTTTGCAAAAAGTCTATTTGAAGGGCAATTTGATGTCATAATTTTCATGACTGGCGTTGGTACTACCGCTCTATTTAAGGCCATTTCAGTAAAATATCAGCAAAGCGAACTTCTAGACGCACTCCGTAAAGTAAAAAAGGTGGCCCGTGGCCCCAAACCAGTTGCCGCATTACGCGAATTTGGACTCAGACCAGACCTCCTGGTACCCGAACCAAACACATGGCGCGATATTTTGATCACATTGGATAAGGAGCTTCCCGTGAATGGCAAGAGGGTAGCTGTTCAGGAATATGGTTTATCTAATACCGAATTGCTATCAAGCTTGCATGGGAGGGGGGCAATTGTTACCCCCGTACCTGTCTATCGATGGGCCTTGCCCGAAGACCTAACCCCCCTTCGCTCGGCAATCCGTTCGATCGCAGATCAAAAAACCGACATATCCCTCTTTACAAGTTCTCAGCAGGTACACCATTTGATCAAGGTAGCTTCCGATGAAGGGCTGGAAGAACAGCTGAGAGAAGGTTTAAAAAAAGTCCTCATAGGATCGATTGGACCTACGACAACACAGACCCTTCATGAGGCAGGCCTTTCCGCCGACTATGAACCCAATAGCCCCAAGATGGGCAATCTGATCCGAGATATGGCAAGACGCGGTGAAGCCCTTCTGCGAAAGAAAAGGATTGCGTACTCAAACAACGTTAACACAAACACATGGCAAAGAATTGACATGATCTGGAATAAGGACAAGAGCTCCAACTCAAAGGAAGTCACCAAAAATTCACCATTTTTGAAAGCATGTCGGCTCGAGCGCACGGATTATACGCCAATTTGGCTAATGAGACAGGCTGGGAGGTTTCTACGTGAATACAGGGAGCTCCGTGAGAAGGTTTCGTTTCTCGAGCTTTGCAAGAAACCTGAATTAGCGGCAGAGGTAACTCTGATGGCCGTGGATCGTCTGGCTGTTGATGCCGCGATCATTTTTGCCGACATATTGCTCATCCTGGAACCGTTAGGGATAAACCTAGAATTCTCCAGAGGAGACGGCCCCCGAATCAGAAAGCCCCTGAGATCGAGGAGGGCGGTTGCTCAGCTTAGGGAATTTAATGCCGGCGGGCTTAATTTCGTTTATGACGCTATCAGGATCACACGAAGTGCGCTCGACCCCGAGGTTCCATTAATAGGCTTTGCCGGTGCTCCTTTTACCGTCGCCTCATATATCATCGAGGGAAGCGGCTCGAGAGACTACGAGAACACCAAAGCAATTATGCACGGGGATTCTCCCACCTGGCATACGTTTATGAATAAATTAACCGATGCCACGGTTTCCTACCTCAACCACCAAATCTCGGCCGGGGCAGACGCTATACAGATTTTTGACAGCTGGGTTGGTTGCCTTTCACCGGACGACTATAGAGAATATGTTCTACCCCATATGAATAGGTTGTTTCAAAATATCGTAAAAAATACCCCAGTCATACACTTTGGTACAAATACGGCCGGACTCCTGGAACTGATGAAGGAGGCCGGGGGGAGTGTAATTGGGCTCGACTGGCGAGTGGATCTTAAGGATGCCTGGGCACGAGTTGGTTATGACGTTGGAGTGCAAGGAAACCTGGACCCTGCAATACTAATTACAAAGCCTGCGGAAATTCGTAGAAAAGCCTCCATGATTATGGAGAAAGCCGACAGAAGACCTGGATATATTTTCAACCTGGGACATGGTGTGTTGCCTAACACACCTGTTGATAATGTCCTTGCACTAATAGATCATGTGCATGAATGTTCAAGTAAACGTTAATGCTCGATTGAGTGGAGTCGTGCATACCGGATCATGTATCATGCATAGTGGATCACGGCGGTGTCGTTAAATGTCAAACAAATATGACGCAATATTGATGATAGCGTATGGCGGACCCGAAAAGACCGAGGACATAAGGCCATTCCTTTCTAAGGTTTCAAGCAGTCGGCCTATTCCGCCTGAGCGCTTAGAAGAGGTGGCTCATCATTATGAGCTTATAGGAGGCAAATCACCACTGAACGAGCTTACATACCGGCAAGCCAAGGGGCTGGAGGCCCAGCTGAAAATTGACGGACATCCCCTGCCAGTCTATGTTGGCATGAGAAACTGGCATCCATTCCTGTCTGATACAGTCATCGAGATGTCAAAAGAAGGGGTGAACAAGGCATTGGCCATAATTATGGCGGCCCATCAATCCGATGCGAGCTGGGAAAGGTATCAGCGAGATGTGGAGGAGGCCATTCGTAAAACCGGCGTTGACCTGTCCGTAGATTACACAGAACCATTTTATGATCATCCTCTATTTATTGAAGACTCAGCCGAGCGGATAGCGGAATGCCTCGAACAGATACCGCCCACTGATCGTGACGATACCCTTTTGATTTTTACAGCGCACAGTATCCCGACTCCCATGGCCGAAGCATCTCCATATGTAGAGCAACTTACCGTTTCATGTCGGCTGATATCGGAGAGGCTCGGTCATAAAACCTGGGTGCTAGCATATCAAAGCAGGAGCGGTCGTCCTACAGACCCCTGGCTGGGGCCTGATGTGTGTGACGTAATCAGAGACCACTCCAAAAAATCCACCAGTCATGTAATAATTCAACCGATCGGATTTATATGTGATCACGTTGAAGTCCTTTATGATATCGGTATTGAAGCGGCGGAGGTTGCTGAGGAGGTTGGAATAAAAATGCTGAGAGCTAAAACGGTAAATGATGATCAGAAGTTTATTGAAGCACTAGCAGACATTGTTATCCGTCACATACGACAGGAAGCATGATACGGGATTCTGGATCGATCACGCATCTTGCATCATGTATCGTGCATGCTTTTGCTTATATCAATATATATACATCTGTGGTTATATACCTTAACTAATAATGCGAATAGCTATCATAGGTGGTGGTATAACAGGCCTGAGCGCCGCGCATCGGCTAATGGAGTTGAGCTCTGAGAGTAAAACCCGGCTTGAACTTCTTCTATTTGAAGGACGCAATAAGCTCGGTGGAGTAATATCTACCAAACGGGTAGATGATTTTTTAATTGAAGAAGGACCCGATTCATTCATTACCACCAAGCCATGGGCGCTGCAGCTGTCTAGACGATTGGGTTTGGAACCGGAACTAATCCCTACGAGTGAAGAACACCGTCGCACCTATGTTGTGAAACGGGGAAGACTCATATACGTGCCTGATGGATTCCTTATGCTTGCGCCGACTCGCCTTTTATCATTCTTAAAATCGCCGTTATTTACGTGGCGGGGGAAGCTGCGAACGGCATTAGAGACAGTGTTACCAGGCAGATCTGGCCAAAGTGATGAAAGCCTTGCATCGTTCGTTACCCGACGATTTGGTCGAGAGGTGCTCGATGTTGTCGCGCAACCCTTAATAAGTGGCATTTACACCGCCGACCCACAAACCCTGAGTCTTAAGGCCACCTTCCCCCAATTTCTAGAATTGGAGCGGAAGTACGGAAGTGTAATAAGGGCTTTGATCAGAGAAAAAAACAAAAGAGATGCCCCGACATCCGGTGAGAGCGGAGCTCGGTATAGTCTATTCTTATCCTTCAAAAGTGGCATGGAAACTTTGATAGAGAAGTTGGGTTCCAGTCTGCCCAAAAAATCTTTGAAGCTCTGGGACACGATTAAACGTCTAGAACCTTCAAAAGACGGGTGGACATTAATGACTGAGGACGGGAAGATGATAGATGCCGATGGTGTAATAATCGCCTTAGCCTCAAATAAGGCATACAAGTTGCTCGAAGGATTTGACAGTGGTCTTGCTAAAGAATTATCACAAATAAGATATGAGTCCTCTGTCGTTATCAACCTCGGTTACAACCTTAAAGACATATCCCATGATCTAGATGGCTTCGGATTTGTTGTACCGATAGTTGAAAGGCGCCCTATTTTAGCCTGCTCCTTTAGCAGTTTAAAATTCAAGGGAAGGGCACCAGAAGGCAGGGTTCTACTGCGCTGTTTCATGGGAGGCGCAACCAATCCCGAAATTTATGAAAGGGACGATAACTGGCTGATGAAAACAGCACACGAAGAAATGTGCGAATTACTCGGAGCAAGTGATAAACCTATCTTAAAGATGGTGAGCAGGTACTATCAATCAATGCCTCAATACTTTGTCGGGCATCTTGACCTCGTCGCCAAGTTAAAAGAGCGAGTAAACAAATATAAGTCCCTTGAGCTTGCCGGAAACGCATATGGCGGGGTTGGCATACCAGACTGTATAAATTCCGGAGAAACAGCAGCAGAAAATATCTTTGATAATCTAAAAAATAAACCCAGTTAACGCAGACCGCTCGAAAATAACAGTAATCAATTACTAATCGCAGGTTCGATCTTTGTAGAGAAGCAAAATTTTGCGTCTCTACATATTTTCTGATGTCAGCAAAATATAATCGAAAGACTCTAAATATGACTATGTTTTAAATGCCTTTTCTCTGAACAGCCTTCTATACAATTTAACAAATGCAAAACATATTATTCCAATCACCGAAATAAACGCAACCACAGGAAAATAAATCGCTATAATTGACATTGTCACTGATCCGCCAGCTTCAGCTGTTGAAACAATAGGATTAGCAAATCCCCCTGTTGTAGCGGTCGATGCCAGTCTGATTATGCTGGTCAAACCCTGAACAGTACCGGCAATTCCTCCACCAACTATAACCGCAAGGGACCATCTGAGTAACGGGCTCATTTCCGAAACGGCTGAGGCCATTACTATCGTACCGGCAATTATTGCAGCAGGAACCGCAATCGTATCGAGGAGGTTATCGATAAGAGGGACGTAATATGAAAGTATCTCAACTATCGAAGCCATCCAGAATGCGACAAGAGCCGGATATGTGCCAATCCATTCAAGGCCAGGGGCCAGAGCTAGATGACCAGAAAGTGACGAAACGCTCACTATCATCAGTGGAATGAATACCCTAAACCCACATGCGGCGCTGAGACCAATACCTATAAAAATGCTAAGTAATGTTTCCATATCTTTAGCCCTCCTGCTAAAGTAATTATATAAACAGTGTTTCCGAGATCAAGACAGAAGTAGATTTAGGATGCTCATTGCCAAACCAAATAAAGCTCTTCATTGATACCTACTAGGCGTAAGCAAATGATTGTTTGAAAAAAATTTGATACTAATAAATGTTTGGATATCATATTAGAAACTTCGTCACTCAGGTTCATAGAAAAGAAATAAAGAGTAGAAAAAAGACTCGGATTAATAGTATCTTGAACACAATGTTCAGTTATACTTCAAAAAATTCTAATGGAGGTAAGTAATCAATGAAACATAAAGACAAGGTAGCAATTGTCACAGGTGGAAGCCTCGGATTAGGTAAGGCAACGGCAATTCTTTTCGCAAGAGAGGGAGCGAAGGTTGTAATAACGGGCCGGACTGAAAGAACCTTGAAGGAAGTCGTGGGAGAAGCAAAAAAAGAAGGGCTAAAAATCGATTATTTTGTCAGTGATGTCTCTAAGGAAAAGGATTGCAAAGCCGCGGTCGATTATACAGTGGAAAAATACAAACGCGTAGATATTCTATTCAACAATGCAGGCGTCTTGTATATTTATAACACCCACGAAACACCAACAGACAAATGGGAAGAAACTTTTGATGTAAACGTAAAAGGCACTTATTTTATGTCAAAATATGTAATTCCAAAGATGTTAGAAAATGGTAGTGGTTGCATAGTCAACAACTCTTCTATACTTGGCTTGAAAGCTATTCCCGGTGCAGCCGCGTACAACGCAAGCAAGGGAGCCATAACACAGCTCACAAGAAGCATGGCTCTCGAGTACGCGGAAAAAGGGATTCGAGTAAACGGTATATGTCCCGGCACAATATGGACCCCGATGGTGGAAGGATTTTTCGCTGCTGTGCCAGATCAGAACGCGCTTAAAGGATACTTGGAATCACTCCAGCCCCTTGCCAAACATTTAGGGCGTTTCGGCACACCCGAGGAAATTGCTCATGCTGTTTCATTCCTCTGTGACGACGATGTTAAGTATATGACTGGGTCTATGCTTTCAGTTGACGCTGGATGGATTGCTGGTTGACCGTTTTATTCGGTATGAGCATTTTATGTCCCGGTGAATGATCGCTGAAATAATTGTGGAATTTGATTTGAATTGATGGTATAAATATGTTTAAGATTTTTGGAATCTAAATCATATTAAAGGAGGGTGAGGATGAAAATTAGGTTAATCATTGTTCTTGCCTTGATTTTCGCAACTGGTTTCTCCACTCTTAGCTCCTTTGGCATGGAATACAGTCAGACGCCCTCACAAAAGCACTTCACTTCAATTATTATGAGTCTTCCCGGTGTTATTAGTGCGGAGTGGGATTCTCCAATATCATTATGGGTGAAAACTTCCTCAAAGGCGGTTGGGTCACCGCCAAACCCGCAAAAGGCAAAACAGTTAGCTGACATACTCGCTGACAGGGGAAGAACGGCACTCAGACAACCATTTTGCGTTCACATTTACCAGAAAAAAGAAAGCGAACTTGCTAGCTCTTGTGTTTATTAAGCGATTATAATCACAGAGAATGAATCTAAGAATAAAAGATGAGACAAGATTTCTATTTTGTATATTCGCCCCGATCCTTTTTCTATCGTGCGTGGGTCGAACCCCTGTAGAACCTGCTCCCGAGGCTGGATATTATGAAAATGAACCGGTCGTTTTCAATGCTAGCTACGATGAAGTATGGTCCGCAACTATTGCTGCTTTAGAAGCGCTTGAGTGGCGAATCCAAAGCCAGGATATGTTTACCGGGAGAATACAATTCGATACATCATATGTCTACAGCCCCGAATTCGGTAAAAGGGATAGAGTATACGCTGAACCCACTAATAAGCAGATTAAGGATTCCAAGGTCATGACCTATCTGAGACAAATATCATACTTTGAGAAATTGACCCCTCCGCCAGCACCACCCAATCCAAAATTCGTAAAGGAAAAATTGCGTGTCGACGTGAAAAGCCTGTCCCCTTCGGAAACCGAGGTAAAGCTAAATTATAAAATCATGCCATTCTTTGATTATAAAATCGGATACCTGGGCACAGTTAGGTCTAGGGGCCACCTGGAAGAGATGGTATTGCAGAATATAAATGACACTCTAACGAAAAAACAGATGCTCGCTCAGGAACTACCCGAAGCCCCGCCAGCCCCATCGTCACTCGAAATAGGATTGGAATTGAAGGATATTTTCTTCGATTTTGACAAATCTGATATAAGACCAGACGCCATTCCGATCCTGCAAGAAAATGCCAAGACACTCAGGGACAACCCCGATTTCACACTAATGATTCAGGGGTATGCCGACATAAGGGGTACTGCTCAATACAACCTTGCGCTGGCATTGAGGAGGGCTAATGCGGCAAAAAATCTTCTGATTGGCCTGGGTATAGCTCCGGTAAGAATTGTAGTCGTGAGCAAGGGCGCCACAACGATATTCGCCCCGGGAACAACTGAGGAGGCATATCAGTTAAATAGGAGAGACCAATTCATATCTATAAAACCAGGCACTGGCACGGGGGCATTGACTACTTATAGAACTAATGAATGAGAGTGAATCCCTATCAAATTAAATCTAATTGTTCTTATAGTATTAGACAGTTCGACACCACTTGCACTTAGATTCATTGTGCTAAAGTGAAAGCATTGCCTCCAGTCCTTAATTCCTTTACACACGGTTTACTATCCGATATTAAAATTAGCGCTGTCAAAACAAAAGTTTGCTAATATCAGAAATTTTAATCATGGACTATAACATGTCAGTTTGTAGGAGCGAATAGAAGTGCAAGACTCAAGATTTGACATTAATAAGTTAAAAAAAACGTATAAGGACATGAGAAATTATTTCAACGATATTAAGGAATTATCCAAATCTAAAGAGGAAGGCACCCACGCTCAATTTGTTATCGATATGCTTCTGAAATGGGAAAGTACACAATTTAAGACAAAGCAGAAGATTCCGATAAGTTTCAATGAATATCTCATTTTCACCATACTGCAGCCAAACGAGACCAACAACAATGATCCAAGTATCGTCGATGGATTGTGGGCTTATCAGTATTTCCTGATAAACATAGGCGAGCGAAAAGAAGCCGACACACTTGAGTACATCATGCGCAGTAAAATAGGCAGAGGAGAATGGAACGAAACCAAGAAGCGGAATGTCATGGCAGCAAATCTGCTCAGATCCGCATACGAAAAAATTAAGCGATCTGATCAAGAGGATTTGATTGAAGAAGACGACAAATTATCAAATCAGCTCAACTTCGATTTTATGAGAGAAGATAAAGAAGAAAAGCAGATACCAGATCAACAAGAAGAGCCAAATATTCAGGAAAGTGAAAAAGAAGATAAATTTGATATGCGCAAGTATCTTGAAAAAGAAAGGAAGCAAAAAATACTAACTCCATATATCTGGTTTCCATTCCTCATCATATTAGCCTGCATCGTTTTCTATACTGTCTATGGGGGGAGGTTAGGAAGATTAAATGAGAATGTTCTGATGATTTTGCTTGGAGCATTAATAGTGCTAGTGTTAGGCTTCACGATTATCAGGTGGTCGGTGAAAAATAGACGAAAAGGCAAAGCGTAACCTGATTAAAAAAGGCCTGATTCAGACTGACTAGATTCGCCCCTTCTTCAAATACCCTCTCAGATCATTCTTTAGTCGCGTCCCTCATTTTTCGCATTTCCTCCTTCAAATTCACCGTTTCTTCATCGTCTATCCATTCCCAGGAGAAAAATTCGATTTCCGCCAGGGACGTCGGCTCACTCCCGAACAGAATCACCAATCTCCTTCCGTCTGTCCAATATGGTTGGTTCATAAAGTTTCTGTGTGGGTTATCCTGACTGGCAATTCCCACACCATCGACATAACCGATTTTACTCACAGCCTGTGAGAAAACGAGATCCTGCATGAGGTATTCTCTCGCCTCATCCACATCTGGATCAATGGCATGCGCAGTTCCCCACCATGTTCTCCAGGTGAAATAAGAACCTATGTCCCGGCTCACTGCACCGATCCATATGTCTTTGCCTTTGTATTTCATCGGTGACAACCACAAGCGCAGGTGGTTCCTCTCATGAATTGTAGACCTCGCCTTCTGAAGGCCGATATCCTGATGACGTTTGTAGAAATACAGACTGCTCATCGGTGACGTACGATATCTGACACCGGAGAAGAATGACTTGAAAGCCCTAAGACCGGAACTGAACGTAATTGGCTCGGTAACGTCCCAACCACGGTAGATCAAGGCGGGGAATATGTCGTCCGAATCACCTATCAATATAAAATTAATGGGGTCATTCCTTCCAGAGCCATCTTTCTTTTGCGTACAGCAGGGTACATTCTCCAGACCTCTGTGTAGTTGTTCCTCATCTTCTATATTCACGATCTGGTCATCTGACATCATTTTTTCAAAATCCACTCTTTGGTAGTCGGTTCTGATACCTGGAACCTCAAACAGGAATGGGAAGGACTCTATCCTTTTGGGTCCATAAAGAGTCACATTTACAAATTTTATACCTGGATCAATGTTCGTATAAACGAAGCCCTCTGATGTGCCGCCCGGAGGGATAAAACCTTTAAATGCTTGCTGCTGAAAGTATTGATCGATTAGCCCATTCACACTGAATGCGAAGGAAACGTGGTTCATATAAGCCGCTTCATTAGGAGAAAAATAATCCGAGTCCATCGCCACAAATAATAATGAAAATGGCGTATCAGTTTTGTTCTCTACCCGCACCCAAACCGGCTGAACGCCACCCCTTGCCAGATTAACACCGAATATCTCCTCGCTCTCATCATCACTGAGAACCGCGGCTTTAACTATTATACCTTCCCTACTCTGTGTCTCGGCCCGCAAAAGAAAGGGCACGTCGCTGGTTGGATTGGGAGAAGGGGAATAAAACTTGCATCCACTTGTTGTCTTCACACTAAAAGCAGACTCGCTTTGCCCATTCGGACTGCAATATGATGCACAGCCAGACCAGAATGCGAAAGCGATGCCAATTGCGAATATCAGGATTACACTGCTCAGGAATTTGAATATAGCGCCAAAGTTTAACATCTTGGTCCATCAGAATCAGTAATATAATCGTTTCAATACTACTTCTTGCTTAAGAGTTATTTTCTAAAACCTAATATTTTCATCGATATGTACGGGTAAATCCCACTTCAATATCTCTATCTCAGACAGACTCGTAGGTTTACTATCTACGAATAAAACAGCTCGCTTCCCGTCTGACCACCAAGATTGATACTTAAAATTCCTGACAGGCTTTAATCGAGATGATGCGACTGAACCCCCGACGTAACCGAACTTACTTAGATTATTCGAGAGCCCGATGTCTTCTGTCAAATAAGACCTGGCTTCATCCACTTCTGGATCAATGGATTTTGCAACGTACCACTCAGTCCTACGTGTAAAATCCGAACCAACATCTCGAGTAGTGGAACCTATCCACACATACTCTCCCTTGTACTTAAGTGGAGTCAACCATACCCTGAGCTCTATCCTCTGACGGATCTTACTCTTTTCCTTCTGTCTTGTCTTCTGAAGACTGTAATCCTGACTCCTTCGAAAAAAATACTCCCGACTCATCGGGGTAGTTCGATACCTTGCAGTCGAAAAGATCTTTGATAAATCTAATTGCTTCTTCCAATCATCAGATATCGGCTCAGAGACATCCCACCCACGCCTGATGAAAGCGGAAGCTATATCATCCGTATCGCCGACAAGCACCAAATTAATTGGATATCCTTTTCCTTCTCCCTCTTCGTCGGTTGTACAACAGGGAAGATTCTCTAAAGCTTTACGAAACTTCTCTTCATTATCGTAATCGATAAACTTGTTCTCTGAATATAATTCTTGCCAGTCTACAAGATCATAGTCACCCTGAAATCCCGGAACCTCAAAATAAAACACGAATGTTTCTATCGTAGTGAAGCAATACAGAGTGACCTCAACGTATTTAATGCCCGGATCCATGTGCGAAAAAACGAAACCGGACTCCTCTTCACCCGCTGAAACATATTCGACGTGCATTCCGACCTCATTGAAGTGCTTATCCATCTCCTTGTTAGCAGAGCCGCCAAGCATGTAGTGGTTCATAAACGCCGCTTCATTTGGCGAGAAGTAGTCGGGGTCAAGCGTAATTGGCAAAAATAAACAAGGTATTTCATTGTTGTTCTTGATGCTTAACCACACAGGTTGAATATCCTTTGCTGCTAAATTCACGCCGAACAATTCTTCGCTTTCATCATCACTCAGAACAGATGCAGAAACGGTTATGCCGTTTGTGCTCTGCCTCTGGGCACGGCCTTTAAACGGGACCTCCTCAACCGGCTTCGGAGAGAAATTAGCACAGCCGAAAATAATGCCTATGAAGGTTATTACTATTGTTCGCAAAATCATAATTAGACTTCTAAATACCGGACTAGCCAAATTACCTGTAACAACGCTTGATTATTTAACTTCCCAAAGGCGTTCTGTCAACATATTGCTAAGCCACTAAAGTAATTAAATTCAATATACTAAAGCCATGGGGGTACCTTGGGAAATGCTTTGTTTTACTCTAAGTTATTTCACAGTGCCTAATCGGGCGGTTTCCCATGCTGAAATCCCACCTACCAGATCGGCAAAATCTGAAATGTTATTTTTCTCAAGGATGCTGGAGGCAATCGACGAACGATATCCGGTAGCACAATGCACAACCATTTTTTGATCACGATCTATTTCAGCAATGCTGTCTTCTAACTGGTTCAAGGGAATATTAACACTCCCATCAATCCGATTTTCTTTCCATTCGTTTTGGGTTCTGACGTCAAGAATAAGCGGCGGATTTGTTGAAGAAAGCTGTTCGTAAAGTGTCAAGGCCGTCATCCTATCCGTACGCTTTAAAAGATCGGGGCGGGTTAGAAGTGCCTTCATCCCTCCTTCAAGATAGCCCTTAATATTGTCAAACCCGATTCTGCCCAGTCTCATAATCGCTTCCTCCTCACACCCCATATCGGCAATTATTACTACCGGCTTATCGCTCTCCAGAATGGTCCCGGCCCATGTTGCGTATGTCCCACTAAGTGCGATATTTATACTCCCTTCAAGGTGTGCACCCTCAAAATCGACCGGCTCCCTGACATCCAAAATTTGCGCACCCTCTTCTCTCAGATTGATGACTTTCGCCAAAGAGAGCGGCTTTAGTGCCTTCTTGACTGTTTTCATCAGTGTCAAGCGCTCTTTCGTATTGAGTATTGCATCATATGTGAAGTAGTCAGGTGCTTCCGGTTGATCGGCTGTAACAATCCTTATGAACTCCTCTCTGCTCATCGATTGAAGCGCGTAGTTGTATTTTCTCTGAATGCCGATCGTCGACACGGTATCTTCACTCAGGTTCCTACCACACATTGACCCTGCACCATGGGTTGGATAAACGAGCGTCTTATCGGAAAGCTTTAAAATTTTATTTTGAATGGAGTCGTATAACATGCCTCCGAGCTCTTCTGCAGACCATCCCAGCGATGCCCTCAGATCAGGACGTCCAACGTCTCCAATAAATAGGGTATCACCGGTTAGAACCGCATAGGGTTCCTTGTCATCCTTTGCCAGGTCATAGACGATTATCGATATTGACTCAGGGGAATGCCCCGGCGTTTCGAGGATCTCTAAACGCACCTTTCCAAATTCTATCGTTTCACCGTCACGCAGCGGAGTAAATTCATACTCCGCTTTTGCACGAGACCCAAGACATATCTCTGCCCCCACACGTTCCTTAAGTTCCAGATGGCCCGCAACGAAGTCTGCATGAAAGTGCGTTAAGAAAACATGGCTGATTTTTAGTTCAAGCGTTTTAGCATCGTTCAGATACTGATCTATGTCGCGCTGCGGATCAACTATAACCGCAGTCTTACTCTCCTCGTCGCCGACCAGATAGGATGCATGCGAAAGACAGCCAAGATAATACTGTTTGAGAATCATGATTATATAAAAACGTAACCTCCCGGAGGTTATGACCTCCGGGACGTCTCTGCTGTTATCATAACATATTAGAATACAAAAATATGATGGGATTGCTAGAATGATGATGCAAAGAGGTTCACGAATAAATAACCCCGCCGCTCTGCCGTGCGGCTATTCATTACGACAATTTTTTTCAACCCGACTTAAAAATTTACTAAATAAATCTCCCTGCAGCAAGCTGCACGGCGTCAGAATAGAAACTCAAAGGCTCAGGTGTCATTGCTGTAGATGTTACATAATGCGAGGACGGTGTTTTAGTTCTTAAATGGGCATTCAACCCTGGGCACAATCAATACAGCGATCGGTGTAAGGGAGGACTTCCAACCGTTTGACAGAAATAGGGTTATCACAGACTACACAGATGCCGTATGTGTTTTTTTGAATACGATTGAAAGCGTCGTAAATTTGCTCTAATTCGAGTCGAACACTTTCCTCAAGTCCCTCTACCACTTTTTCATGTGCACGCTCTAGAGCCTGTTCTTCCGAGTCCTTATCATGAGCTTTCCTCAAGGACTTTTTCAGCTTCCTGAACTTCTCCTCAAGCTCAACGCGTCGACTCCGAAGTTTTTCAATCAGTTCTTTATACTCATCCATAAAAGATTCCCTCTTTTATGTTCTTATATCATTAAAACGCCTTAATCATATCTAACCATTTTATAATACCCACACTTCCGCAGTTAACTAAATGCCGGGATATCAACGAGTCATGCTGGTTTTCTTGATGCTATTAGAACCAGAAACACTATCGTATCGGCGAGAATTCTGTCTTTACTATCTTTCTGAAAAAAATTTGTTACAACTCGGTTGTATAAGTGTACTTCTCAGACAATCTGCACGTGAATAACATTCTAGGACTGTCAGACACTATGGCACCAGGCACCCGGGCGGCACACTTATAATTGCACTTGCACTCTCCTGATTGATATCGCCCCTCGGCCCAAAAATTTCACAATCAACAGGGGGTACCAACAAGTCAACTACCACTGACGATTGGCCACCGGCCCTTATTCCAAAATCCTCAGAAGAGCTTATCACGAACTCTTCTCCGCTAGAAAGATTTGTAAATGTCTGATTACTGCTCCTGACTCCGCTGTTTCGACTGGAAATATCGAAACTCCGAGATGCATCAATTGAGATTATCGCTCTCTTATTAGCATTGATACCAATTGCACAATTTGTTGCGCTGAAGTTTTGTACATTTATCACGATAGAACTATTCTTGTTCGCTTTAATACAATCACTTGATCTGCCATTTATAGTAAAGTCTGCCAACTGCGGGGTCGTTATCGAGAATTCTGGCCCAGAAAATATGAATCTCTTACCGCCGCCTATTCGTATCCGATTTTGATCCACCTGATAACCACCACCGTCAACATCGTCAATAATTACCTGACCGGGACTTTCAAGCCTAACATCCAAAAACACCTCACTATCTTTTGTTATCAAGAAAAACTCGGAAAAGGCTTCTGAAAAGGGAAGAGGCGTCGTAAAAACCAATTCTATAAGTCGTTGGAGCCCCTTCGCGGGAACCTTTAGCTGGTAAGCCCCAAATACACTCGTTTCTGTACTATTGCCCAATTTTTTCCCGTTGATCGGGTCCTTCGCTTCGACGGATATTCCAAAAACATCACCGGTATCTCCATCAACAGATGTTACCATCCCTGAAATTGTGACTCTTCCTGGCCCTCCGCCACCGCCGCCACCGATAACATCAAAGCAACCTGTAATTATTAGTGCCGCAACTATTGCCGATGCGATAAAAAAGGAAGGAGCAATTGATCGTTTAGCCATTCGATTATCCTCCTCATAATCCGAAATCTTTCAATCCGCTCATTCTAGCACATGGCGTCTCCTTGTCAATTAAACCCTTTGACGCGGCCAGATGACGATAGCCGGGGTATTCCAACCGCGATAATTAGCTTTTATCACGAAACATTCCAAGGCCCAACCCTTTTATTCCTTACTATTCTTATTCTACAACTTCCCTATTTCATGTAGATTCATTTTCGATGCGAGAAAGGGGTGCCTCTAAGAAGCTTATTTGCAGGATCACCAATCCGCGTCGTATTGAATTTTTCCGTATCCGTATTTCTTACGGATTTGAATAAGAACAAGCCGCCCTCATTTTCTCGTCCGCCCGATGATAAAGGATCATTTTTTAATTTTCTTTAAATTCCAATCCTAATATGAACCTTTAATGAGAAAGGGGCTTGTGACCCATTAATTCTTTATCCTAGAATCTCACAAATATTTTCTTGTTCCGAAACAACCAACTCTGTAATATAATAATTAAATTCCCATGTGTGACCCAGTACTGATAGCAGCAATTCTTGAAGAACTAGGATACTTTGACGAAATGAAACAAAAGCTGGGGGCCAGGCATGCAAATTGACTTTAAACAATTGCATTTTAAATAGAAAGATTAGAAACAGAATATTTCGGTGTAGTTAGATAGGGGGGTGAAGTGAGATTATAAGGGAACTTGCCAGAATAATGAGTAAATATCCTTCGCTACAATGTGCGCTTTATCTGCAAGGTTGAGCCGCTCGGAATGAAAAGGATGAATCAAATTGCATTTGCTTCCAGAGCGTTAAGTCAATATGCATGCCTGGCACCGTTTACTTTTATAGAACCCAGCCTTATTGAGTGCCCTAAGCACTTCCTTGGGCTTTACTGATGGAAGAGCGGGAGACATTAAGAGGATGCTTCTATCGCTACCTGGATCTTTTCCTGTACCGTATTTTCTTCTTCTGGAATTTGCTCGCCGTCTTTTATGAGGCTTTCTATATAGGCTCTGATGGCATCACGAGCCATATCTCGAGCTTCTTCTAGCGTGTCGCCTTCCGTTATGAGACCGGGAAGGGCAGGGACGGTAACAATATAGCCTCCTTCCGTAGAAGGTTCGAAAAATACTGTGAAATCATATTCTTTTGTGGACAAGTTAACTCCCTCGACAACATTACTTTTAACTGATATGTAAATTATATCCCAATTCTAATTTTAATGTAGGATAAAATTAAGTGTGCTGCTTTTACTTGCTAACAAACATAGATTGCTTCGGAACGAAGTTTCTCGCAGACATCTTTGTGGATTCCCGATAACAATCCTCGGGAATGACGCAGGGCTGCAGATTCCCAATTGCCGAAGTCTGGCATGACTCGAGGATTATGTTTTTCCTATAACACCATTCGGGAATAGGGTTCAGAAGTGATAGTCCGGAAAAGGTTTAACTTTTTCATCTTGCTAAAACTCTCTTCGCACCATATCCTATCACTGGATAATCTCGTTTTTCTATCTAATAATAACGGCTATCAGGAATATCTATTTCTTAATTCAAATCGTGAGCCAATAAAATCATTGCGCACTTGTTTTGAAAGAGCGAAAAGAATAGCTAAACTTGATAAATTAAGGTTTCATGATTTAAGGCATACAGCGGCGACGAGAATGGCAATGACTGGAAGGCTAGACGTTGTTCGGAAGATCTTGGGCCATTCTTCCATCAATGTAACTATGAGATACATGCATCCTAACGAGCAGGATGAAAGAAATGTTATAGATTCTTTAGAAAGAAGATGTCCCGATTTTGTCCCGCAGGGAGAACGGGACGCTTCTTCTGAAAAGTTGAAAGAGCTGCAATTTACTGAAATAATTAATAAAAATTGAATTAAAGCCGACGTAGCTCAGCGGTAGAGCAGCGCACTCGTAATGCGCAGGTCTGGGGTTCAAATCCCCACGTCGGCTCAACAAACATAGGGGCCTCTTATTCCACGATTAATCGACAATATGCTCCCCTTCTCTCATTCTCAAACACAGGTATTGGAAATCCACAAATAAAAAACACAAATGAAAAGGGTTGCTTCTCCTTTTAATACCCTTTAAGATAAACAAGACCTAAATAAGGAGGAATAAATTTCATGAGTGTTAGACTTTCATTGACCATATTAGCTGTGTCGTTTCTTTCTATCACATCTTCACCCGACTGGGCAAATGCTCAACTCGATGAAAGGGCTGTAAAGTCTGCAAATATTTTGTATCAAGAAATGAATGCTCCACCGAGTCAAAAAATTCCACAGACGCTCATTGATGAAGCAAAGTGCATAATAGTAATACCGTCATTAGTAAAAGCCGGCCTGGTAATTACGGTGGAAAGCGGCAAGGGACTGGCTATATGCAGGAGCAGAGAGACAGGAAAGTGGGGCGCGCCCGCCTTCTATAACGCAACGGGAGGCTCTCTTGGTCTGTCAGCGGGGGGAGGCTCCTTCAATGTGATCGCGCTCGTAATGGATGAAAAGGGCATGGGAGGCCTGATATCTGAGAGTGTAACTTTTGGTGAGGCTCAGGCTGCGGCGGTGGCCGGACAAACGGGGGCTACCACAGGCTCACATACCAAGGGAATCTCTTTTTTCACATACACCGAATCAAAGGATGGGCTGTTTGCCGGCGCCGATCTGGGTGGACTAAAGCTCGATTTTAATGGCAAGGGTAATACGAGAGCATATGGAAAAGTTCTTTCCGCCTATCAAACGCTATTTGAGGAAAAGACTATCCCCGATTCCATAAGGTTATTTCGAGAAGCTGTCTTGAAATTTGCGCCAGGTCGGTAGACCGGATATACGAGACTAAAACTTTTCAATTTTCCTTATATATTTAGAAACTGATATTGATACCTGGTTACCCATTCCTTTGATTATGAAAAGACACGCCATACCGCTTTGAATTTTTACAACGGGATAGCGTGCCTATTTTAAGGTCACTTTCTCTCTATTTGGATATCGATAGTTGGTCGATTAGATGTTACATCGAAAACAGGCGAAAGTTTGCTTAATGCTTTGAGCCTTTCGATATTTTCTGCATCGGTCTTGACCTTAAAATTAATCCTTATGTACCGGTACCCTCTCCTGACCTCATTCGTTATACCAAGAAACCTCTCAGATCAATAACGCCTTCCAATTCCGATTCCAGTTCTTCTATCTTGATACCGCGAACTGCAGCGTGGTACACCATAGTAGTGGTAACACACGAGCCAGCGCTTATAGAAGGTGTTCCACTGGATTTGCGCCTTTGTCCCGTCCAGCCAGCATCGGGGGTTCGTCCGCATCAAGCTCTAGCTTGTTAACATGAGCGTTTTCCTGATTTACGCCGTAGAAATTACCAACGGTCGAATGATTATGACCACCGTCGATCCATTTGCTGCTAAGTCGGAACTTGAAATTAGCGAGGTCGGGATTATCTCAAAACGCATTGATCGCATTTACAACTTCCTCGACGTTTACACCATTTATGATTTTTTTTCAGTCTGCTCTATAACTGATCCTACTGCCATCTCTAAATACCTCCTTAATAGATTTATTGAATTTGTCGAGCGCTCATGGCAATTCGGATGCGACAATCATGCCAACCCGTGGATGAGTTAATATTATTCAATCGAAAGAGCGAGATACGTAGTTTTGTACGAATAAGATTGCGTAACGCAATCTCGTAAGTTACGAGATCTCGTAGTGCGGAATAACCGAAATTTCGTAATAATGTCTAAAATCCCAACCATCGAATCATGATCAGCCAAAAAGGCCAAATTTCGAAATCCGTACTGTTAAATCCCCGCACTTACGTCTGGCTTAAAGTTAGTATTCTCATTAATAAGAATTAATGGCAACGTAACCCTTTAACCTTGTTTATAAACAGAGGGTTGCGTCACCTACTATTTTGCTTTCTTTTTTTAGAACTAGTGAAATCTGTTTGGTTTTTTTTAATCTGGTTGACAGGTAAGAGAAAATTAGCTTAGAATGAAGTTAAAGTGGAGGGGGAGGAAATCAGAAAATATGGATGACGGCAAGAAACTTCAAGCTCCAAAGTTCGGTTCCCATTCACGACGCACTACTTACGACTGACATAGTCTTTCTATATTTGATAATACCAAAGATAACGAGGTGATTCTCATGATTGTCTATCGATTGCTTGTTAAATCATTATTTTGAGAAACCAAACAAAGGAGGGATTTTTAATGCCATACACGACGGTCGAAATCAAGAAGTATCGCTGTGCTCTCTTCTCTTCAGGCGATAACCCTGCCAAGGTGTCTTTCTACGATTCCGGAGGCGCGAACTTTGGGACCGCCTATATCAGACCGGAACCGGAGGTACTGCCGGCGGCCTTTGAGGACCCTGCCGGCAAATATAGGTTGTACTACAAGTACTCAAGGCTACCGGACCTGCTTGATTTGCTGCGCAATGAAAGGCCGGTGTATCTCCACTTCTGGAGCGGAAGCGGGAACAACACTCATATTGCAACTTGGGAAGAGCCCGTTGGCGAAGCGGAGGCTTAGGGAAGCGGAACGGCCTAAAGCGAAATTCAACGATTGATAATTAATGAGGACCGAACCCTTTAATGTTGTTCATGGTGCCAGACGCTATGTACTTGCCCACGGTCGCGGGAACCGTATTTGCTTACCTGTGACGCCATGTCGCCGGGCAAAGACGAAGATCGTATTTTCTATCTCGGCTGTGGGGGGATATCGGCGTGAACCTGTCTTTCTCGGCGTAGAGAGTTTAGAGCAAGCTTAAACAAAGGCCTACAGCCCCTGTTATCAAATGCGGCTTAATTCAAGGTACGGTGGTCAACGTTCTTACGCCAAAAACCGAAGGATCAAGTCATCAAATCGTCGAATAGCCAATCAATCAACCACGAGCCCCCACGATCCGGAAGCACGAAGCACTCGAAGGCCATATTTAGGCGATCTACTTATTTGGAGGCCCGATTAAAGGTGTCTTAACCGGTTTTGCCAGTCCGATAAAAACCACAATCTCATGGCCGCCCGGGTTTTGTTGGATCGGAACGGTTTCCCAGTTATTTGCAAGCCAGACGTTTCCAGATGGATCAATGGCCACTCCGGTATTTCGAACCAGAGCGTTACTGCTATAACCTCCGTTCGGTGAGATGGGGTCCCCGGTTTCAAATCCCGGGGGACACGACTCAGGAGTAGCACCGCAGAGTTCGGACACTCGTTTTCCATCGAAATTGGCAACCCAGATGTTGCCATTACCGTCAACAGCGATACCCCAGGGTACAATCAAACCTCCTCCTTTAAAGGGTGAGTCGGGAGAAGGCATACCATCGGGGCGAATCATCGTGACCGAGGCGTTTTCGCCAGTGAAGCCGGGTTGGTTCGCCATGTCCACACTATCAAACAGCGATAGGTCCGGCGGGGAACCACATGGGGGACGTATTATCCCCGAGTTTGCAACCCAGATATTTCCGAGGGCGTCGCTCGCAATGCCCATAGGACGAATGATCCCCGCAACGCTCGCCGCAGTACCCGTGAGAGAATGGATTAATGCGCCGTCGGTATCAAACGCAAAGACGCTGTCGTTGGCGTTGCTGGTCACCCAGGCATGGCCCATCGGATCAATGACAAGACCAAAGGGGGTTTGCACCAGTGGATCGTCGCTGTTATCTAGCGGGGCAATCTCGAATGCTGCATCCGGATCGCCGCTCGGAAACTGTGTAATACTGTCACCGCCGCAGTTGGCTATCCAGATGTTGCCCAGTGGATCAGAGACTGTCCCTTGCGGTCTACGAATGGTATTCCCGGCACCTTGCCACCCGCCGTGGAAATCACCCGAAGCATTCCCCTGGCTGTTTGGGGAAATCGGGGTCCCGTCAGAAGCGAATTGCGAAACGGTTTGGGAGAGTTCTCCTATATTATTGGGGCAATTGGATCCCTGGAACCCAAAATTACCCACCCAGACATCGCCGCTAGGGTCGAGGGTGACGCCGAAACCGGCGCCATATACCCCACCGCCCTGATAGGGAGCGCCAGGAAAGTCTTCCCCGGTTGGGGTGAACCTGAGCAACTGCTCTCCGCCGCAGACCATGCCAGTCGGGTCGAAGGGGCTCAATTGAAAGACATAGTTATTAATGATCCACGCATTTCCGTCTTTATCGAATGCAATATTCCCGGGACCATCGAGCTCTTGGCCGTTTCCTTGATAGCGAATGGCGAGGGTCCACGCCTTGAGATCAGCGTCCGGGCCCAGCGCGGGACTGTAGAGAGATTGTTGTTGCGATAGACTCAGCAAATCCTCTACGTTCTGCCAGGGGAAATGGGCGATATTAACAGCCGCCTGAAAGGTGTTCTCGGGAGCATCACCTCGTGGCGTTGTCGCAAGGGAAAAAAGCGAAGGGCACTCCGATCCCGTTCTAACACAGGCCGCAAGCAGGTTCGCCAGTGAATTGAACGTCGCCATGGCGGACGTTATATTCCCATTCGGAAAACTTCCGAGCACCGATCCGACGTCCCCCGTTTGAACGTTCACCAGGTTTCTCGCCGTCGCAGCAGCGTTCTGCAAACCAGGCACTGTTCCATCGATTCCGGTTGGGTTTATGAATTGAGCTAACGCGTAAGCCGTAGCAACGGTTGTACGCTCGTTGATGACAATCTCCGACATTACGGGTGGCGTCCCAAGGACCGTGGCCAAGCGAATGAAGCCTGCTTGAGGTTCCTGGCTTTGCTGTGACGAGTTAATTAAAGATCGATCCGCAGTCAGATACAATACCGCGTCGGGATCCGATGGCGCACGGTAGGAAATGCTGAAGAAACCACTGACGTCGTTTTGTGACTGACCCAATAACCGGGGGCCCTGCCCCGTTACCGTACTGTAAAGAGTGACAGTGGATAAGTCGACAGGTTGATCACCGCTTCGAACAAAACCGCTGAGCTCGGCTAGGTTATTATCTCCTGTATCGCAGGAGACTATCGGAATCACGAGGGGCAGCAGTCCCGCTAAGAGCCCTAAGCGCAAGATAATCGGGTTATAGCAACCAAACACTATAACCTCCTTGATCGACAGGATTTTGTAAATCGATGATTCTGTTCAGATTGCCATTCAACTCGTTTTATGCAGAAAAATTTTCTTTTGCCATTATTTCATGAAGAAAAAATGGTGTCAAGAAATAATATCTCCGTTTAAAATGGTCTCGACAAAAAGGGGAACAGTACGCGCACCCGATTTCCAAAATATTCATATGAGACTTTATTGGCAGAGCCCGAAATCGCTCCTCCGTTGCAGGTTGATAAATATCATCAAACAGTTGATATCTTTTGAGTGGATATTTATCCATTCCAAACTCGTAGTTTTCGGATTCGGTTCTTTCGTTTCTCATATGGGATCACCCAATTCTGTTGAATCTTAGAAAAGACATAAAGAAGAAGACCGGACCTTTTTTGGCTTCTCCTCATTTTTCTGCAAATTAAACCTTTTCGTAGTATTCTATCATTCTAGTGCGTGTTTTCTTATCAGGCAACCGGCCAAATCCCGCTGCCATATTGTCGGCCATGTGTTTCACGTTTGATGAGGCAGGGATGATATTTGTGACATCAGGATTTGAGGCAATGAATTTCAAGAAATATTGAGCCCAGCTCGTGCAATCGAATTCGGAAGCCCACTCCGGCAAGGGTTTTCCCCGAACCTTTTTGAATAATCCACCTCTTTGAAATGGACGGTTAATTATAGTGGCTACGTTCTTTTCCCGGGCAAGTGGCAAAAGACGTTTTTCTGCGACACGATCCTCGATATTGTAGCTGAATTGTGCAAAGTCCAGCTGCTCGGTCTTCTTAATCTTTTCGAATTCTTCATGGTCTCTCCCACGAGAAGTCGTAATTCCGAAGTATCGTATTTTGCCCTCGTCTTTCCAATCTCTGAGGGTTCTTATGTGAACCTTCCAGTCACGAAGATTGTGTATCTGCATAAGATCGAAGCTCTTCAAGCCCCATAATTTAAGTGATTCATTCATCTGTTTAACTCCTGATTCTTTGCCATAGGTCCACACCTTGGTTGCAGAAAAGAGACTTTCTTTATTAGTCGTTGTCTTAAGCAGTTCACCAATAACCCTTTCGGAAGAACCATACATTGGTGAAGAATCTATTAACGCACCTCCACCATCAAAGAACACCTGGAGGACCTCTGCTAGCTGAGCAATCTGTTCTTTATTGGAACCGACATCGAATGTGCGGGATGTACCCATGCCAATGATCGGAAGAAGCTCGCCCGAAGACGGTATAGGCCTCTTGATGGGAGGTAGTTGTGTTGATAACAATTTGTCTGGGAGACAAGACATTCCTGCCCACGTCCCCAGCAGACCACCTATGAATTTCCTTCGTGAAATCATGTTAATATCCCTCCAATAGTTTTAATTTATCCCTCTCAAATGCCTTTGCCAGCCAATTTTTCCCTCTTCTTACCCAGTACATACGAGACGGTAGCCCAAATTCCTGAAAGAGGAACAGCGACAATAGCAATAGCTGATAGACTCAAACCCAAACCTGAAAGACCCGCGTAGACCCAGGCACTCACAGCATCTCCGCCCCTGTAGATCGCGGTATCTATAAAATTTTTCGCCTTATACTTTTCTTCTTTGGTCAGCACAGTGAAAAGCATCTCGCGTGAAGGTCTCGTTAAAGCGTAATTGCCAGCGCGCCGAACGACCTGAACGATAACGAGGACGATAAGAATAGGGGTCAACCCCAACATTAAAAAGCCCAACCCCAGGAGCACCGGTATTAAGGCCAAGCTCCAACCCAGGCCTATAGTTTTGACTATCCGACCGGTCAGAAAAACCTGAATGACGACCGCGAGTATGTTTACTGCAAAATCTATTGCAGCAAATACCGCAGTGCGCCGGGATGGATCATCAAAACTATCCCGAACTATCTGTGCTTGCTGAAAATACAAAAAGGTCGCAAGGGTTGTAAATAGAAAGATTAAAAGGCAAATCCCCATCAAATACGGGGAGCTTAGGACCAAACTGAATGCAGCAACTATGCTTCCACCCATTGGCTTTTCATCCGAATCATCAGCATGGTTAGATCCGGTCTTTGAAATTGGGTCGGAAACCGTCGAAGTGGATTCATGCTTTTTTGAAATTAAACGCCTTATGCAGACAACAGACACGAGCAATAGAATTGCCGAGATGGGCAGTAAATTTTTAGGACCCAGCAATAATACTAGATTTGCTGTTAACGCTGGGCCCACAATGGCGCCAGTGGTTCCTCCCGCGGCGATAAAACCAAAGAGCCTTTTTGCCTGGCTATCGCTATATATATCTGCCATGAAGCTCCAAAATACCGATACAACAAAAAGGTTATATACGCTAACCCATATAAAAAATGCGCGCGCAACATAAGCATGTGTTAAATCGGTACTGAATAAAAAAAAGAAGAGCAGGAGATTTGCAATAAAGAAGTAGTAGACATAGGGAATGAATCTTTTCCTAGGGTAGCTCGAGGCAATCCATCCGAAGATCGGAACCGCTGCAAGCATCATAAGAAAAGTACCTGTGAATAACCATTGTAAATTCTCAACCCCGCCGGCTATCCCCATCTCATCTCGTATGGGCCTGATTATGTAGTAGCTACACAGCAGGGAAAAGAAGTAGAGAAATGACCAAATAAGAGATCTTAATTCGTCCGGCCGAACATCTACCAGTCTTGTCATCCATGAATAAAGGGATGCATATGCCTGTTCCTGTGCTATATTGTGGGACATTTAATTTCATCCCATTTTATCGATTAACCTATTATCCCGCAAGTATCTCAGGATAAAAATCTATTTTCAACAAAACTTTCCCCTCTAGCCACAGAATTTAATTAAAAGAAACTTAAAATGTGATTTTATATCAACCAAGCTTCAACCTTAAACAGAGATTGAAAAGAGGCAAGCACCACAAGGCAATTTCTGTGATATGGTTAGTAAATCTTTATACATAAGGGATAGTTGGATTTCTTATGCTATATCCTTAATCTGCAAAACAAAAAATGATTGAAACGGAGGATCCTCAAATGAGTGATGAGGTAATACTTATCGCTCAGTTTGGACAATACAGAGACATCTGTCCCTATTTTTCAATATCCCACAAAGGCATCATGCGGATAGCAGTACAGCCAACGCTCCGCCGATGCGATCACGGGATGCCCGCCCGCCAGTGCTTGACTGCTCGCGTGCCGATTGGGTGAGTCGTCACAACACCGGACCGTGCCACACTGCTGACAGGTCCGCAGGTGGACCCAGCGCGCACCGATTTTCACGCACTCACTGCACTCCGGTGCTTCGCGCTTTTGACGGCTGTAATGGCTCGGATATGAGCGCAACTGCCCTCAGACATCTTCAAGTTCCTCCTATTCGTGAAGTACACGATGGACAAAGGACACCGCTATCGATCCCTCTCCAACGGCCGACGCTACACGCTTGATATTGCCGCCTCGCACGTCGCCAACCGCGAACACACCTGGCAGGCTCGTTTCGAGGAGATATGGATCCCTTCCAAGCGGCCAATTTGCGGCAGCCAAATCATCCGGCACCAGATCCGACCCGGTCTTGATAAACCCATTCGCGTCGAGGACAACACAACCCTTAAGCCAGTCTGTGCTTGGAACCGCGCCTGTCATCACGAAGACGTGTTTGATGTCTTTGGTCTCGACGCTACCTGCCTGATTGTCTCGCCACCGCACTTGATCGAGATGATCATGGCCCTCGAGCGCCACAATTTCCGTGCAGATCCGCAAGACTATGGCCGGGCTCTGTTCAATGCGGCGAATCAGATACCGCGACATGCTCTCGGCCAGCCCGCTCGAACGCACGAGCATGTACACCCGCTTTGCTGTCTGTGCGAGAAACACCGCAGCTTGGCCGGCCGAATTGCCTCCGCCCACTACAACAACCTCCTCGCCCTGGCACAACTGTGCCTCGACGAACGTCGCCCCGTAGTACACGCCAGCGCCCTCGAACTGGGACAAGTTCTCGAGCGCCAGTCTCCGATATTCGGCGCCGGTCGCGATGATGACCGTCCGCGCGGGCACACGCGCACCATTATCGATCTCAATTGCATAGGGCTTCCGGTAGCACACGAGCTGTTTGGCACCCTTCGCGATTATCAGTTGCGCCCCGAACTTTTGCGCCTGTGTGTACGCCCGCGCGGCGAGCTCCTGACCCGAGATGCCCGTCGGGAAACCGAGGTAGTTCTCGATCTTGGAACTCGACCCGGCCTGCCCTCCCGGCGCGTTCGTTTCGAGAATCAGCACATCGAGTCCTTCCGAGGCGGCATACACCGCCGCTGCGAGCCCCGCGGGTCCGGCCCCAACAATGACCACATCGCGCAGTTGCGTGTGGTCGACCGACTCGTTCAAGCCGAGACACTCAGCGATCTCCCCATTGGTGGGGTCCCGAAGCACCACCTCGCCACGGCATATCACAACCGGCACATCGGCGGCACCAACGTGGAATCGATCCAGCAGTTCCTGGACGCTGGCGTCGCGATCAAGGTCTATGAACGAGTACGGATGCCCGTTACGCGTCAGGAATTCCTTGATGCGAAGCGTTCCCGCGCAATGGTTCGACCCGACGAGCACGACGTCTCCGAATCCATGCGCAATTAGCTCCACTCTGCGGAAGATGAAAGCCCGCATGAGGATATCGCTGAGCTCGCTATCGGTTTGCACAAGCACCAGCAAGTGTCCCCGATCAACTTCGATCACTTCACCGGAGGCACTCGCTCGTATTTGCACGAGTCCGCGACGACCCGACAGGATGGTCACCTCGCCGGTGAACATACCCGGTTGAAAGGTAGCCACGACTTCCTCGCTTGCGCCCGACGGCCGGATTATTTCGATTTGACCTGAAGTGACCACGTAAAACCGTGCAGCCTGTTCGCCCGCTTCGACCAGCACCTCACCTCTCTGCACCCGCCGCAAGTGTCCATGCGCGGCGATCCGTGCAATCTGAGCGGACGTCAACGTGGGAAACATCTCGTTAACGCGCAAGCCCAGGGTGGATTGAACTTGAGGAATTGTATCAGTCACAGCGCTACCTCCCCAATGATCGGTAAAATGATGTTATATAGTTAGATCCCCGATGTTTTCGTAAAGTGATTAAAGTCAAAAAGGAAACCCCCTAAACTCAAGTTAATATACCCAATTTAATAAAAGGTGTTTGGCTAGAAGGACTTTCTCTTTCCTGCCTGGAAAAATCCCTCAAAAAACGGAGGCACCCGTTTAATATAAGATCCGCGAGACGCTTAATCTTATGTAGGCTCAATAAATGGATTTGGGACAGATAAGATTTAACAATTAGTATTCACTTAAGGGCCGGGGGGCACACCCTAACTTCCGATTCACACCAAAGGCATCGGTTTGCTTCAAAGGTATCCCTTCCCCATAGCCTGGTGAATCGCACAGAGAGTTTTCTGCGTTGGTATCACCGCGTGGTACTGCATGCAGTGGGGTCGGCCGGTCTTGATAAACCCTTTTGCATCGGGCACGACGCCCAGGTCATCTCGCTTAGGCTTAATCCTCGCAACAAAACCTTCTTTCGATTCTCCCCTCTTGCGGACAAATACCTTTAGGTTGACCCTACGTGCCTCATGTATAGAGATCTAATAATCCCCTAGTTCCTGATTATCTTGCCATCAAAATCATTGGGAATTGCAATAGCTTCCATAGCACACATCTCGAAGGTTATCGCAAATCTTACAGGTTTCTCTACGAGTTTCCGGTTTACCTTATTAATCTCAATCTTAATGCAGTAAACCTGACCGCGCTCTGGACATTCACTCTTTGCCTATAGGGCAATGCCTTTCTTACCAGTGAATGCAAAGCGAGGCAATCTTGTCATAGCTCGGCAACAAAGAGTTTTAGTATTTCTGATTACCAGTTCATCCCCCACGGATCAGCCTGCTTCGAAGGTACAGAGGTCGTAACACTATTAACCTCCTTCACATAATCCAACTTCTGTTGAACGTCTGGGGGACCGTACTGTTGCTGTTGAGGTGCAGGTTCAATCTGTTTCTCGGGATTCGGATAAGGATACGGAGGATTCGGATATTGATACGGAGGATTCGGATAAGGATACGGAGCAGGATACGGATATGGAGCAACATACGGAGCAGGATACGGGTACACATATGGATAATACGGAGCATACGGGACATAGCCACCATATGCAAGACCACCATAAAAACCATTATAGCCAAATCCGAAAAACGGGAGTCCAAGCCCTATGGTGAAGTTCCAGTTGTCGTAACCTCCACCACCTCCATACCACCGTTTACCTCCATGCCAACCTCTGTGCCCGCCCCCATACCAACCACCATGACCGCCACGATGACCGCCACCATACCAGCCACGATGACCGCCATGACCACCTTGACTCCAGCCTCCATGTCCCCCTCTATACCCTCCCCCGTGTCCAAAATTACGAGCCATGCCGGGTTCAGCACCCTGAGTGAATATCAACGCGGCAAGAAATACCATACTAAAGAATCTAAGAGCTTTCATACATTTCACCTCTTTCAGGCATCCATATACATATTATACATTGTGCATAAAATCCCTGAAGGGTCAACCCTAATGTATTTGCAGATTACACCCCATTCGCCGCCATTCGAAAATTTAGTCTCTCCTAATCTCATATACACCTATACAACCTTTAATCCTCAATCAAATGATGATGCTACATTTATTAACGTCAAAATTAGAAATTAGTTTCACCTTCTTTTCTTAATATGCATACATCAGTTCATGAAAGAGCACTCGTATCACTCCTTCTATGTCAATCAATTAGAATGGCTGTCATGAGCCGGGCAAGAATTTCTTCGCGATTCGCGAAAAATAGCCACCTATCGTTTGTATCAAGGACAGGAACTGAGTCGACGTGTATTTCCTGCATCAATTGTAAAACCTCTTTAGCAGTGGCATTTGATTGGACGGATTCCTTCCTGATTCCAATTATTGCACTCCTTAAATCGGAATAAGAGAGCATGCCCTCTTGTCCTGATAATTGAGCGACGAATGTCGTAGAGCTTATCCAGCCATCAAACTGATCGCTCTTTTGAAATACGACGAAACGAAGGCCGAGCGTGCCGATATACTTCCTGATTAATTCTGGAGAGTAGGAGACATCATCAATTATAAGTAAGGTATCGATTCTCCTCGATGGATTCTGGCGTAGCTCCTCCTGTAGCTTTTGAAGATACGAAACAGAACCTTTCCGTACTACCCCTTCGGACCCGCCTACAGCCTCAATTGAGATATTGTCAAAAGACAATTGACTAATCTGGGTATCCTTCGCCAACTCTCCCAATTCCAAAAATCCACCCACCTTTATGCTTCTGCCCGCCTTCATAGAATCTAGAAGAACTCTATAAATCTCCCTCACCTGTGATTGAAATACCAATAAAAGTAATACGATAAACACAGGCCAGACAAGCTTATTCACCAACGGTATCCAGTCCTTTATTGACCAATTATTCATTTTCTTGCCCCTTCAGTTAATTGATTTAATTATAAACTTAAAGTCATAAATTTTATACGCTTTTTAGTATTGACGAGAGCTTCTTACTAAGGGTAAGACCTATAGAACACAAAAAACTATCGATCACGAAGAATGGATTAATAATGGCATGTGCAGCATCTAATTCAAAATTGCTGCAAGGGTTAGTGAATCAATCCTTGACTGTCGATTCCCTGGGAATATTGCTCCTTCCCGATGAAAGCACATTCATCATCTCATCATGGATTTTACCGTTGCTCGCTATGATCTCTTGATTATTTATGTTGTACTCTTCTCCTCCGAATTTTGTCACCCTGCCGCCTGCTTCTTCTACAATAAGATACCCCGCGGCAGTATCCCACGGGTTTAACCCAAGCTCCCAGAAGCCATCATACCTTCCACAGGCCACATAACAGAGATCGAGTGCCGCAGAGCCGTCTCTCCTGACCGCCCTCGCGCGCCTAATAAAATTCGCAAAATGCGTCAAATTTTCCTCAACCATCCAGTCCGCGGTGTGTATAAATCCGGTGCATAAATTACTCTCTTCCACCTTGAACGCATCAGAAACAACTATTTTCTTATCGTTCATCCGGGCACCCCCCGCGCGCTCTCCGATGAACATCTCATCCTTAATCGGATCGTATATCAGTCCAATTTTAACCTCGCCGTCTATTTCCAGCGCGATCGAAACAGAAAAGAAGGGATAGGTATGAGTGAAATTTGTCGTTCCATCGAGAGGGTCAATTATCCAAAGATAATTTGACTCTTGCCTTTGAATCCCGGATTCCTCCGCAAGGATTCCATGGGCTGGGAATTTTTCTTTAATCATTCTTATTATAAGGGCTTCCGCAACCCTGTCAGCCTCGGTCACAAGGCTGTTCTTCGCCTTGTATTCAACCTCTCCGACCTTTCCCAGATAGCCTTTAAGCAATTCACCAGCTTCAAGTGCCGCCTTTCGTGCTACATCAAGATAACCCACTAAATTAATATACCCAATGTTTTGATATTACACCTTTTCTGCAAATTTTAGTCACGACGCGGCTATTACTCTCTTCGAATTCAAAATTCTCCTATTCTGAGTTCGCAGCCGCGTCACAGCCAATTATTTTAGATTCACAGCTCAAAAGGTCTGACCCGGCCGTAGAGTCTTTCCTGGCACCGCCGCATTCAATCCATTTAGTCGGGCTTTTCTTATCAGCCTCGCAGTTACAACTATCATCCACTTTCGGACACCTGATTGTAATGATCTCCACGCCGGTACCCCCTAACCTCTTAAACCTTCCCTGACAATACTGTATGGGCTCAAAAACCATACCTGAGCCGCTTTCCTTAAGAACACCCTGTTCCTTTGCCGTATCGGCTTTTTCATCTTTGGCATCGGTGGATTCCCCTCCCTTGTCGTTTTGCGATAATTTATAAGTAAATGAATTATCAGTGGCCAAAGGATTGTTGTTTCCACCGTTCACCTGAATACCCCCTTCAACCGGAACGGTGTAGATTTTTTCCTTGTGAATGTAACCCACTTCAGTTTCTGAAAAATTTGCACGATGTATATCGCTTGCCAGAACCTCAGCGTTTACGGCCGTATCAATGCCAATTGCAAATATTGATAGAAAAAGGGCTCCTAGGACATACACCAGGCCCATAAATTGATCTAAAATCATCATCTCTCCTCCTTTATGGATCCAATTAGTTAATTATTAATCATCAAGCAAGTACCGTAATATATTACCATCTTAATCTATTTGAATCATGTAACTTAAATCATCCTTATTGACGGATTACACCGAAAGTCATAAAGACTCCGGTTTAAATTCCCAGTTTATATATACTTATACGGCACCGAAAGTTTATACCCTAATAAAGAGTAAGTAGCGTTCGGAGCCTGTAGCCAAAGTACTATCGGGACTTGAAAGTCCCGACTATCCATAATACTTGACATCTTTATGATATATTTTCCCCCGCTGTTTTTATTGCAGATAAGGCGTTATCGAGTAAACTTAGGTGGTTTCTAAAACCCCCGCATAAGATCACACGGATAATTTTCGGAGGATAAAGTAATGCCTTTACTCACTGAGGAGCATGAAGAGATCAGAA
>JBAUII010000086.1:0-2170 GCA_049682815.1 Thermodesulfobacteriota bacterium | reverse complement strand
AATCTTCCTATCGTTCTGTTGCTTAGTTTGCTCTTCTTTATCCACTTGCTTGACATAGATTCAGCTTATTTTATTATGCTGTTCTAGACAAGCTCCTAAATAAATTCTGAGGAGAAATTGAAATATGTCGGGAATTTTAATCATACTAATAATTATAGGCGTATTGATTGCTATTTCTGTTGGCATATATAATTCGCTTATAAGACTGAGGAATACCGCTGATCAATCGTGGTCTGATGTCGACGTGCAGCTTAAGAGAAGATATGACCTCATTCCGAACCTGGTTGAAGCTGTAAAGGGATATGCATCGCATGAGAAAGAGACATTCGATAAGGTAGTTAAGGCTAGAAATGACGCTATGCAGGCTTCTTCTCCAAATGATAAAACACATACGGAGAATATTCTTCAGTCGACACTCAGGAGTCTATTTGCGCTGGCTGAGGCCTATCCCGAGCTAAAGGCAAATCAGAATTTTATCGAACTTCAAAAGGAGCTGTCGAATATTGAAGAGCAGATTCAGCTTTCAAGAAGGTATTATAATGCTGTGGTCAGGGATTTGAACACAAAGATCGAATCAGTACCAAGCAATGTAGTCGCAAATATGTTTAACTTCCAAAAAAGAGAATATTTTGAGCTTGAGACTCCGGATGAAAGAAAAGCTCCCAGTGTGAGTTTTGGCTGAATTATACGTCAAAGTAGGGGCAATTCATGAATTGCCCCTATTCGGTCGAACAGGCAAATCAATGATATGAATATCATGTAACCTAATCTGGCAATTAAAGACACATTTATTATAGCTTTAATGAAATCCACTTTTTTCGTTGCCCTATCTATCTATATTACCTCGTTTTTCGCTCCCCTCTATGCCGAAGAGATAAAGGATTTTTATGTGGAAATGCTAATAAGCGAGGATGGGTCTATCAGCGTACAAGAGGACATCGAGTACGATTTTGGTACCGAGTCCAAACACGGAATAATGCGGGAGATACCTTACAAATACCAGATGGGCATCAAGAACTATAACCTGAGAATGCATCCTAATAGGGCTACTAATTTTGATGGGGTACCTTATGAGAAAAAGGTTAGTCGCGATCAGGGAAGGTTGATCCTTAGGATCGGAGATCCGGATAAGGTCGTGAGTGGTGCAAAGAATTATAGGATCGATTATACGGTTGATGGTGCGATATCCTTCTTTAAAGACCATGACGAGATCTATTGGAACGTTACAGGTAACGAGTGGAAGGTTCCGATAGGGAGAGCTAGTGCAAAGGTTTACTTTGATCATGGGGTGCCCCAGGGTGCCACTGGTAAATGCTACACAGGTGTTTACGGCTCTAAAGCAGAGGAATGTTATTCTAATATCACTCCGACAGGCATCGAATTTAGCGCCTTGAGGGACTTTGGAGAGGGAGAAGGACTTTCAATCGTTATAGGAGTTCCGAAGGGGTATTTTAAGGATCCATCAAATCTAAGCAAGGCTTCCTGGTTTATCTCTGATAACTGGTTTTTCGCTTTGCCGTTCTTGACCCTCTTTCTGATATCGTATGTTTGGTATTCGATGGGTAGAGACCCCGATGGAAAGGGCGTAGTAGCTGTGAGGTATGAACCGCCTCGTGATATTACGCCCGCTGAGGCAGGAACACTGATGGACGAAAGCGCCGACATCCTAGATATAACATCGACTGTTATAGACCTCGCCGTAAGAGGGTTTCTGAAAATCGAAGAGACCGAGAGCACAAAATTTATATTCTTTTCGGATAGGGACTACAAGCTCATTAAACTCAGGGAGCCGGGAGAAGATGAGCTTAAGGCCCATGAGCATAAGGTGTTTTCTGGGCTCTTCGGGGCGGGTAAGGGCAAGGTAATGATTTCGGAACTGAAGGACAATTTTTACAAGGTACTTCCACCGATCAAGAAGGCACTTTATCGAGAGCTTATTTTCAGTAGATACTTTCCCTCGAACCCTGAGAACATTCGGAAAATATTTAAATGGATAGGGATTGGAATAATTGTGGCCTCTATGTTTCTATTTCAATCCTGGGGGATAAAGTTGTCTATAGCCCTGTCGGGTCTATTTGTTCTCGTGTTTTCAAGATTCATGCCCAGGAAGACAAAGAAGGGTTCAGTGGCAAAAGAGGAGCTACTGGGCTTCAGAGAATTTATAGAGAGA
>JBAUII010000085.1:0-16545 GCA_049682815.1 Thermodesulfobacteriota bacterium | reverse complement strand
TTGAAGCACATACTCATTGAACCAGACTTTGAAAGGAGGGCTGCTTAAATGTATTTTGCCTCCTCTTACACTTACCAACTAAAAACGGGACATACTCTGCCAAAGCGAGAAACTATAAATTGAACAGTTGTAGTTTATTGGTTTTGATAAGTAATATACAAGTTTTTGTTGAAAAGCACAGGATGGATGATAAACTTATGCTCGCTTTGTACCTAGGTGAGTGGTGTTTTTGCAATGTTCCCAGTAGGTCAAAGCTCTCCTACATATAACAAAGGGAGTCGAAAAAAATGAAAATCATAGTCGTTATCAGTCAGACTCAGGACACAGAGGCGAAGATAGGTGTTGCCTCAAGTGGGGATGCTATTGACACCTCAGCGATGAAATGGATTCTAAACCCTTATGACGAATTTGCAATTGAAGAAGCCCTCAGGACAAAGGAGAAATTTGGGGGAGAGGTAATACTCGTCACTATGGGACCAGCTCGGGCGGTGGAGGCGCTTCGCACCGGACTTGCCATGGGTGCGGACAGCGCGGTGCACATAAAAGACGATAGTTTTGGATTGTCCGATAATTATGCTATTGGTAAGGTTCTGGGAAGTGAGATTAGGAAGCTTGGCGAATACGATCTGATATTGACGGGATTCAAGATTATAGATCAAGAGTCTGTTCAGGTTGGAATTCATGTTGCGGAGGAGTTAGGTATACCGCATGTCGCCCTTGTAAGTAAGATAATCCAGATTGATCCGGATCAAAAGAAGGTTACGTGCCAAAAGGAAATCGATGGTGGTCACGTTGTAGTTGAGGTCCCACTGCCAGCGCTTATCACATGTCCGGATGGTATGAACGAGCCCAGGTATGCGTCGCTCCCGGGGATTATGAAGGCAAAGAAGAAGCCATTGAAAGAGGTTGGTATAGATCATATCAGCCTGTCTGAACTTGGCTTAACCAGGGAAGCTCTGGGAAAAGACGGGTCTCGCGTCAAGACAACTGGTATTCGTGTTCCGCAGATAGAAAGAAAATTAAAGATTATTACAGGTAAAGACAATCCAACGGTCAGGGGCGATGAAGTCAGAGAGTCTGCCGGCGAGCTTCTCAGGCTCCTCAGGGAAGAAGCTAAGGTGATTTGATTATAGATACTCTTACTTGATAGGAGGAAGAAAATGAGCAATGGCGTTTGGGTAGTTGCAGATCTCAAATTAGATGGAACGATCAGGAAGGTCACCTTTGAGGCATTATCAGAGGCGAGGAGAAAGCTTGTCGGGAAATTGAACGGGACACTTTGCGGTGTTCTCCTCGGCTCCGGAGTTTCGGGGCTTGCACCTGAGTTAGGGAAGTACGGAGCCGAAAAGGTATTTGTGGTTGAAAACGACATTTTAAAAGATTCGAATCCTGATGGGTATACTAAAGCACTTACAGAATTGATTAAAAAATATGAACCAGATATTGTAATTGCGGGTAATACTAATTTTACTGAGGATTACTTTCCAAGGGTTGCTGGACGTGTTCAGGCAGGGTTGACCATGGATGCCATTGACATAGACCTGACGGATGATCTTAGATTAAAAATCCAGCGTTATTCACACTCCAGCAAGGTGATCAGTACTCAGGAATTTCTGGATAATAAACCCATGATGACGACTGTAAGGCCAAACTCCTTCAAGCCGGAGGAAGATCCAAAGACCCCTGAGATAATAAATGAATCGATAGCAATAAATCCTGATGAAATCCCGACCCGGGTTGTAGAGATAAAAACGAAGAAGTCTGATCTTCCAGCACTTACGGAAGCTGATAGGGTAGTCGCAGGTGGCAGGGGTCTAGGAAGCGAGGAAAACTTCAAACATATCTATGAGCTCGCCGAGGCCTTTCGTGCTGCTCCTGGTGCGACGCGTGCTGCTGTTGATGCGGGTTATTGCCCTTACGATATGCAGATTGGCCAGACAGGAAAAGCGATTTCGCCTTCCTTATATGTCGGGGTGGCAGTCTCAGGTGCGATCCAACATTTCTCGGGTATGGGCTCGTCAAAGGTGATAGTTGCGATAAATAAGGATCCGGATGCCCCGATCTTTAAAAAATGCGATTACGGAATATGTGGAGACTTGTTTGATGTGCTTCCTCCGCTTACTGAAGAAGTTAAGAAACTAATGGCGCAAGACTAAGCTTTTATGATTTCCAAGAATGAAACTCCCTCGGGAAACTACAGGGAATTTGCAAGTTAAAGGTAATTGACCTAACATCGTCCTTTCATTAACCTACTGGTCCTCTTTCAGATCAATCTGATAAATACGATCGATTTCGCCACCGAGAAATCTTCCGGCTATATTTATGAACGATTCTGAGACATCGGTGAGGTAGAATTCCTGTTGAGTTTGTGAGGGATTACTATTTAGCGATTTTTTGTCGTTTAAGATTCTCTTTATCTCTATTGCTGTTTCCTCGGCTGAGTCTATTAATTTAACACTATCGCCAACCACCTTTTGAATCGTAGCCTTTAGAAGAGGGTAATGCGTGCATCCGAGTATCAACACATCAATTCCGGATTCCTTTAACGGCCCGAGGTAGCTTTTTGCTGCTAGTTCTGCAATTTCGCCCTCAGTCCAGCCCTCCTCCGCCAATGGGACAAATAGCGGACAGGCTTTGGAAACTACTTCTATATCTGGGGATATGTTCTCAATGGCCTTTGTATACGCATCGCTCTTTATGGTTGAAGGTGTTCCAATCACGCCCACAATCCCCGTTTTTGTGGTGCTGACGGCCTTTCTCGCGCCGGGCTCAATAACGCCAATGATTGGGATTTCAAGGTCCCATCTTAGACTGGGAAGAGCTACGGCGGAGGCGGTGTTACAGGCTACAACCAACAGTTTAACCCCTTTTGATAAGAGAAATTTGGAATTCATTTGCGAATATGTTATTACGGTCTTGCTTGATTTTGTACCGTACGGAACCCTGGCTGTATCGCCTAAGTAAACAAAATTTTCATCTGGTAATAGCTTTTTTATTTCGCCGAGTACCGTTAGACCACCGATACCCGAATCGAATACGCCAATAGGGGAAGTACTCGTGTATTTTGTCATCGAGTTTATCATAGCAGTAAGGGTTTACATGTCAAAGGGCCTACCCTCGCCTGTCATTGCGAAATTTGCGGAGCAAATTGAAGCAATCTCATCCTTTTCCCCGGTTTTAGATTGCTTCGTCCCCTTCGACTTGGCTCAGGGTTCCTCAAATGACATCCGAGACCTTGAGTTTCTATTATGATACCCTGCACTCGCTGCAGGGAGATTCATTTGCAGATTTGAAAAAATTGATATGCGGGTTTGGAAAACCCCGCCTATTTACGGAGTATCCATTGGGTGATGTCGATAGGCGCGACTTTTCAGTTGCGCGTTTAAAAAAATTACACTACGTGAGTAATCTCCTAAAAGATTGCCTCAATCGCGTTTTCAATGGAAGTTACGCCCACGAGGGATAGGGATATGCCCGGAGATTTTATTCTTTCAACATTTATCCGTGGTAGAATACATTTCTTAAAACCTAATTTCTCAGCCTCTTTTAATCTTTGTTCGACATGCGAGACCCCCCTTACTTCACCTGATAATCCGACTTCGCCAAACACTACTAAAGTGTGTTGTATGGGCCTATTCAAAAAGCTTGAAACAAGTGCAACGCTCACCCCAAGGTCTATGGCAGGTTCCACGATCTTTATCCCCCCTGCGACGTTCATGAAAATATCCTGGGCTAAAATATTTAGCCCCGCTCTCTTCTCAAGGACCGCCACTAGTAGAGATACACGGTTATAATCGATTCCGATGGTTGTTCTTCGTGGAACGCCGAAATTGCATGGCGATACCAGGGCTTGAATCTCGACCAGTATGGGCCGTGTTCCCTCAATGCTTGGGGTTACGACCGATCCAGAAGCCCCGATGGGACGTTCTGACAGAAATATTTCAGACGGGTTGTTTACTTCTTTAAGTCCCGATTCCTGCATTTCAAATACGCCAATCTCATTTGTAGAACCATATCTATTTTTTACGGCCCTTAATATCCGGTATGGATGATCCCTCTCACCTTCGAAGTAAAGTACCGTATCCACAAGATGCTCTAGGACCCTTGGACCTGCAATGGTTCCCTCCTTGGTGACATGACCGACGAGAAAAATGGACGTGCCTTGCGATTTGGCATAATGCATTAGTCTGGCCGCGCATTCTCGAATCTGACCTACGCTTCCGGGTGCAGAAGGGAAATCCTCGGTGTAAACAGTTTGGATTGAATCGACAACGACGACATGGGGCGAAAGTTTTGTCAATTCTTCTAAAATATGCTCGACCGAGTTTTCCGCAAGCACGAAGAGTGACTCAGACCCCGATCCGGTTCTTTTTGCCCTGAGCTTAACCTGTTCGGGAGATTCCTCGCCTGTCACATATAAAACCTTCAACTTTGATGTGGCTATGTTGGTAAGCATTTGGAGTGCAAGTGTTGATTTGCCGATTCCAGGATCGCCACCAACTAGTACGACTGAACCCGGGACAAACCCACCCCCGAGCACCCTATCAAGCTCACCTATACGGGTTGGCAACCTTTCCTCCTTCCCGCCTTCTATACCTGTGATAGGAATGGGTGTTGGTCTAAAGGCTTGTTTAATATTATCAGTTTTACTCTTCTGAATCCTTTCTTCGACGTAGGAGTTCCATTCGTCACATGAAGGACATCTACCAATCCACCTTGGCGATGTGTTACCACAATGCTGACATACGAATTGGTATATAGCTTTTGATTTTTTCATCCGCTAAAAAATTAGAAGTTAACGAATTCTATCAGCTTTTATCTTGGAGTTTTCTCCGGTTTCGCCTTGCAAATTTTCTGTAATCCTCGGCAAGTTCCATCAGACGTTTGTCGACAAGGTAATTAACCGTTCCTTTTTTGAATTTCCCATCGGGCCTCTTTTTGCCCGCCTCAACACCGGTAAGAACCTCTATAGCCTCATCAACCGTCTTTACGGGATATATGTGAAATTTCCGAGCTTCTATTGCGTCCACGACCTCCTTTTTTAGCATGAGATTTCTTACATTTTGGTGCGGAATTATGACACCATGCTGACCTGTTAAGCCATTTGCCTTGCATACATGAAAGAAACCCTCCACTTTTTCATTGACGCCACCAATTGGTTGAATCTGTCCTTTCTGATTTACTGATCCTGTAATGGCAAAGCACTGTTTTATTGGGATGTCTGATAAGCTTGAGATGAGGGCTAGGAGTTCTGCTGCGGACGCGCTGTCCCCTTCGATCATTTCGTAGCTCTGCTCAAACGCCAGGGTTGCCGATAGGCTTAGTGGTTTTTTCTGAGCGTATTTCGTTCCTAAATAACCACTTAGTATAAGGACACCCTTATCGTGTATACTCCCACTTAGCTTAGCCTGTCTTTCTATGTTCACAACCCCTTCCATCCCCATATAGGTTTCACAGGTTATTCTAGAGGGTTTTCCGAACGAATAATCACCCAAATTGTATACGGAAAGACCATTAATCTGTCCCGTAACTTCGCCCCTGGTATCTACGAGAATTATCCCCTTATTTATCAGCTCTTGAATCTTTTCTTCAATCATGTTCGATCTATATACCTTTTCTTCAATCGCTTTTTCCACATGTCTTCTAGAAACATACTTATTTTTGTTACCTAAACTCGACCAGTAACTCGCCTCCTTAACGATCTTCGAGACTGAACCGAAGTCCACAGATAATTTATTTTGATCACCGGCAAGCCTCGACGAATATTCGATTACGGCTTCTACTCCGCTTCTGTCAAACTGCTTTAAGTTATCGTTTTCACAAATTGTCTTGATACTGGATGCGTATTGAGCGAGCGTATTATTCTCTATCTCAACAACAGAGTCGAAATCTGCTTTGACCTTAAATAGCTTTTTGAAGTCTTCATCATATGCATATAAGAGGTGATAAAGATATGGGCTCCCTAACATTATTACCTTCAGATCTAGTTTTATCGGCTCCGGTCTTAGACCTATTGTACTAATCAAGCCATATTGCTGATAAACATCTTCTACACGTAATTCTCGATTTTCTAAGACCTTTTTTAGGGTGTCCCAAACAAACGGATATTTAAGGATATCCAGCACGTCTACGACGAGATATCCTCCATTCGCCTTTGCAATGGAGCCCGGATGGATCATTGTAAAATCGGTTACCAGTACGCCAAACCTCGACTCCCTTTCGATTATCCCGAATAGATTCGTATAAGTGGGATTTGACTCGAAAATCAACGGTGCACCTTCTGTGTTTGAGTTATCGATAAAGACATTGACCTTATACTCCGTAAAAGTAGGTTGCTGCTGGGGAATCCTGAAGGGCAGTGCCCCGCCAGCGTCTCTACCGCTATCGGGGAGGAAGTTATCTATATGTTCAAGCATGTGCTTTTGAACCATATCCAGGTAGTCAATCACATCTGGATGCGAATTGTATTTCTCTCTGATGTTATCGAGGATATCCCGAACAGAGAAGAGTGCAACTTTATTCTCGAGCTCTTTAACCTTATCCATGGCCTCTTTTTCAAGTTTTCTAGCCCGTTTTATCGATTTAGCAATTTCCTCTTCGACGATTTCTCTTCTTCTTCTTATGTCCTCCTTCTGATTGTCGTTCAATTTATTATATTCTTCTTGTGAAAGTGGTTTTCCCCTAAATAAGGGTATTGTTAAAATGCCTGTCGGGGTAAACTGTAATTGCATGTCTTGTCCCGCGGCCTTATTATGCAGCTCGTCAAAAATTATATTCTTATTTCTCTGAAACTCGTTCATTATATTCATTCTCTGCTCTTCAAATTCCTTTTTCTCAAAGGCCTTGGGTATTTCCGTCTTCATTAACTCCAGGAGTTCTTCCATGTCCTTTTTGAAGGCCCTTCCCAGGCCGGTCGGGAACCGAATCGCCTTGGGTTCATTCGGCTCGTGCACGTTAAAGACATAGCACCAATCGGGTGGGGTTGGCTTTTCTTTAGCCAGCTTTGTCAGTATTTCAATTATGACACTCTTTTTTCCCACTCCGGGAGGGCCTGCCAGGTAGAGATTGTACCCCCCGTGTTCCATACCTAGTCCAAATTGTATTGCCTTATAAGATCTCTCCTGTCCGATAAACTCTTTACAGGGTAAGAGCTCATCTGTCGTTTCAAATCCGAGTTTCTTTAATTCGAACCTACGGTAGACATCCTGCCCTGATAGTCCTTTGATTTTCTTCATGTGTCGGGTCCTATGATCATGATTTGTTCATCTTTTACCACGATACGTTGGTTTTGAATTGATTGAATATAATATGAGAAATAAATTAAAGTTACAAATAATAAGCGATAGGCAAAAGATACATAGATAAGATTATTATATTGACAACAGACGTATACTATTCAATATTATAAATATTAAAATCAAATTCAGATCGGAGGTGAAGAATAAATGAGATCGTGGGAAACCTTAAGAAGTGCTGGATGTCTAGCGATTATCATGTTGATAGCTACCGTAACATGTCTCTTGGGGAATCTAAGGAATGCGGCAGCGGAAGAGTCACAGCCGCTACCGCCGCCGCAGCTCGTTACAGATGCGTCGGGGTTTATCGCAGCGTATAAGGCTGATCCTTTGGTTCTAAAATCGCTCCTTCCTCAGGGACTGGAACCAAACCCTGAAAATCAAGTAGTCATAAATATGTACACCGTTCCTGATCCAAACCAGACCTCTGGTTTTGGCGCATATACTCTTACGTATCTTGCTGTGGAACTTAAGGGTCAGGATGGTTATAACATGGGTCAACCTTCCGGTTATCCCGGAAGATATTTTGTGTTTTACTTTAATAGCTCACCCTCGATGCGAGAGTTCACTAAGAAGGCGGGAATACCAGCGCAGCCTGGAAATACAACGGCAACTGTCGAGAATGGGAAATTGAACGCGGTATTGACGGTTGGCGGAAAGCCGTTTATCGAAGCAACCGCGGATGTAGGAGACACGCTTGGAGGTTTCGGGGGCGGGCATTTTAATTATTTTGGACTGATTCATACTCAAAAGGATGGCAAGCACATCAACCAGGTTGTGAAATATCCGCTTCCATATGTAACCCGTGCCGCTGAAACTAAAAACGCAAAGATTAACTTTAAGGTTCCGGATAACCATCCATTAAGCAAGATTAAGCCTATTGCGGATCCAACATGGGCTGTCTGGTGGAATGGTAGCTTTGTTTATCCTCAATATCAGGTAATTCACGAATTTGGGGCAGAGTAAGACCGGAATTAATTATTACCATTGAGTACTTCTATGGGTGCTTGCCGTAGTCTTAGATTTGGCGTAGCGCCCTTTGTATTGCTTTGCTGAGCTTTATTTCTTATGTTTGAAATAAAAGATAAAGTAAGTCTCTACTGGCTTGGACATGCAAGTTTTAAGCTTGATGCAGATGGAAAGTTGATCTATTTTGACCCCTGGAAGGTTAAAAAGGATAAGGCGAATTTGATCCTTATTACACATTCACACTTCGATCATCTTTCACTAGAAGATGTGAGGAAGATTCAAACTAAAGAAACTACGATTGTCGCAACAAAGGATTCCGCCTCAAAACTAAGCGGCGATCTGAGGATCGTTAGTGCTGGTGATAAAGTTGAAATTGAAGGAGTCGCAATAGAGGCAGTCCCTTCTTATAATGTCGGGAAAAATTATCATCCCAAGACAAGTGGCTGGGTCGGTTATGTCGTTACTGTCGACGGTATGCGTATCTATCATGCTGGTGACACTGACGCCATAGGGGAGATGAAAAAGCTTAAGGTCGATATTGCTTTGCTTCCCGTGGGTGGGACATATACCATGACTGCCGATGAGGCTGCTGGAATGGCAAATGAGTTTAAGCCAAAGATTTCGATTCCGATGCATTGGGGTTCTATCGTTGGTTCCGAGGCAGACGCGCATAGATTTCGGGACCTGTTTCAGGGGAAAACTGTTATTTTGAAACCTGAGGATTAATTATTGCGCCAGAGTAAATATATTTAAAGCATGAAAAATTCATCACTTCCTTAAATATTATGGCGAACAGTTCGCATCTAAAGTTAATAAAGCAGGGTACCGATGTATGGAACCAGGAAAGGGATACAGATTCCAATCTAACCCCTGATCTTACCTGGGCGTCGTTAAGTAAAGTTAATCTAAATGGGGCAAACTTAAGTAAGGCCAATTTGAGAGGGGCTTTTCTGAGGGGAGCAGTTCTGAGCAAGGCTGACCTGACAGAAGCTAACCTAATGGGTACGAATCTCAACGGGGCGGATCTTGGCGGTGCTATTCTTGTTGGCGCAAACCTTACCAGGGCTAACCTAATTGGCACTCAGCTTGAGTTCGCTAATCTCGCTAATGCGATACTTACCGAAGCTGACCTGAGCAGCGCTAATTTAAAAGGGGTTGACTTAAGAAACACTAAGAATCTTACTCTAAAACAGCTCTCAAACGTTCAGACATTAGTAGAGGCTAAAATGGACTCGGATCTCTTGCAAAAAATTAAAGAGGGTTTCCCGCATCTCTTAGAGGGATCTATATTAGAGAAGGAAGAGGTTAGTCCATGACTTTCGGGTATAAATAAAATTTCTCCAAATTAGCTCATGCATGATTGAACTTTCGTTATATCAGGACGAGACACAATTATCCCTTCCCCCTTTATTAAAGGGGGAAGGTGAGGATGGGGGTTTTTTTAACACGACCATATCGGGTGGAGGCTACGTGTGACATCCGGGTTTAGAAAACCCGCCTACGGCTATCGGGTGGCCTAACGATGGATAGACGGGACATTCCTGTCCCGTTCTATCGGGCTAGCACAAAAATAGGGGTCTCGGAGCCCGAAGCCAACCCAGTTGTTCCTGAGCCCGAATCGCTCCTGCCTCAAGAGGATCCTGGCTCACCTGAGCGTCCATTGTATTAGAAATCTAATCATCGCAGATCTACAGAATTTTGAGTGCCAGGATGGTCAGTTGCAAATTCGCCAGGCTAGTGTTAAATATTAAGTCTATTACATTTTGTCGTTTTAGGTTTTTTTGGAGTTTGATATTCGGGATCCGTAATTTTCTAACAACTACTCAGAGCAGTTTGGATTTTGCTTATTGTAGTTTGGAATTTGTAATTTGTAATTTTTAACGTCGCGGGGTGTGGCTCAGTTGGTAGAGCGCTGCGTTCGGGACGCAGAGGTCGGCGGTTCAAGTCCGCCCACCCCGACCAAAAGTACCAAGAGCAAAGGAGTTACCTAATTTCTGAGCATCTACATGCGTCCCCATTTTCTCCATTATTGAACCTAATTGCAAAATCCGCATTAATTGACCCGAGTGCTTGCGAATAAAAGAAGCCCCAAGCCTAATCTTCTCCAATTGCAATGAAATTGAATCTGTTGTCCGAGGGTACTGGTGGCGAAGATGTGTCGAATAGGTACACAATACACTGCCCGCTGCTCGGCTCCTTTATAAACACGTGTCTTATATACCAAGGGTTATTGTCATATCCAATGGGCTTGACAGTTACCGCGGGAGCACTATAGTATACCGCCCCATTAAGAATAGTTAGAAGAAGTGTAGTAAGGTATAAGGAAGAGCATAAAGTAGAGGGAGCAATGAAGCGAAGGAGAGAAAGGACTCAAAACTATCGACTTCAGTTCAGTTACATCAAGCTTGACAAGAGGGGAACAGTGCAGTATTAATTCCTACAATATGAATCTGGCGGCTGATATTGTTCGTTCATTGTGAGAAATTTTTAAGATGATTTTTCTATCTGAAGAATCCTGCCGTAAAATGACGCCTAAGTGTAACTACAGAATTAAGAAACTTCTTTTTTTAGTTTTGCTATCTCCAATCTACATTTTATTGGGTTGCGATGACGGCACCGGAAGTAAGGAGTTAAAACTCGACCCAACTAAAATTGTAGCTCTAGGCGATAGCTTAGTTGCGGGCGTCCAATCAAATGGCTTGGTACAGGATTTTCAAGAGAATAATTTTCCTTTCTTAATCAGCCAACAAATCGATGAACGAAAGAGATTTGAACAACCGCTCATAGCTTCACCCGGATTAAGCACTAACTCCAGTTTTGGCACGGCGCCTCTAACTTTTGAGGATGGCGAAATAGTATTTAATAACCCTGATATAGATCCTGATTCTCTATTAGTTAACTTTTTCCTACCGCGACCTTATAACAACTTAGGAATTCCTGGAGCTGAGTTATTTGACGCTAGTAATACCACCTCCTCTGATACTAATCAATTTTTTGAGTTTATCTTGCGGGGATTAGGCACACAATTAGAACAAACCATAGCGCTTGACCCTTCCTTGATCCTGCTATGGTTAGGCAACAATGATGTTCTTGGGGCTGTGTTGAGTGGTGGAAATCTAGATAATATTACTCCAGAGGACGAATTCATGGTTGAATATAAGTCATTATTGGAGACATTGCATAATAATACCTCTGCTGATATAGTGATTGCCAACATCCCGGATGTGACCGAGGTTCCGTTTTGTACGTTCTCAAAACGAATATTTCGAACCGTTCCACGCTTAGGCATTGAGTCGCCTGTACCTGTAATATTTGACGATGATTTTAATCCTATTGATTTTGGTGACAATCTTTTTATTCCCTTATTAACAGACGAATCAAACGTTGTTCATCTATTGTTTTCCGCTATTTTTGCTTATCTCGGAGGTATAGGAATACCCGATCAAGAGGCTCTAGAAGATATGGGTTTTTCTACTGCCGAGGCAGAGACAATAGTTTCGAAAATATTGATGGAGGGTCTAAATCCGACGGGTATCCCGCTAAATGAAAATCTCACTCTGAGTGGTTTTGAAAAGACTAATGTTCAAGAAGCTGTTAGCAGATTTAATTCTATCATTTCAGAACTGGCTTCAGAACACGATATACCTGTTGTTGATATGTTCAATGCTTATAAACTGCTCATAGCCGAAGGAGTGGACGGATATTCTGGAGATTTTGTATTAGAGGATGCAGTAATTACAGCATTTAGTCTAGATGGAGTTCATCCAAATAATGGTGGATATGCTATTATTGCTAATCTCTTTATTGAGGCAATTAACCAATCATTAAATCAGGAAATAAAACTTTTGGATACTGATGACTTTCGTGGGCAATATGCCGATATGATTGATAATCAGCTATTGTTAAAAGATGTTTTCATGAACCTCTTGAAATCTCCCAGATAAGTTCCACTTGATAGTACTTCACGTGACAGACCATGTAAGATAGCCTCACGATTAGCAGGAAATCTGGCTGTCAGTACCTCAGGGGGTCAGAAAGTAAAATTATAGAAAATTATAGGGGACGTCCCCTATTATTTGTTCTGCCGATACCGGTGGGGGAATCTACAACGAGGACGGGGGCTATATCACGATCAAGTTTAGCCACATCGCAAATAACACTGCAACGAACGGCGGCGGGGGAATCAACAACGACGAGGGCATGGTCACGATCAGCTTTAGCACCGTGCGCTAAAACATGACGGGCGGCAATAGTGGCGGCATCCGCAACGCGCCATTCAGCACGCTCATTGTCATCGCCAGCACCGTCAACACCAACACCTCCGACGTAGGCGGCGGGATCAGCAACCGCCCCAACGGCATGCTCACGGTCACCGGTAGTCTCGTGTCCAACAACGCCGCCACCTCCGACGGCGGCGGCATCGCGACCCTTAACGCGTCGCTGGTGCTCTTCAACACGCCGAACAACTGCGTCGGCTTCGCGGCGCCGGGCTGCTTGTGAGCCCCGAACCCATCTCCGACAAACCCCAACTCATATCATATTGGGGTGGTCCCGTCGATTACACAAGAACTAACTTACCTCCGGGAGGTCACAACCTCCCGGAGGCCCTTATGTGAACTAATTTCAATTGGATATGTGATTCCTGGAATTGTTTTAGTACTGAGTGGTATAAAAAGTTCTATAAAATTTATGCCACTGAAATAATACTAAATTTTTATTGACTTTATGTTTAGCATATGTGTAACATTAGATGAAAGGAGGTGATGCCTATGATTGTTTCCTGGTGTCATTCTGGTTGGCAAACAATTAAATGCAAAAATAAAAGGAGGTAATTTCAGGATGAATTTACTAAGAAAGATAATAAGCCTTAAACTTATCACGATCATTGCCCTGGCGACACTCTTCGTATCAACCACGCCTATCAGAGAGGCGCAGGCCACACTCTTGCTTGCCACATGCCCGTGTAGCTTCTTGTCAGCACTAGTGTTTGCGAGAAAGGAAGTGAGGCAGATCGGTGGATCATTCGTAATTGAACAGTGCACGGACGGGAGCAGCAGCATCGAAGCGTTCGGGGAAAATGACTGTAGAATTGAATTTGAAGCCGAAGATGACGGTATTGGCGAATTCGAGTGCGGATACGAATTTCAATGCGGAGAGCTAGAAGATACGGGCGACCCCGAAATCGATGTCGGAGACGACTCCTTCGCACTAGCATTTGACAAAGTGGGTTTAAGCCAAGCGGAGTTTGAAGCCTGCCGCAGACAAATCAAATTCATATCATTACTATTCTTTGGAGTTGGTTGTAACCCGTAACAGATCATTCTTTGCGATGTTTGTTGTATACCACCGAGCAGAGAAGAGTTGAAAGGACTCCTCAGGTCTTCCTGATGAACTAACTTACCTCCGGGAGGTCATAACCTCCCGGCGGCCCTATGTGAATAAAATATAGTGTCTGCTGTCCCCAGTTTAAGTTAAGTTTAGTTTAAGTTTAAAATTAATTCAGTTCCTCAATCAAAAATGGTTCTCAGTTCTCAAATTTCCCAGATGGCACGCAGAGAAACTCGGGCTTTCCAAGAAGCAATTTCAGGAGTTCATCAATCTGGTTGCTAACCCTCACAGAGATAAACCTTAATCTCTCATCAGAAATATCATAGCAGGTCAGGTGGGCGTCGGGATCAACTATAGGGGTAACTCCATGCCCATCATCCTTGGAAACCGGATTGCAAAAGCGTTTGGGAGTTAACAAAACAGTCCTCTTTTCTTCAAACTGGTCTACTAAGTCAGCTTCTAATGGGAACAAAAAGTCATCGAAATCCACGATATCGTAGCACTTGTAGTGATTGATGTTGAGATCAGAGCTAATATAGTTTTTCTCAGTTGGAACGCAGAGGTTCCTGGCCGGGCCGACAACGAAGTCTTGTTCACCGAACTGGTTAACAACCTGTACGTGGCGTACTGGTGATGGTGAGAAAAATGAGAAAAAAGGTCTCCTAATATTATAGCACGTGAGATGAGCGGTAGGATCAAAGATACCCTCTCCGTTTTTATTAACCGGATTGCAGAAGGTGTCTGCAGCTAAGATTTTTGCCTCTTCCGACTCGAACTGATCTTCAAGTAAAACTCTAGGTGGAAAGAAGAGAGAGTGCGCACTTCTCCCAGACATCCATAATACATCGTAACATTTGTAGTGGTCTGCACAAATTTCACTAGAGCACTGAGTATCATCTCCCTGATATACGCCTCCCTGCCCCGAACATTCCTCCTCCGCGAGAATAGAGCAAGATAAATCTGGTAACACACAGCACCCATCCGGAGGCGGCATCATCAAGGTGATCGTTTGTGTAGCCGTCGCACTGTTTCCGCATGCGTCGGTGCACGTCCATGTTCGCGTGATTGTTTGGGGACAGTCTCCACTCACTGCGTCGACGAAAGTCGGGGTAGGACTAGGGTCGCAGTCGTCAGAGCAGGTTGCCTCACCCGTGTCAGTCGGATCCGTTGGGTCACCGCACTCTACCGTCACATCGGGCGGGATCGTGATGTTGGGAGGAGTGGTGTCATTGACTGTGATCGTCTGTTGGCAAGCGGTCTGTTCGCCACTCGCATCTGTGCACGTCCATGTCCGCTCGATGATCGATGGGCACGGGGGTACCTCCCCGTCCCCATTGTCGTCGAACGTGATCTGGGGATTGGTATCCTGGCAGGTTGCTTCTCCTATGTCCTGCGGTGACGTCGGATTTGGGCATTCGATGTTCATGTCTGGCGGACATTGGATCACCGGTGGTATCCCTGCATGTGCAATTTCTGATTGGAAAATGTATAAGGCAAAAGCGAATAAAAATGATATAAATATATAGTAGCTTGTCTTAAAGTTCATATACCTCGTCTCCTTAATAATTAGTTCTCTCTAATATATGCCAGTATACTATAATCTAACTAGTGAATTCCCTGTAGCTTGGAGGCAATAGTTATCTCACCTGACGGAGAACGTCCGATGGCCTTTTGCTTACGGACAAGTGCCTCAAGTGCCTAAGCGTTCTGGCAGGGCGATAAGATTTTAAGGCGGCCCTACTGGCACGCATCTGCAGTTAACATTGCAGAACCGGAGGGCGGAACACTGCGCCCCCCCGGGCCCGGGCGGGTCGCACTGCTCCCCCGCCTCAACGATCAAGTTACCACACCGCGGCCGGGGCACAAAACCACAACCGACTGGAAACTCCGTAGCAACGCAAACTATAAGCTCATTACCGCAATCAACACTACATGCATCAGGTGCACATTCTGGACAGGTAATAGCGCAAGTACTTTTGCATTCACCGAAAGCATCTGCGCAATCCGCAAGACAAAGAGCATCTTCCGCCGGGGGACCAACCCCTGCCAGGGCGGGTACAGCAGCTAAAACCATCGCTCCTATTGCACCTAGAATAATGAAAACTCTAACAAATGTTTTCATAGTTACACCTCTTTGATTTTGGTTTTAGAATCTTTATTTTTTGATGTATGTTGAGAACAAAGGGAATGTAGATAAGGTTGTAATAGATAGATGTGAGAATTTTTTAGAAGGAAAACAGCAAATTGGAACTGGTACTTTCTAACCTCCATAGCTTTAACCCCGCCCTCACCATTTTGATACCATAATACAATAGTTCCTTTATAATTGTCAAGTACTATTCACGAAATACTATCGAAACAAAAACATTAAATCCTGGTTAAATATTGTTGAGCGATACTCCATCGCAAGTTAGGGCCCTAGGTATCTCTCCATACCTCAAATGCTGCCACCTCCATGAGGGATAAGAGCCTAGGGCTCTTATTATTTCGAAATAACTCGAGAGAGTTACGTCAAAGTTAGGACACGCACTTCGACTTTTTTCAGGATAGGAGTTTTGTCCTCGGTGAGGAGAGGGCTGTCCAGAAATTCGCTAATCCTCCTTGATCCTCATTTAGAAAAGGAGGAAATTCCCTGGCTCGAGCGATTTCTCAAATCCCCCTACGTCCCCCTTTATCTAAAGGGGGAGGAGGTCGTTGGTGGAGGCGTAAAGTTCTCAGCTACTTCTGTCGAAGTTTACATAATAATGCATGAAATTTCCTCTAATCCTCCCTAACCCTCCTTTTATAAAAAGGAGGTGACAATAGTTCCTCCCCTTTCGTAAAGGGTGTGCAGACCGGAGACATGGGTTACAAACGTTCGGAGACATAGGTAACACTTTCTCATAATACTAAACCAACTTAATTTGAGCAATTTTTTGAGCACAAAAATATACATCAAATCGCCCATCTTCAT